>SYGQ01000174.1 GCA_005799475.1 Planctomycetia bacterium | reverse complement strand
TCGGTGGCGCCACCTGCGGGGATCGGATCCTTGGGCGCGTTGGCGGTCGTGCAGCCGCAGCCGGGGATCGCCTTGGTGATTGTCACAGGCATGTCGGTCACATTGCGAATCGTGAGTTTGCCGGTCTTGGGCACATCGGCCTGCATTTCGCCCAGATTGAGAATCGCCGGTTCAAAGACGATCGGTGGCGGACCAGAAGGAAACTGCTGACCACCTGCGGCCGCGACGGCCTTCGAGTCGAGCGTGCCCGGAGCTTGCTTCGTTGCCGTTGCATCCTTGGGCACCCCACGACCACCCTGGTTGTGCGTCGAGAGCACACCGTCGGTTGTCCCTCCCGCTGGCTTCTTGCCGGAGGTCCTGTCCCCTGCGGGCGTGCCTGAGGGAACCACACTGGGCTGCGATGGATGTGGAACCGGAGTGTCCGTTTCAACGCCCGGAGGCGCGGGTGGCTGCTGTGCGGGTGGCTGCTGGGGCGTTTGGGCAACGGCCGCCGCGCTGATGACACCGAGCGAAAGGATCGACGAGAAGAGCATTCGAGACATGTGCGTTGTTTCCTGAGTGTGGCGAGAACGGACGAGCATACGGAGCCTCGGCCTCACGCGCCGCGGACTCCATGTATCGGTCATTCGCGTTGCGGATTCAGCCTGCTCGGTACGAATGTGGTCGACATTCTCAGTTATCCCCCACGGCGGCCTTACACTCGCCACTCCATGGATCCACTGCCAGCCCACCATGATCGTCCGCATGTCCGTCCGTTCCTACCGATCGCCGTCCAGGATGCGGAAAAGAAGGTGCTCGTGGCACTCCGGGACCCCTCCAACCTCCGGGGCGACGGCAATGCGCCCGTCGTGCCGCCGGAAATGCTCCCCCTGTTCTCGATCCTCCAAGGTGAGCACACGCTCGAGGAGATCACTGAGAAGACCGGTGCGCCGAGGGAGTTTCTCGTCCAACTGGTGACGGCGCTCGACGACGCAGGTCTCCTGTGGGGCCCAAACGCCGAGCGACTCGAGAAGGCGGCACTCGATAGGGTCCGCGCCCACCGTGCGTTTCCCAAGGGCGCTTCCACGGCGGCGGGAGAAACGGCCGACGAGGCAACGAGCACCATCCAAAAACTCCTCGACGAAGCGGAGGATCCAGAACTTGAGGGCGAGCTCCTCGGCATCGTCGCTCCTCACCTTGACTACACACGAGGCGGGAAGACCTACGCCACCGCTTACAAGGCGTTCGTGAAGGCCGCGCGCCCCGATCGCGTTGTGGTGCTGGGCACCAATCATTTTGGTATCGGCGATGGCATCGTGATGACTTCGCACGGATTCGACAGCCCGTGGGGACCGTTCGCGGCAGACTCAGGCGTGGTGGACATGCTCGAGAAGCAACTCGGTGAGCGGCTCTTCAAAGACGAAATCGACCTCCTTGCGGAGCACTCGATTGGCATCCACTTGCCGTGGCTTCACACTCTCTTTGGAAGGGTGCCGGTGGTGGCGGCGCTTGTGCCGAGCCCCTTGCGACCCATGATCGCTGACGACGGCGCACGAGTGAGTTTCGACGAATTCGTTCCCGCGCTGCGCGATGCACTCGCCAAGGCACCCGGGCGCACGCTCGTCGTCGCCAGCGCCGATCTCAGCCATGTGGGGCCCCAGTTCGGTGATCAGACGCCGGTGGGTCCGCAGATCAGGAAGGATGTCGAGCGGTACGACCGTGCGCTTCTTTCGACCTACCTCGAGGGGAACATGGACTCGTTCCTCACAAAGATCGGAGCCGATCAGAACTCGCAGCGCTGGTGCAGCGTGGGGAACATGACGGCGGCCAAGCTCGTGACGGGCTCCCTTCCCGAACTGATTGAGTACGCCCAGAGCCCGGCCGAGCTTGACCCGCAGGGGCACGCCCTCGTCTCCTGTGCGGCGATGGGGCTCGTGCGCATCGACTGATCGCGGTCGTTCCATGATTGCTGTGATCCAGCGGGTCTCGCGCGCTAGCGTTGATGTCGAAGGGATCCGAGTGGGAGAGATTGGGTTGGGTCTTCTTGTCCTTCTTGGCGTCGCCAAGGGCGACTCGGAGGAGAGCGCGGCATGGATGGCTCGGAAGATCGCGGCGCTTCGGATCTTCGAAGACGATCAGGGCAAGATGAATCTCGATGTGCGCCAGTGCGGCGGTGCGGTGCTGCTCGTGAGCCAGTTCACGCTGCTCGCTGACACGAGCCGAGGCAACCGACCTGGCTTCGAGCAGGCCGAAGCGCCCGCGATCGCGGCGCAGCGCTGCGATCAGGTCGCATCCATCCTCGAGGCTTCCAGCATCACGGTTGCACGCGGCCAGTTCGGCGCGTCCATGCGGGTCGAACTACTCAACGACGGTCCGGTGACGATCGTCCTCGACTCAGCAAAGGAGCGTTGAAAAAAGAGCCCGCCGCTAGCACTAGGCCGCGACAGGCTCCTCGTGGGGGTCTTGGTGAGCAGCGAGTTCCTTCGCCCGGTGCTCAGTGATCTGGATTCCCATCCAGTTTCCGTTCCTCCGCTTCGACATACGCGCTCTCCGTTGTGTTGGTTCCCCGCTTGCCTCTTGAACCCGACGAGTTCTCTCCCGACTCTGGCGCTCGATCCACTGGGAGACCGCTCAGCCGCTTCGTACGCGCTCAACGACAGCCTTGAGATCGCTCCAGACCTCGCTGCGCGTCTGCTGTGTGTAGTTGCGCAACAGGTACGCCGGATGGAAGGTTGGCATCACTGGGATGGGTGCGATGCCGGATCCATCCGGAGGCACCCAGTGTGTCCAGTGCCCACGGAGTTTCGTGATGCCGGTCTCGACCTTGAGAAGGAGCTGCGTTGCGGGACCGCCAAGTGGCACGAGGACCATGGGGCGAATGATCAAGATCTGCTCGACGAGATAGGGGCCGCACTGCGCGATCTCGGCTGGAAGCGGCGTCCGGTTGTTCGGCGGGCGGCTCTTGAGCACATTGGCGATGTAGCAGTCCTCCCGTCGGTAGCCCATCGCCTTGATCATCTCGTCGAGTTTCTGACCCGCGCGGCCGACGAACGGACGCCCGAGCTGGTCTTCGGTCTCCCCAGGCGCCTCGCCGACGAAAAACACTTTCGCGTGCGCACTCCCTTCTCCAAACACGGTCTTCGTGTGCGCGCGTGCCGAAGTGCAATGCGGGCACTCTGCGTCGTGACGATCGCGCAACTGCGCCAGTCGCGCCTCGCGGTCACCTCCTTCGGGCGAAGACAAGGGCGCAGGCCCAGGGGACACCTCCCCCGCTTTCTCGGCACGCGTGCCGAGCACCAACGGGATGTCTGTCGTCCCGAGGAGGATGTCAGTCTCGACGAGTCGACGAGCCGCCTCAGTGCGGCTTCTTGACATCGCTTCGCTTGGGCTGCTCGTTGAGTTGGAACATCGACTGCGTCCTCAGGACGAGTCCGCAGTCGCTGCGAAGGTGCCAGCTCTGCGCGTGGATCTCCGACTTGTACCGCTGAAGGTCAACCACTGAGAGGTTCGGCTTCTGCGTCAATGGGTCTCCCCAGACCACTGTGAGCGACTCGTTGTCGCGCCCGTGCGTGAGCATCTCCTTGTAGGTCCCGAGATAGAGGTGCTCAGCGAGCGTTTCAGTCTGGACGGTCGTCATGAACTGGAGTGACTCGGTCACCGATTCTTCGTGATCATGCTCCCCGGCGCAGATCATGTTGGTGGTGAGCCCCCGCTCGGGCAAGCCCTGCGGCTGATCCGTGATCACTTCAACCACACAGGTGTCGCCGAATTGGAATCTGACGGCGTGACCGCCCTTGGTGATCCATGCCTCGGCCTCGATGGCGCCATTTTCAATCCGCTTCCGACTTTCGATGGCAAAGAAGTCAGGGTGCACCGCCTTTCGGTAGACGAGCAGCGAGTAGGACTGCAGGCTGTGGGGCTTGGGCGAGTGGCTCATGAGAGTGTCCGATCTTAGCGATCGACCGGAGCAACTCAATACCCACGATCGAAACAGCACATCCCCGGTACGAAAGGAAAAAGGGGCGGGTCCTTGCGGACCCGCCCAACGCAGTGGTCGTAAGCCGAATTCTGTGCCCTTGCGGGTGACGGCCATTTCTCTCAGGACCACCGTTGCCGATGGCCTCGAAGCACGCTACCCGCCCTCATCCTGCGGACCGCAGGTGGCGGAGAATCCGCCGGAGGGCTGTTTGCGCTTGCACGCGGTGGGGTTTGCCTTGCCTGCCTCGTCACCGAGTCAGCGGT
>SYGQ01000173.1 GCA_005799475.1 Planctomycetia bacterium | reverse complement strand
GGCGGTCCGACCCGGCGCCATCCAGATGCGGATGTCTGGCTCGAACGCGCTCGCGCCGAGCGTGCCGCTATAGAGGAGGAGCGTGGTAGGCGTGCCCGGATCGCACGCCTCAAGCGCGCGCGTGAACTTCGGCAAAAACGCCGCGTTGTCGAGAGGGTTCCCCTTGACGAAACGAAACCGCGCGCAGTGATCGTCGATCACCACGCGCGGATTGGGAAGCGAGAACGACGCCGGACGCGTCACTTGGTCGTGCTGGAACCTTCGCCACGGTCTTCACGCAGGCGTCGGGCCTTGCCGGTGAGTCCGCGCAGGTAATAGAGCTTGCCTCTGCGCACTTCGGCGTGACGGATCACTTCGATCTTGGCCACGCGCGGAGAGTGCAAGGGAAAGATGCGCTCGACGCCTTCGTTGGCAACGATGCGGCGCACGGTCACCACGCGGTTGATGCCGCGGCCCTTCTCAGAGATCAGCACGCCTTGGAACACCTGCACGCGCTCCTTGTCGCCTTCGATGATTCGGTAGTGGACATCGACGGTGTCGCCGATGTGCAGGGTTGGAATGTCGGTCGCAGGCTTCAGGTGCTTGGACTCGACGCTGTCCATGATGGCGGACTTGTTCATGACGGATTCCTCTCGTGAGATGGAGGCCCGGGAAGGGCCTCGCTGGCAAGGTCGGGACGCCGCTGGTGCGTCCGTTGAATAGATTCCTCCCGACGCCACGCGGCAATCGCCTCGTGGTCGCCAGAGAGGAGGACATCGGGAACGGTGCGGCCGCGCCACTCGCGCGGCCGTGTGTAGTGCGGGCAGTCGAGGAGAAGTTCCCCGGACGGGCCCGCGATGGAAAACGAATCCTGTGCGGCCGATTCTTGGTGGCCGAGCGCGCCTGGGATGAGTCGCGTGACGGCGTCAACGATGGCCAGTGCCGGAATCTCGCCGCCGGAGAGCACGAAGTCTCCGATGGAAAACTCCTGGAGCGCGAGCTCTTCGATCGCGCGCTCATCGATCCCCTCGTAGTGGCCGCAGATGAGCAGGAGCCGCGATGCGTTGGCATTCGCCCGTGCGTGCGACTGTGTGAAGGGGATGCCCGAGGGCGAGAGAAGGATCCGCAACGATTGCCGCGGATCCATGGCTTCGACAGCCTCAACGGCCGCCGTCAACGGCTCGCACATGAACACCATGCCTGGACCGCCGCCGAAGGGCCGGTCGTCCACCTTGCGGTGTCCGCCAGTCGCCCACGCGCGGATGTCGTGCACGAACACCTCGACGAGTCCCTGCGAAATCGCTCGCCCGACGATGCTCGATGAGAGCATGGCGGGGAACGCCTCAGGGAAGAGCGTGAGGATGTCGATGCGCAGCGGCATGGTGTTGACGAGTCTCGCCTATGACGCCTTCGCTTCGGTCGCGGCTGGGGCTGGCTTCTTCGGCGCGTTGCGGCGTGCCTTGGCGTGGACGGCCGACATGGACGCACGACCCTTCGTGCCGACCGTATTGGCGATCTGCGCGCGATGGAGAAGTGAGACGACGGTTTCAGAAGGCTGCGCTCCGACGGAGAGCCAGTGCGTCACGCGTTCGGCATTGAGCTTCCACTGCTTGCCTTCTGGGGCGGTGGGGCTGAACCAGCCGAGTTCTTCGATGACGCGGCCGTCAGTTGGCGAACGCCTGTCGGCGGCGGCGAGGCGATAGAACGGCGAGTGTGTGCGACCGTATCGTTTGAGTCGAAGGACGACCATCGGGGGACTCCCATGGGTCATGCCTCCTTCGAGCGGCTGGCTGTTCGCGTGAACAGTGTCGCTCGGTCGCGCCGTGGAGCCGGGGGTCGTGACCTCGGCCGTGCGGCGCGCCTTGAGGGGGCTGGTTGCGAGCGCCGGACAATAGCAGAAATCCCGCTACGCTCCAAGACCTCATGGAGCCAACGCGATGACTGGGTGGTGGATCGCCGACCTTTGGCAGCAAGGCGAGCGAGTAGTGCTCATGAGCTGGATCGTGTGGGTTATCGGGTCGATTGTGCTGCACGAACTCGGCCACGGTGTTGCGGCGCTGTGGGAAGGCGACACGACGCCGCGCGACTCGGGCCACATGACGCTGAATCCGCTGGTCCACATGGGATGGGTGAGCCTCATCGTGTTCCTGATCTTTGGGATCGCGTGGGGCATGATGCCGGTGAGTCCGTCGAGGTTCCGCCACGGTCGGCGGGGATGGTCGATCGTTGCGGCAGCGGGCCCGGCGGTCAATCTGCTGCTCGCTCTCTTGTGCATCGTGGTGTGTGGGATCGTCATCCGCTTCGGGCCGCACACCGAGCCGCTCGCGTTCAATCTCCGAGTGTTCTTGATCTCCGGTGCGTGGCTCAACCTCTACCTGATGCTCTTCAACTTGATGCCCTTGCCGCCCTTGGATGGCGCCGCGATCCTGTCGGGACTCTCCGATGGCGCGTGGCGCTTCTATTCGAAGCCCGGGGTGCAGCAGTTCGGGTTGCTCGTGCTGTTCGTGGCGATCTTCTCGACGGATCTTGCCACGGCTGGGCTGGAGAAGATCCAAACGCTGACCGCGTGGGGCGTTCAGCGCGTTGTCGAAGTGCTGTCGGTCGTCGCGCCGATGGCGTCATAGATCACGCGGCCGCTGATGGCGGTCAGCACAACCTTGGGGGGCGCATCGAGCCAATCACATGAGAGTGGATCCCGGTCGAGCGCGACGAAGTCGGCGTGAAATCCGGGTGCGATGCGGCCGACATGCGACGCGGAGGACAAGCACGCGGCGGCACCGGTCGTGTAGGCGGCGATCGCTTCATGAGGCGTGAGATTCTGCGAGGTCCAGTAGGTGCGCCCGTCGAGGGCCGCGCCGGTGATCGCCGTGCGCATCCCTTGGATTGGGTCGGCGCTCGAGATGGGCCAGTCGGAGCCGAATGCGAGTGCCGCGCCATGACGGACGAACTCACGGAAGCGAAAGACTCGGTCTTCGCGCGCTACGCCGAGTCGGCGCGCCACGAGCGGGGCATCGGTCGCCTTGTGGAATGGCTGCATGCTGAGCGTGCGCCCGGCGAAGTGTGCGAGCGACGCGGGATCGACGGTCTGAGCGTGCTCGAACCGTGTGCGATGGTCGTGGTCGACAGACTGCGCCGCGCGAAGGACCTCGTCGAGCGCGCGGTCGCCGATGGCGTGGACGCTCGGCGAGAACCCCGCGGCGAGGACCTCGGCCATCCATGCGCTGAGGGTGCCCTCGCGTGCGTGCTCAACGAGTTCGCCCGAGCCTGCGCTGTCTTCAAAGTGCGACTTCATCGCCGCCGTCGAGGAGCCGAGGGTGCCGTCGGCAAACGACTTGAAGCCGATGGTGCGAAAGGTTGCGGTCGTAGGAAGCGCGCGCGCCCTCGTGAAGGGCAACGGTCGATCCCGGTCGAGGATGGTGGCGAAGACGCGAAGGGGCATGGTCCCTCGGTGCGCGAGCGGCGCGAGGGTTTCCTCAAGATCCGCGAGATACTCCATCGCGCCGCAACTCGTCACCCCGAGCGCGGCTAGATGCCGAGCCGCCGCGTGGAGCGCGCGTTGTTTCGCGTTGCTGCTCGGAGCAGGGATGGACGGCATGAGGACACGCCATGCGGCTTGCTCGATGAAGATCCCAGTCGGTGTGCCGTTGGGCGCGCGTTCGATCACTCCGCCGGGGACCTGCGCCGAGAGATCAACGCCCGCCATCGCCCGTTCATTCGCGAGCGCCACATGCTGATCGCAGCGCCACGCGACGGCGCAGCGATTTCCTGCCATGCGGAGCCAACTCGCATCAGGCCGCACGCCACCGAGGCGTCGCTCGTCCCAGCCGAATGCCTCAAGCCACGCGCCCGAAGGCAGACTGGAGGCTCGTTCGCTGATCGCTGCCTCGAACTCGGCGCGCGTCGAGACCCCTGAGAGGTCAAGTCGCGCGAGCGAGAGTCCTCCCATCAGGAGATGCAAATGCGAGTCGATGAGTCCGGGCAAGACCCAGAAGTCGCCAAGTGGCAGCGCGGCGCTCGGGTCCCCAGAGTCCGCGGCGAAAAGGCCGTCGGCGAGTTCGGCGTGCGACGCCCACGGAGTCTCAGGATCGCCGGTCCACACGCCTCGGGCTTCGACTCGCACGCGCATGCTTGGAGGCTACCCCTCTATTCTTG
>SYGQ01000172.1 GCA_005799475.1 Planctomycetia bacterium | reverse complement strand
TGGCCGACCCGCTCTCATCGAGGACATATGCGGCGATTACTGGGCGAAAACGCCCCCTCTGCCCTACAGCGATGCCGTGCAGTTCCTCGGATTTCAGGACTTTTCTGAATTCGGTGACCACGCGGCCTCATTGGATCCAGATCACGCTCTAATACTTTCATGCTCTGCGACAATCATCGCACAGGCGATCGCGGGGCAGTGATGGAGGCGCGCATGATTCCAAGAGCACAGCCACTCAATCCGTCCAGAGGTACTGTCGTCGTGGGCGTCAGCTTCGCGATCTCAGCAGTCTGCTTCGGACAGTCACCCGCTGGTCCAGTCGTGGTGTGGGGCTCCAACGGGGGACAGCTCTCGCTGGCTCCGTCCAGCCTGTCGGGCGTGGCACGGCTTGTGCTTGGCAACGAGTGCTCGGTGGCCATGAAGACTGATGGCAGTGTCATCGGGTGGGGCACGCTCTACGCCCAACCGCTCGTCATCCCACCCGACCTCGGGGTATGCATCGATGTCGCGGCGGGCTGGACCCACATCGTCGCGATTCAAGCGTCCGGAACCGTTGTCGCATGGGGATCGAACATCTATGGAGTCACGACAGTCCCAACCGACATCGGATCCTGTGTCCGCGTGGACGCCCAAGCATTCAACAATGTCGCGATCCGAACGGATGGGTCGCTGGTCCGCTGGGGAACGTCATCCGGGTCGCAAGTGGTACCTTCAGTACACCCCCCGTGTGTTCGGGCGGCAGCAGGGGTAAACCTGATCGTCGCCCTCCAAACTGATGGGAAGGTGCTCCAAGTTGGGAATCCTTCCTCCCCTCCGCCAGCCAACCTTGGCGTTTGCCTCGATGTCGCGGCTGGCTATAGCTACGCTCTCGCGCTGCAGGCGGACGGCACGGTCGTGGGTTGGGGATCCTGGGATTACCTTCCGGCGATGCCGACGAATCTCGGTCCCTGCAGCGAGATTGACGCGGAGTACTTCGTTTGCCGAGCGATTCGTTCTACGGGCATGTATACGAGTTGGGGGACGGCCGGGCCCCCGGGGATCCCCGGAGCTCCGACCGCAAGTGTCGCTGGCGCCACTCTCTGCTCAGGACCAAACAATGCCGGGGTCGTTCGGTCGGATGGAACAGTGCTGCTCTGGGGATACGACGGCGCACATCTCACGACGCCTCCGCCCGAGATGGGACTGTGCCGTGCGGTTTCAGCAGGGTGGTTTCACACGCTTGCACTCGATGAGGACGGCACGGTGTTCGGGTGGGGTCGCGACTCCGCCCCCTCCAATCAGATGGGACAGGAAGTCGTGCCAGCCGATCTTGGACCCTGCATTCAGGTCTCGGCGGGAGAGTTCCACAGCCTTGCCTTGACCTCGGCCGGAGAGGTGTTCACTTGGGGAAACCAGTTCGAAGGGATTCCGGACATTCCGGCAAACCTCGGACCATGCGCGAAGATTTCTGCCGGCGGCTGGCACTCGCTCGCCATGCGAACGGATGGCACAGTCGTGGGTTGGGGGTCCAATGGGTACGGGCAACGAGCAGTCCCTGCCACACTCGGTGCCTGCACAGCGATCGACGCAGGGAAGGTGCATTCCTCGGCCCTGAAGCCTGATGGCAGCGTGGTCGTGTGGGGGGCGCACTCACCCGGCGTGCCCGCTGGATTGAACGGGTGCGTGCAGATCGCGGCCGGTGGTGACAACTGGAACGGGAACACCGTTGCCCTCAAGGCGGATGGAAGCGTGATCGCGTTCGGGTCGAATGCATGGGGCCAGTCCACAGTGCCGCCCGATCTTGGACCCTGTGTGGCGGTCGAGGCGGGCCTCCGGGTAGGTGCCGCAATCCGGTCTGACGGCGTCGTTGTGAGTTGGGGAGAGGATGTCTCGAGGTTGCCACTGCTCACACCGGGCAACCCTCTAAGGCCAACACTCCTGTCTATCGGCACCTTCCACGCTATCGCCATCCACGCGAACTCGTGCCCGAGCGATCTCAATCGCGACTGGAGCACTGGGGGTCAGGATCTTGCGACGCTGCTTGCCGCATGGGGCTCAAGTCCGGGCGCAGGAGGCGCAGACATGAACAACGACGGCACGGTTGATGGCAATGATCTTGCCGCGCTCTTGAGCGGGTGGGGCGAGTGTTCGCCGGACTGGACGCCGAACTACTGATCGTCCGCGCTCGGTGGCGATCAGCCGCCGATTGCGCTGCGCGTCGTGGTGCCGATGGACTGCGCAATGAGTTTCGCGATGCGATCTTGCAGTCGTTTGAGTTTGCCGACCGCGTCCTTCTCGGAGAGGTTGTTCCCGAGCACGCTGAACGCGTAGCGCGTGCCGTCGCCGCTGGTGACCACGCCGCTGAGGCAGCTGACCTTGTCGATGTAGCCGGTCTTGCACTGGACGATCGCCTCGGCGGGGTTGATGTCCTTCATGCGCTTGGCGACCGTCCCTGACCTGCCGGCGACGGCAAGGCTGGCGAGGAACTGCGCGCTCAGCGTCGAATCACTCGCGAGCGAGGCGATCCATGCGGTCATCCCGTCCGCGGTGACGCGATTGTCACGCGACAAGCCTGAGCCGTCGGACACCGCGAATCCGGTCGCCGAACCGATGCGCGCCTTGACGGCCTGCGCGACGGTAGCGGCACCATTCGACCATGATCCAGCGCGACCCGTCACGAGCGCGCCGAGTCGCTTGAGGAGCGCTTCCGCGTAGAGATTTTCGCTCTCGACATTGCACTTCGTGATGACGGTCGAAAGCGGCGTTCGGAGAACCGGACCGATGACATCGCCGCTTGGCGAACCCTCGTCCATGCGCGCCATCCTCGTCGATCCGACCGCGATGCCCCGGCGGCGAAGGCGGTCCGAGAGGCACTGCCCCATGAAGAGCCCGGGGTCGCCGAGTCCAACGGTGATCGGCGATTCGGGCGCTGTCTTCACATTGCCGTAGAGCGTGAGGCCACCAGTCTCAGGCGATCGCGCGATCCACATCGTGTTGCGGTCGCCCTTCCCTTGCCGACTCGTGCCCTTGTTGGTGATGGTGAGCCACGGGGCGGCGGGGGAGAGACGAGTGATTGTCGGCGCACCTCCTGGGGCGGGCGCGACGCTGACAAGGAGTGCGTTGCCATGGAAGTTCACTCCAGACGGCGGCGCGCAGTACGCCTCGTCGAGTTGGTCCTTCGGCCACGAGGGGTGCGGCCCCTCGCGCGCGAGGATGCGGTCGTCGACGACGACTTCGGCGATCCTGTTGATCCCGGCGGCCGTGACGGCGCGCACCCAGCAGTCGAGGAGGTGCTCAATGGTCATCCCGGTGTGCGTCTTGCCCTCGCCATCCACGAAGCTCGACTGCGCGAGAAGTTCAGGATCACCCAGCGCCGGATCGCCGTCGCCGACGATGATGAGTCGGTCACCGTCGTGGAGGAGCTTCGTCTGGAACGCGAAGTTTGGGCCAAGTCCTTGCAGCACCGCTCCGGTCGTGAGCAACTTCATGTTGCTTGCGGGAACCATCGGCTCCGACCCGAGCGAACTGATGACGACTCTCCCCGTGGCGACATCTCGAATCGAGACGGCCACCCGCGCCTTCGAGAGTCCGAGCGCAGCAATCTCGGCGCGAACGCTGGGTGCGAGGTCGCTCGGTCGGGCAGCAGGGACGGCCAGCGCCAAGGGCGCGGCAACGGCGAGGGCGAGACAGACCATCGCCTTCGAGATCGGCACGCGGACAGCGCCGCCAAGAAAAAACGCGCGGTTGAGGCCGCGCGTTCTTGGGATCGATGAAACGCCCGTCGTCGCTCAGGCGCCCACGCGCATGCGCACGAAAGCCAGAATCTTGACGCCCTGAGGCAGGAGTTTGCCGACGGCGACCTTGTCGTCGCGGACATACTTCTGACCAAGGAGGGTCGTCTCCTCAAAGAACTTGCGGAGCTTCCCCTCAGCGATCTTGTCGATGAGATTGGCGGCTTTACCCGAGTCGGCGGCTTCCTTCTTGGCTTCCTCGCGCTTGGCGGCGACAAGGTCCGCTGCGAGGCCGTGCTCGTCGACCGCCATCGGCGCCGGGACAGCGGCCGCCACATGCTGGCAGATGCCCACGGCCAGTTCCTCGGGCATGGCACCCTCGTACTGGAGCAGCACGCCGAGCTTGCCGTCGTGATGGAGATACTTGGCGAAGTTCCCGCCACTGAGGTGGGTGCCCTTGGCGAACGAGATGTTCTCGCCCGTCTTGATGCGGACGCCATCCAAGAGGGTGGTCATCGGCGCGCTCATCGCGACCTCGCCGGCGGTGCCAGCGAGTGCCATTCCCGCCAACTCGGTCGCCATCGCCCGGAACTCTTCGTTCTTGGCAGTGAAGTCCGTCTCGGCGCGCACTTCGATGATCACGCCACCATGACCCTTGATGGCCATGGCGATGCAGCCCTCGCCAGCGGTTCGGTCGGTGCGCGTGTCCATCTTGCCCTTGAGCTTCTCGCGAAGGAGCGCTTCGGCCTTCTCAAGGTCAGCGCCTGTTTCGGCGAGCGCGCTTCGACAATCCCCGAAACCGAGGCCCGTGCGATTGCGCAAGGCCATCACCAACTTGGCGTCAATGTTTGCAGTGCTCATGGATGCTCCTTCGTGAATCAGGCCGGAGAAGGCGGTGCATCGATCGCCGTGGTCGGGGCCACCGCGACAGCGTCGCTGGCCTCAAGTCCGGACGGACCCTCATCGACGCGGAACCGACTGCGCACGCTTCGTCGTCGCGGCGCCTCCGGCGTCGCGTCGTCAGCCTGCTCGCCCGCGCCCGGCGCCGAAGTCTGCCGAGTGGTCTTGCCATCGGTGACGGCCGCGGCGAGTTCCCTGAGCACGAGGTCGATGGATCGCATCGAGTCGTCGTTGCCAGGAATCGGAATGTCGGAGAAGTCGGGATCGCCGTCGGTATCGATGAGGCAAATCGTCGGGATGCCGAGGTTCTTCGCCTCGCGCACCGCGTTCATTTCGCGCGTGACATCGACCACAACGAGCGCCGCAGGCAACTTCGACATGCTGCGCACGCCGTTGAGATTGCGGTGGATCTTCTTCAGTTCGCGGGTGAGTTGCGACTCCATCTTCTTGGAGTAGCTCTTCATGCCGCCGCCTTGCACGAGGCCCTCGAGTTCCTCGAGGCGCTTGAGTCGGTCGCGCACGGTGCGGAAGTTCGTCAGAAGGCCGCCGAGCCAGCGCTCCGTGATGTACGGCATGCCGCAGGCGGTGCAGTGGGCCTCGATGGACCCTCGGGCCTGTCGCTTGGTGCCCACGAAGAGCACATCGCCGCCTTCGCTGACCGTCTTGGCGATGAACTTCTTGGCGAGGAGGAGGCCCTTGATGGTCTCCCGGATATCGATGATGTGGATCTGATTCTTGATGCCCTGGATGTAGGGCGCCATCTTCGGGTTCCAACTGGAACGGCGTTGGCCGAAGTGGATACCGGCTTCAATGAGTTCGTTGACGAGAGACATGGTGGGGGGATTCCTTGCGAACAGCGACACCCGAGCATGCGGACGGTGGGGGCCCCGAAGGGCTCCGCGCGCTCGAACAGGGCGCTTCTGGTGCGAACGATGAAGTCGCGCCGACTTGCACCCACCGAGGTGCAAGAGGCCCGCCCGAGGGGTCATCCACGACGGATGGGTGCCCAAAGGCGAGCCGGGAAGAGTAGCGCAGAACGGCGTCGCCGTGCAACTACCATTCCGACCCATGCTGGGAAAGGTTTTCAAGGCGTACGACATTCGCGCGACCTATCCGGAGCCGCTCGATGAACGGGTGGCGTGGAAAGTCGGCTACGCGACCGCGCGCTACCTCCTTGGGCGCGCGGCCGACGAAGGCCACGATCGCCCGAGTATGCGCGACATCGTTGTGGGGCGCGACATGCGCAAGAGTTCGCCATCCCTGACGCAGGCCCTCAAGCGCGGGATGCGAGATTTTGGCGCGACCGTCGTGGATGTGGGACTCGTCGACACGCCGATGGTGTACTTCGCGATCAATCACTTGCAATGCGCCGGAGGCGTGCAGGTGACGGCGAGCCACAATCCGGCTCACTACAACGGCTTCAAGGTGAGTCGAGTGAAGGCGAAGCCGGTGGGTTCGGGCAGCGGGCTCGAAGTGATTCGCTCGTTCGCGGAAGAGGCCATCGAAGAAGGCGTTGACTCACGCGCCGGCCGCGAAGAGTCGGCAGACCTCTGGCGCGAGTACCGCGATCACCTGCTGTGCCGGATGGAGGCGAGCGTCCTCGACGGATCGCGCCACCTCAGTGCTGTCGTGGATGCGAGTAATGGCATGGCCGGGACCGCATTTCCGAAGGTGTTTGGCGAGGTCGCTGGGATCAAGACGACGGCCTTCAACTTCGACAACTCCACGGGGACATTCGTGCACGAACCCAATCCGCTGGTCGAGGCGAACCTCGCGACGGTGCGCGAAGAACTTCGGCGTGCACGGCACGACTTCGGGGTCTGCTTCGACGGCGATGCGGATCGCTGCATCGTCCTTGACGAGCATGGTGGGACCGTGGGATGTGACATTCTGCTGGCGGCGCTTGCCACGGAGGCGCTCAAGGGGCAGCCTGGTGCCGCGATCGTCTACGACCTGCGATCCTCGCGGAGTGTGCGCGAGGCCATCACCGAAGCTGGCGGGGTACCGGTCGAAAGCCGCGTCGGTCATGTCTTCATGAAGCAGGTGCTCGCCGACACCGCCGCACCCATTGGCGGCGAACTCTCGGGTCACTTCTACTTCGCGGACATGTTCAACACCGACTCGGGACTGCGAACCTTCGCCGCTGTGGCGAGCCTGCTCGCGCGGGCGAAGCGGCCGCTCTCCGAAATCCTCGCGCCCTTTCGCCGCTACGAGCAGTCGGGGGAGATCAACTTTGAGTGCGAGGACAAGGAGGGTGCGATCGCCAGTTTGCGGCGCGCGTACCCGAACGCGACCTGCACCGAACTCGACGGCGTCAGCCTCGATGCAGGCTCGTGGTGGTGCAATGTCCGCATGAGCAACACGGAGCCGCTGCTTCGACTCAATCTTGAGTCGCGAACGCGCGCAGCGGTTGACGCGCAGGTCACGACACTTGCACCGATCCTTGGACGGCGCGTCGACCACTGAGGGCACGCGCGGTAGGCTCGTGCCCCCATGACGAACGCCCCCAGCGACATCGCCCGCGTTGTGATCGAGAAGGCGCGTGACGGGCGCGTCCGCGTTTCCGTCGCGCGGACGAACTACCGGATCGACCTCGTTGATGCGAGCGGCGGCAGCGCCGCGAACGCCACGGTGGGACGCCCCCTCGAGGGTCGCATCCGCGCCAAGGCACTCAAGATGCACCGCGCCGCAGCGGGGGGGACATTCATCGAGCCCATCGAGGGGACGCCAAGAATTGTGCAGGGCCGAGTCCTCGCGACCGACACCGTCAACAACACGGCGATCGTTCATGCGGTCGTGCCCATGCGTATTGATGTTCCCCCCGGGCAGTGCGCGAGCGACTTCGCCACAGGCGATCTCGTCAATTTCTATGTCGAGAGTGGCGCGACCTTCGCGCTCTCGGGCGTTTGAACCGCCCACCGCGACGCGCGAACCACGCGTTCTCGGGAAACAATGGCGAGTCAGACTCACCGTTTCTTCCCGAGATCGCAGCGAGCGCACCCGGGCGCTACGGCTGCGCGCTCGACGCGTTGAGGACGCGCTTGCGCGCGCCCGGACCGTCGTAGACGGCGACCTCGCCGCCGCCCACTCGGTCGATCCCGAGCCGCACAATCTGCCCGCCGTTGCCGCTTCGCACGCTGATCGCGCCACCGTCGGCGTCGCTGGCCGCGCCTGCGGCGACGAGCGCCTTGCCGTCGGGACCGCAGAGATTCAGGAGGCCACCCCTAGCGGAGGCACCCAGACCGGCGATGCGCTTGCCGTCGCTGACAAGCGAGAAGAGGCCCGCATTGGTCGCGCCGGTCTCGACAATGGCGACTGGTTGTCCGTTGGTTCCCAGGAGCGAGAGCCGCGCGCCGGCATCGGTACGCGCCTGCGCCGAGAGCGCCTCGCTGCCGTCGGGGGCAAAGAGCGAAAGTGTGCCGCCGGCTCCTTCGGTGCCGCTTCCGAGTGACGCTGCCCGTCCGCCCGAGCGAGACGCGCACTCGACGACGCCACCGGTGTCGTAGGCGAGCATCTGCGCGGCGAGCGTGCCGTCAGGCTCTGACACCCGCACGATTCCGCCCGATCCAGCACTCGCCCCGAGCGCGACGAGTTCCTGCCCGCCCGAATGGCGCACGCTGATTCCGGCGGTTTCGCCGGCCATGGTGGCCACGAAGCGTGGACGGTCGCTCGCGTCGCTGATGATGACCGATGGACTCGAGCCCTCGGCGCGCAGCATCGCGCTTCCTTCGGGCATCGTGGCCTCGACGCGGCCGCCACTCGATGTCGCGTACATCGCGGCCACGCCCTGTCCCTTCGCATTCCACACCACAAGGTCGCCGCCGTCGGCATTGGCACCGAGCCGCAACACATTCGTGCCGCCATTGCCCCAGATGTCGATTTGCCCGCCGTTTTGGCCGATGCCAGCAAGGAAGATGATCTTGTCGTTCTGATCGACGACCTCGAATCGTCGCGCTCGGATCACATCCGGCGTGCGTGCCGACTGAGTGGCAGCGAGCGTGGCGAAGGCGACGGACGCTCCAGCCATCACGAGCGCGCCCGTGCGCCATCGTCGTGCGTGGCGCATCGCCGAGGCCGACTCGCGCTCGACGCGATCGAGTCGCGCGAACAGTGCGTCGTGCGTGGAGACGGAACGGGAAGGGTCGATGGCGTCGTGTGGCATCATGGTGTGTCCTCGGGTCTGGTTAGGATACGACGATGAAGCGCACGCGAGTGCCCAAGCGGATCGATCCTCGCGGCGTCGGGGTCGCGCTCGTTGGGACGAAGTTCATGGGTCGCGCCCACTCGATCGCATGGGCGAACGCGCCGAAGTTCTTCGACTTGCCGCGGCCAGTGACGATGCGCTGGGTGGCCGGTCGAGACGCTGCGGCAACGCATGAGTTTGGCCGCAGGTGGGGCTGGCGCGGTTCTACCGTCAACTGGCGGCAGACTCTGGCGGACCCCGAGGCGACGCTCATCGATGTCGCGACCCCAAATGACTCCCACGCTGAGATCGCCGTCGCCGCGCTGAACGCTGGCAAGCATGTCGCGTGCGAGAAACCGCTGGCGAGGTCACTCAAGGAAGCGAGAGCCATGCGCGACGCCGCCGCGAAGGCGCGCACGCGGGGCGTGCAGTCGTTCGTGTGGTTCAACTACCGGCGGGCGCCGGCCGTGGCACTCGCGCATCGGTTGGTGCGCGAGGGCAAGCTCGGTCGCATCTTCCATGTGCGCGCGTCGTACCTGCAGGATTGGGGCGGTCCATCGACACCGCTGCTGTGGCGGTTCGATGCGTCGCAGGCGGGCTCCGGAGCGCACGGCGACCTCAATGCTCACATCATTGACATGGCGCGATTCGTCACGGGCGCCGAGTTCACTTCCATCGAGGGCGCCATCGAGGAGACCTTCGTGAAGGAACGGGCGGTCGTTGCGAGGTCCGATGGGGCGCTCCGCGGGAAACCCTCTCGCCGCGCGCGCATGGCCAAGTCCACGGTCGACGACGCTGTGCTCTTTCTCGCGCGCATGAAGGGCGGGATCGTCGCCTCGTTCGAATCCACGCGGCTTGCCACTGGGAACAGGAATCGCAACACCATCGAGGTCAACGGCGAGTTGGGATCGATCAAGTTCGACTTCGAGCGCATGAACGAGCTTGAGTACTGGGATCAGTCCAGGCCAGCCGCGGTGCAGGGATGGACGCGCATCATGTGCACGGATCCGTCGCACCCGTATGTGGCGAACTATTGGCCCGCCGCGCACCTGATCGGCTACGAGCACGGGTTCGTGAGTCAGGCCGCCGACATGGTGCGCTCACTCGCGGGATTCGATCCGGAAGTGCCGTTGCCGGACTTCGCCGACGCCTACGAAACGCAACGAGTGCTTGACGCTGTGGTGCGTTGCGCACGCGCACGCCGCGCCGTCACGATGGACTCGGTGCGCTGAGATGACCATGGTGTCTGCCGAAGTGCGCGACGCCACGCTCGCCGAGCGAGCGGCGCGCGCGCGCGATGCGGCCCTCGCGGCGTTGTCTTCGCTGCAGCGAGCCGATGGCCATTGGTGTGCGGAACTCGAAGGCGACTCCATTCTTCAGTCCGAGTATCTCTTGATGAAGTGGATTCTCGAGCAGGAGTCGGCGCCGATGGCCGATGGGCGTGATGGCCGCGAGGTGCTGCCGCGAATCGTGGCGCACTTGAAGTCGCAACAGCGAGACGACGGGAGCTGGGGGCAGTACCCCGGATCGGGGCCGGATCTCTCGGCGACGGTCAAGGCGTACTTCGTTCTCAAACTCTACGGAGATCGGTCCGACGCGCTGCACATGCGACGGGCGCGAGATGTGGTCCACCGGCTCGGCGGCGCCGAGCGGTGCAACTCGTTTTCGAACTTCTACCTCGCGTGCTTGGGGCAGGTGCCGTGGAGCGCGCTTCCGTCGATTCCTCCGGAGATTGTGCACTTGCCGAGGTGGTGCTCCTTCCATCTGGGCAAGGTGAGCGCGTGGAGCCGGGCGATGATCTTGCCGCTGGCGATCGTGAGTGCAAGGCGACCGACTCGTCGCATTCCCTCGCACCTGGGCATCGATGAGCTGTTCGTCTGCGAGCGCGAGCGTCGGCGACTCACGGTGCGCAAGGCGGGCTCGCCTTTCTGGCGCGGCGTGTTCCTCGCGATCGACCGACTCCTGAAGTGGCACGATCGCGTGGGCGGCACTCCATGGCGCGAGGCGTCCATCGCCGCGTCGTTCGAGTGGATCATGGCCCGTGCGAGCCAAGAACGACCCGCGCGCACGAGTGGGCTCGGTGCGATTTTCCCGCCGATGGTTTACCTCCAGATCGTCATGCGCGCGCTTGGCATCGAGCGAAGCGATGAGCGCGTCCGCGAGGCGGAGCGTGATCTCGACGCATTCTTCATCGAAGCCGCAGACAAGATCCGGCTGCAGCCGTGCTTCTCGCCGGTGTGGGACACGGGGATCGCGCTGTACGCACTCAACGACTGCGGCATCGATCACGCCGATGCGCGCGCGCGCCGCGCCGCGGAGTGGCTGATGGCGAAGGAGTGTTCGTTTCGCGGCGACTGGGCGCAGCACTGCGCCGCGGATGCTCCCACAGGTGGTTGGTTCTTCGAGTACGAGAATGCGTGGTATCCCGATTGCGACGACACGGCCATGGTCGCGATGGCGCTCATGCGAACCGGCGGCGCGAAGGCGGAGGCGGCCGCGCGGCGCGGCGTGGCGTGGATCCTCGCCATGCAGAACGACGACGGCGGTTGGGCTGCGTTCGATCGGACGCGCGATCGGCCGATTCTCGAGTGCGTGCCATTCGCCGATCACAACGCGATGCAAGACCCGTCGTGCCCGGACATCAGCGGCCGTGTCCTCGAGTCACTCGCGTGGCACGGCCTTCGGGTTGGGCACGCGGCGGTGGATCGAGCGATCGACTACATCCGTTCGCGGCAGGAACCCGAGGGCTGCTTCTTCGGGCGATGGGGAGTCAACTACATCTACGGCACTTGGCAGAGCGTGATTGGGCCGATCCGCTGCGGGGTTTCGCGCGACGCGCCCTGGATTGCGCGTGCGGGCGCGTGGATGCGCTCGATTCAGAAGGAAGACGGCTCCTTCGGCGAGACGGCCGACTCGTATCTCGATCCATCGCTCAAGGGGCAGGGGCCATCAACCGCCTCGCAGACCGCGTGGGCCGCGATGGTGCTGCAGGAGGTCTATGGGCCCAGCGATCCGGGACTCTCTCGAGCGATCGACTGGCTCGTGCGCGCGCAGCTCTCTCTGGCGCAGGCGCGCGACCCATCAGCGAATCCCGACGGAGATCCTGCAGGTTCGTGGCGCGAACTCGAGTTCACCGGCACCGGGTTCCCGCAGGTCTTCTACCTGCGCTACCACCTCTACCGCCTCTACTTCCCGCTGATGGCGCTGGGACGGTTTGCGCGCGCGTGATTCGGGGGGCGTCCTCCCTAGAACGGCGCCCTCGCCACAAACTCGACGCGCTCGCGCGTGGATGGATGCGTGAACGAGAGTCGGTCGGCGTGCAGGCAGAGGCGCGGTGCCATCGCGCGCACCGGTTCGGGCGCGTAGAGGTCGTCGCCGAGGATCGGATGGCCGATCTCCAGAAGATGCAGTCGCAGTTGGTGTGATCTTCCCGTGAGCGGTATGAGTGCGAGCCGCGCGCGCGCTGGATCAGCGAAGCGTTCGACGACTTCCCACTCGGTGACACTGGCTCGCCCGGCCTCGCGGTCGATGCGCTGCCGCGGCGGCCGCATGAGGTCCTTCGCAATGGGAAGGTCGATCACGCCGCGCGGCTCCTCAGGGATTCCCGCCACGATCGCCGCGTATCGCTTCGACACCGCGCGCATCTCGAACTGCCGCGACAGGTGCCTGTGGCTCTCTGCGTCACGCGCGAGCACGATGAGCCCGCTCGTATCGCGGTCGAGGCGATGGACGATTCGAGCTCCGGGGAAGTCCGCCTGCGCACGCGCCACGAGGCAATCGGATTTCTCCGGGCCAATGCCGGGCACCGCGAGGAGTCCCGCGGTCTTGTCGAGCACGAGGATCCACTCATCCGCGTGCACCACGCCGAAGCCTCGCTCTACACTCGTCGGTTCGCCATGCATCGCCCCTTCATTGTCGCCGGAATCCCGCTCGCCATGTGCTTCGCCTTCGCTGGATGCCAGACCTCGCTCGCGCCGCCATCTCCCACCACGCCGCCCGAGCCGTGGGTTCGCGAAGAGTCGGCCAACCTGACGAGCCCCGTTCAACTCACTTTTCCCGATCGCTTCGTGAAGGCGGGGGAGGCATACTTCTCACCCGACGCGTCCATGATTGTTTTTCAGGCCGTCGAGCAGCCCACGGCTGGCGCGAGCCCCGACGACTTCTACTCGATGTTCGTCGCCGACCTCCGCCAGAATCCAATCCGTCTCGAAAACATCCGTCGGATCAGTCTCCCGGGCTCGGCCAACACATGTGGCTGGTTCGACGCGTCCCATCCGCGGCGCGTCATCTTCGGGTCGACGATCACCCCGCCGTCGAACAAAGAAGCTCCCGGATATCAGGGGGCGTCCGGCCGCTACAAGTGGCAGTTCCCGGTCGAGATGCGCGTCGTGGCCGTCGACCTCGATGCGACTCCGGGCAGCGACGGTTCGCCTGAGAAGCCGATCACTCTCGCGGGCGATGGCACGGCCTACACGGCTGAGTGCACGACGACGGCCGACGGTCGCTGGCTCCTCTACTGCTCACTCGCGAGCGGCCAAGGAGACATTTCGGTGAAGGACTTGACATCGGGTCGCGTGCAGCCACTCGTCGCGATGCCGGGCTACGACGGCGGACCGTTCTTCTCGCACTCGGGACGTCGGCTCTGCTACCGATCAGACCGCCACGGCGACAGCCTCTTGCAAGTGTTCGTGTGCGATGTCGTCCGCGATGACTCAGGCTCGATCACCCTCACGCGCAACGAGCGACAACTCACCGCGAACGAGTATGTGAACTGGGCCCCGTACTGGAGTCCCGACGACGAAGTTCTCTTCTATGCGAGTAGCGAGATCGGGCACGACAATTATGAGATCTTCGCCGTGTCGACCGGCGCCAGCGACGGCCCGCCCGAGCGAAGTCGCATCACCTTCGCGCCCGGCGCCGATGTCCTGCCGGTCATCGACCCATCAGGGCGCCGCATGATGTGGACGAGCAAGCGAGGCGCCGTTCCATCGAGCCAGCTCTGGATCGCCGACCTCGTCACGCCACATCCGCCCTCGAGTGGCGCCGCGCCATGACACCGTTCGACCTGCGGCGCCACCTCATTCCGTTTCGCAGCCAGCTGCTGCCGCACATTTTTACGGACACGCTCGTCATCGGCAGCGGGGTGGCTGGCCTGCGCGCCGCCATTGAGGCCGCGCAACACGGCGATGTCGTCGCGCTCGCCAAGGAAGCCATCGACCACTCGAACTCGAGCTGGGCACAGGGGGGCATCGCCGCGGCGATCGACGCGAACGACTCGCCGCAGTCGCACTTCGATGACACGCTGCGCGCGGGCGCGGGACTCTGCGAAGCGCGTGCCGTGCGCACCCTTGTCGAAGAG
Source organism: Planctomycetia bacterium (assembly GCA_005799475.1). Lineage (GTDB taxonomy): Bacteria > Planctomycetota > Phycisphaerae > Phycisphaerales > SM1A02 > F1-60-MAGs104. Next base: position 10,229 of record SYGQ01000172.1, on the reverse strand, counting down.
GGACCTGCAGAGATCGAGCAACTCCTCGCATGGGGAATGCGCGTTGATCGCAACGCCGCCGGGCAGCCGCAGCTTGGCCTCGAGGGCGGGCACGGCAGAGCGCGCATCATCCACTCCGACGGTGACGCAACGGGTCGCGAACTCATGCGCACGCTGATCGCGCACGCTCGGGCGACGCCGGGCATTCGCCTCTTCGACCGCTGCTTTGGGGTCGATCTTCTTTCGACATCGAGCGGTCGGGTGACGGGCGCCGTCACATGGAGTCCGCGCTACGGACTGCAGATCATCTGGGCGCGCGCGACGATCCTCGCGGGCGGCGGTGCCGGCCAGGTCTACCGAGAGACAAGCAATCCGCGAGTGGCCACCGGAGACGCGCTCGCGATGGCATGGCGGGCGGGCGCATGGATGCGCGACCTCGAGTTCATGCAGTTCCACCCGACATCGCTCTACATCGCCGGCGCACCCCGGCACCTCATCAGTGAGGCGGTTCGCGGCGAGGGTGCGGTGCTCGTGGATCGCCGCGGCCAGCGAATCATGGCGGGGCGGCATCCGCAGGAAGATCTCGCCCCACGCGATGTGGTCACGCGCGGCATCGTTGAGCATCTCGCCGGCTCTGGGGAACCCTGCGCGCACCTCGATGCACGGCACTTGGGAAGTGCGAAGTTCGCCGAACGATTCCCGTCGCTCGCGTCGATGCTTGCGGGTTATGGGATCGATGGCGGACGCGACCTCATGCCCGTGCATCCGGCGGCGCACTACACCATCGGCGGCGTGCGCACGGACGTTGATGGACGCACAAGCCTCACCGGTCTCTACGCCTGCGGAGAAGTCGCGGCCAACGGAGTCCACGGCGCGAACCGGCTCGCGAGCAACAGTCTTCTGGAGGGACTTGTGTTCGGGCGGCGATGCGTGGGCGCAGCGCTGAAAGACTCGCTCCCAGATCCTGTACCGATGCACATCGAGAGTCGCGTGCAAACGGTCGTCGCGGGCGAGCTCGACCTCGCCGATGTCCGCTCAAGCTTGAGGAGCGCGATGTGGCGCAATGTCGGCATCGTCCGGCACGGTGCCAAGCTCGCGGATTGCCTGGACATGTTCGCATTCTGGGGGCGGTATGCGCTCGGATCGGTTTTCGATACGCCCGAGGGCTGGGAAACCCAGAACCTGCTGACGGTCGGCCATCTCATGACGCGCGCGGCACTCGAGCGACGCGAGTCGCGCGGGACGCATCAGCGGCTCGACGCTCCAGAGGAAGATTCAGCGGGGCCCGGGCACATCGATTGGCGGACCGGCGTCCCCGCCAGTCAGCGACACGCCGTGGGAGTGATCGGAGCCGCATCGTGAGAGTTGCGAGTGCGCTCCTGTGCGTCGTGTGCGCCTGCGACGAGGGTCGCACCGTCTACGTCAAGCGCAGTGCGGCCTTTCTCGGACTTGAGGGGGATGTCGGGTCGGAGCGCACTCTCGCTGACGGCACGCGCGTGGTCGTTGTCGACGACTTGCCGTCGAAGGGGGTCACCGCAGGCGATGGCGCGGCCGTCAAGTTCGTCGAGGCGAAGCCACCGACACCCGGATGGACCGGTGGTCCATTGAGCCCGTCGGCCGTGCATGTGGCGCACCCTGGTGCACCGAAGCCACCCGAACCGGAAGTGTTTGAGCCTCGCAAGGATCACGGCGGTGGCCGCATCGAGTACCGCGCCATGATGCCTGAGCATGTGCTCGCGAACCTCATCGAGAGCTTGAGGCAGCGCGAGTTCAAGCCGTTCTACGAGCAGATGCTCGCTGACGAGGCGCGCGCCGCGTACGACAGTGCGGGTGGCCTCGATGCGTTCTCGTCATGGGCGGAGACGAATCGCGAGGCGCTTCTCGCGTTCCTCAATCGCATGGGAAACAGTTGGGCTGGTGCGGAGGTGATCCCCCAGCAGATCTCGCGGATGAAGATTCGCTACTCGCTCGACAAGCGCCAGATCCCCGGCATTCGCTTCACATCGATCGACATCACCATGGAGCATGGTGGCTGCCGACTCGCAATGGTTCGCTGAGGGCTACTCGAATCGACCGCGGTCGATGAGGTCGAGGTCGTAGATCGATCCCATGTCCTTGGCCGACGCCGACTCGATCTCTCCGAGTTGCCTGACAAACCGCTTGGGCTTCTCGCAGGCGAGGCGGCCGAGCAGTCGGAACTTCGCGTCGAGGATCCCCGGGAGATCCGCGGTCGTGTTGCGCGCGTGGCCCGAGGGGTACATCACGAGGCCGCTGTCGAGGGTCCCTGCACCTCGCGCCGACACGACGATCGAAGTCGGGATGCCGTCTGGGTAGCGCCGGTCGTACTCCGCCCCGCCATGCTGAAAATTGATCTTGCGCATGATCTCGCGCGTCATCGGGTCGTCGATGGCCTCTGCGGAATAGTCGTGCGGTGCGAGCATGATGGCCTTCCACCACTCGTCGCTCGTCGTGGGGGAACCCTCGGCGCCGCACGCCTCACGCCACTCGATGGCCTTGCGCAGGAGCGTCGACACGATGTAGAGCATCGAGTGGTCGGCCGACTGGCGCGTGCGCGGGTCGCGCTTGGCAGGGTCGCCGATGATCGAGAACGCCGGCTCGTAGGCGCTGATGCGGATGGACTCGATCGTGCCCGGATCGGCGACGAGCACGGGGTTGGCGACCATGAGGTCGATGAGCCCTTGCAGCGCGCCCGCGGACTGGTGCTCGTAGAGGCCGAGCTTGAAGTGCATGCCCATGACCGCGAAGTCGTCGCCCGAAGAATTGAGCACAAGATCGAACGGACTGTCGCCCTGTGTCTTCTCGAACTGGCGGAACATGCTCTCGGGGTTGCGAAAGATGTCGCGCGGGCCGAGGAATCCGCGCATCGACCGTTCCATCGAGAGGATCGCGACTTCGGTGCTGATGGCCGCGGACGCGCCCTTGCTGTCGGAGAGTTGCTTGCCCGCGCGAATGGCGCGCCAGGGGATGTAGTGCGCGACCACCATGCCGATGGCGGACTCGATCTCTTCAGCGGTGGCGCCGAGCATCGCGCCGTAGGTGGCCGCGCTGGCGATCGCGCCGTGCACGACATGGTCGATCTTGTAGGTCTTGAGGCTAAACACTTCGGCAAGGCGACCACGGATCTCGTCGAGGAGAATCATGCCGCGGAGGGCCGTCGCTCCATCGAGGCCAGCGACCTGCGCCGCCGCCACCGGCACGGCATAGAAGTCGTTGTGGCCAAACTCGCCGGCCGTGTGCTTGAGTGCCGGATTGAAGCCGAAATTCGTCCCGTTGGAATCCCACTCGCGCACCGCCGCGCAGTTGGCGACGATCGCCTTCTCGGGCGCGATCCGGCGCCGCGAACCGAACACGGTCGCGCCCGAACGCTTGCGGCGGTAGCCGAGCGCCTCTTCGCGAAGCACGCGCGGCGCGTTCGTTCCGAGCGCGAGCGCTGAGACACCGCAGAGTGCCGCGTCAGTATGGAAGAGCACGGTGCGCGCGCGTACCGCCGGCGACGGGTCACCCGCTTGCATGAAGTCGATCGCGAATTGGCCGATGCCGAGGGCTTGATTGGTGCTGCGGGGAAGTGTGGTGGCGCTCATGGGGTGCTTTCGGGGGGAGGCAGTCTAGCCCTCACGCGCGCTCGATGAGCGCTTCGTAGAGTTCGACGATTCCCTTGCCCTGCGTGGCGACGGTCTCGAAGATCGCGCGGCCGTCGGCCACATCAAGGAGTTCGCGGTAGTGCCGTGCTTCCTCGGCGTGATCCGCCTTGTTGGCGACGAACAGATCCGCGATCTCGAGAATGCCTGCCTTGTCCATCTGCACGCTGTCACCCATTCCCGGCACAGTCACAACCGCGGTGCGATCCACATGCGTGCGGATCGCGACATCGTTCTGCCCTGCGCCGACGGTCTCGATGAGGAGCGTCTCATACCCCGCCGCGCCGACGAGCCCAACGAGCGCGTCGAGGTGGCGGTAGTCCTCGCCCACGATGGCAAGGCTCCGGTAAAAAATCCCCTCATCGACGGCGTTGAAGTCGACGCGCAGCCGATCGCCAAGGAGCGCGCCGCCGGTGATGGGGCTCATCGGATCGAAGGCGATCACGGCGATGCGTCGACCTCGGCGCACGCCTTCGGCGGCCATCGCCGCCACAAGCGTGCTCTTGCCCGCTCCGGGCGCACCGGTCACGCCGATCACCCGCGCGGGTCGTTCGAGCGCTGTCCCCGGCGGAAGTTGTCCCGCCTGGGCAAGCGACATCAGCCGCGCAAGGTTCGCCGCGAGGGGCGCAGTGGTCGCCAGTGGTGCGTACGCCTTCACGCTCGAGCGCACGCTCTCGATGATCTCGTCCATCCCGGTTCCCGTGTGATAGACACGCGCAACGCCCTGACTCACAAGCGCCGCGACATCCTCGTGGGGGATGATGCCGCCCACATTGACGGGAATGTCGCCGCGCCCGAGGTCGTGCAACGCCTCAAGCAACCTTGGCACGAGGACGAGGTGCGAGTTGCTCATCATCGACGCGGCCACGCAGTCCACATCCTCGTCGCGCGCGCCGATGGCGAGTCCGCGGGGTGTCTGCCAGAGCCCCGAATAGATGACATGGACGCCGCTGTCGCGGAGGATGCGCGCGATGAGTTTGACGCCACGGTCGTGGCCGTCGAGCCCCATCTTCCCGAGCAAGACTCGTGGCCGGTGAGGGAGGTCCGAACATCGGTCCCGCTTCTCGATGGATGTGGTGGGTTCGGTGAGGCTCCGTGCCATCAGGACGAGACCTTCGTCGTGTCCTCAGGGTTCTCCGGATCCGACTCTGCCGCTTCCGGCGGTTTCACCCTCGTTGCGTCGTCGTTCCAGTCCGACGGATGAAACTGGTGCGCAAGCCGGCCGACGATGAGGTGCGCGTCCTTGAGGAGGTAGTCATCGATGGTGAGGCGCTCACTGTTGGCGCCGAGCACTTCCGCGATGGACTTGCTCATCCACCGAGACATGTCGATTCCTTGGATGTCGCGGCTCGCAAGCGTCGTTTCGTCGATGGTGAGGTCTCCGGAGTCGCTGAGTTCCGCGCGACGACGCCTGAGTTGCACGACGCTCCACGCGAACCACGGGGTCCCCATGATGCCGCAACCCACGACATAGACCCAGAGTTGAAGCGGTCGGTCGTAGACGGGTACCGGACTGGGCGTGCCCTCGGCGTACCGTTGAAACTGCGTCTTCCGGCGCTCGTACTCGGCGATTTCGTTCGGCGAAAGCGGTGTCGAGCCGGACTGCGCTTTGGCCTCGAGCGCCTCTTTCGCCGCCTTGATTTCGTCGAATTCCGCAAACGCCACTTCCTGGGCGGGGATTCGCACCCAGTAGTCGTATGCGCCCCAGACGCCGAATCCGGCGCAGAGAATGATGTATCCGACGAGCCACGCGAGTCGGGCTGGGCGAGCAGTGGCGATCAACGACATGCACCGATGGTAGCGGGAAGTGCTTGCAAGGATCTCGCCTTGGGCTAGAGTCAAGCAATGCCCCATCGTTCAATGCTCGCACGCCGACTAGGGGGTCTGCTTGCCTGTGCACTTACAGGGAGCGCGCTCGCTGACTGCGGCGCCGATGTCAATGGCGATGGCATCGTCGACTCACTCGATCTGGGGGCCGTGCTCGCGAACTGGGGACAACCCGGCACCGGCGACATTGACGGCGACGGGATCGTCGGCGGCGGCGACATGACGATCGTGTTCTCGAGCTGGGTCGAGAGTTGCGCGAGCGAACCTACATCGATCCGACTCGCGTGCGTGCAACTTGGGCAAGCACCGTTCGCGTCGTTCGTGCGAGTGTTCGTTGTGGGCACGCCGCTCTCGATCGCCGTCGATCCGGCGCTCACTCCGGTGACGGCAGGCGCGAACGCCGATGTCTTCGTCGTCGCCGCGCGATCGCAGGCGCAGTGGGGTGGGAATCCGATTCTCATTGACGCGCGCGGCGCCTCGCAAGAAATCACTTTTGCTGCTGGGAGCATCGAGGCGAATCGATTTGCGCTGACGAACACGAATGGACTGGCCTTCGACGCGGGCCTTGCGGTCGGTCGCGGCTACGACATCGTCGTGGACATCGACCGCAACGGCGAACTCTCCGCGGGCGACTTGATCGATGGCCGGGGCGACGAGAGCGGCATCTGGTGGTGCCGAGATCCGGGTGCCGCGGGACCCCTCGCCGTGACCACCCTCTCGAGCTACACGGCGACGGGTGTGACCGCCGGATTCACCACATCTCGCCTCTGGTACCCGACGACGATCGCGACACTCGGCGCGCGACCGCTCGTTGTCATTAGTCACGGCAACGGTCACCAGTACTCGTGGTACGACTACCTCGGCACGCATTTGGCGAGTTGGGGGTACATCGTCATCAGCCATCAGAACAACACGGTGCCGGGGATTGAGACCTCATCGACTACGACTCTCGAACACACGAAGGCGATCATCGCGCAGCAGGCCACTGTCGCGTCGGGGGCGATCAACGGGCGAATCGATGCGGCGCGCATCGGATGGATTGGCCACAGCCGTGGCGGCGAGGGCGTTGTGCGCGGCTACGACCGGATCTTTGACGGTACCTATGTGCCCGTGGGATACAACCTCGCATCAGTCGACTTCATCTGCTCGATCGCGCCGACGGACTTCCTCGGCGTGAGTAGCGCGAATCCGCACGCTGCCAACTACATGCTTCTCTGGGGGGCGGCCGATGGCGATGTGAGCGGCATTCCGACCAACTCGGTGGCGTGGTCGTTCGATCTCTCGGAACGATCGACCGGCGTGCGCAACACGGTGTATGTCCACGGCGCTGACCACAACGACTTCAATTGCTGTGGCACTAACGATTTCGTCGGCCCGACAGGCACCGCTATCTTGAACGCGGGGGCGCAGGCGGTGGCCAAGGCGTTCATTCTGGCGGGGCTCAAGGTCCACCTCGATGCGGAGTCGGTGCTTGAAGAGTTCGCGTGGAGGCCGAGCACGACGCTGCGCCCGCCAGTCGTCGCGGCGACCACCACGCTCGTCAAGGAACTCATCAAGCCGACGAGCGCCGGCAGCGTGCTGATCGACTCCTACCAGACGCAGACCGCGACGACGACCTCGAGTTGCGGCGGTGCGGTGACCGCGACCGTGGCGTCCATCTCGGAGGCGCTCGGACGCGATACTGATGGGTCGTACACCTGGAGCACGGGCAATCCGCATAACGGATCGATCCGTGCGACGGCGAGCGACACGCAGCGGATGATCGCGTTTGACTGGAATGCAGCCCAGTCGATGGAGTGGGCGATCCCGACGGCGCTCCAGGATGTTTCGTCACACGATTTCGTCGAAATGAGGGTTGGGCAGGGCACTCGCCACCCCAACACTGTGACGCTCAACGGCGGCGCGTCGTTCTCGCTCGTGCTGCGCGACGCCGACGGCGTCGAGGTGCGCGTGTCATCGAGCGCCTACGGCGACGCGGTCAATCGACCCTACCAGCGCACGGGCAGCGGCACGGGCACCGGATGGCAGAACGAACTGCGCACGGTGCGGCTCCGCCTTCGGGACTTTGTCACCGGGGGGACCGGCATCGACCTCTCGCACCTCGTTGCGCTCAGGCTCGAAGTCGGCGGCACGGCGGGGAGCACGACGGGCCGATTTGTGATCGACGATGTTCAGTTCACCAAGGAGTGACGCGATGAAGTGCACTGTGACCCTCGTGTGCCTCCTTGCTCTTGGTGGCAACTCGCCGGCTTCCGCGCAGGAACAGACCGCACCCAAGGCGGAGACGACACTGCCCGCATTGCCCTCGACGCCATCACAGGCCACGCGACCGACAGTCATCCATGTGCAGGAAGTGACTCTGGCCGATTCGTACGAGACCGACTTCCGCAAGGAACGGCCCACCGTGTCGTCGGGATGGCTCATCGTGCTGCGCGCTCGCGCGGATGTGCTGGCCCCGCGTGCGCTGGCGCAGCCGCTGCTCTTGGCCCAAGGCGAGGGCTGGACCGAGTCAGTGGAGTGGTTCAACCACGGATTCGACTCGGGTCTGCGCGTGGCGTTTGTGCCACGCACGAGCGCCGCGGCCCGCGCCAAGGACGCGCTCGCCAAGTGCCGCATATGGTTTGGTGCGCCAGGCCTTCCCGAGCAGCTCGACGCGCAACGACTCGCCCAGGAGTCCGCGTTGGCCGATGCCGCAGGGATTCCGATGCAGCGGATCTCCACCACCGCGGCGGCGCTGGGACTCCGGGATCGCGCCGCGCTCGTCGGCGTCGCACACGCACTCGTGGCGCGTCACGCGCCGACGGAAGCAGTCCCCGAGCCAGCCGCGACCGGCGCGCCTGCAGCGTCGAAGTAGTGAGTCGCCGAGTGCTCGGGGACCGTCCCACACTCGGGGCACGGATGGCCCGGAGCGAGCGCGCACAACTCGTGCCGACACTTGGCGCACCGCTCGTCGCGAAACGCGACGAGAACTTGGAACGCACAGGTGGGGCAGGGATGGATGCCGGTCGTGAAGTGCGACCGCTTGCCGCAGCGCGGGCAATAGATGTCGGCGCCGTCGATGGCCCACTCGCGCGAGGCGGCCTTGCGTCCGAGCCGAAAAAGGATCGCGAGCGTGAGGCCGAGGCATCCGTCCGCGATGAGGCACGCCGCGAAGATTCGCATGCTCCAGTCCTGAGGCGATCCCGGGTCATCGACCGTCGCCATCCACGCGGCCACGCCGCCCGTACAGGCCGCACCTGCCGCGAGCGCAAGCGCAAGTCCGCGCTGCAGTCGTGAGAGGTTGAGGACATCCACGAGTCCGAGCACGGCGCAGGCTCCCGCGAGGCCCCCGGTGAGACCCGCGGCGAAGAGCATTGATTTCTCGTCGAACGAGGGGGCCGAGTGAATCATGGTGATGCCGATCGCGGCGGTGAGCGTGGTCGCCGCAATGCCGACCGTGCCGATCGCGCGCCGCATGAACAACTTCGGCGGCGAGTAACTCACGAGGCACGCCGCCGCGATCACCGTCCACGCCATCAGCACCCACCAAGTAGGAAAGAGGAGGTAGCCGCGAGATCCCGTCCCCTGCGCGAACCAGACCGCGAGGATCGTGAGTGTCGATCCTGCGAAGGCAAACACCGCGAGCCGAGCCGTGAGCGTGAAAGGGTCGGGAGTCTTGCCGAGGTGTCTGAGGGGGGTGAAGCAAAACGCGTAGGTTCCCGGCAGCAAGAAGGCCGTCGCCATCACCGGCTCCCCGAAGCCGAAGCAGTTGCCGTCTGTCCAGATGGTCGTCAGGATGATCACGACTTCTGCCACCAGCATGCCGAGCCACACCGTGCCAGTCCAGCGGATGGCATGAGAGTCGGACTTCGGAAGGGCCGGGAGTGCCAAGGCGCACGCGGCGGCAATCGACGCGCTTGTTCCGATGAATCGTGCGGCGCGGTCCCATCCCGCGGGAAGAATGACGAACACGATCGCGCACGCGCACGCGGCCACGAGCGCCACAATCATGGTGCGAAGGATCGCGGTGCGCAGCGGCATCGCTGCAGTCTAGAACACTCGAGGTGCCGTCGCGGTTACGCCGTTGCGCTCGACGAGGCTTGCCCGTCTGGGGCCGAAGTCGCCACGCTCCGAGGCTCGACGACGAAGGCGAGGTGCTCCTTGCCTTCGGGTCTCGTTCCCTTGATCGTGTCGCCGGGCTTGAACTCGCCTGTCAGGAGCGACTCCGCGAGCGGGTCTTCGATGTAGCTCCCAATGGCGCGGCGCAGCGGACGGGCGCCGAAGTCCGGGTTGTACCCCTTGTCGATGAGGAAGTCCTTCGCGGGCTGGTCGAGCACGAGTTTCATCTGCCGTTCGCCAAGCCGCTCGCGCACCTTGGCGAGCTCGATGTCGATGATCTGCACAAGGTCTTCCTTCACAAGCGGCCGGAAGACGATGATCTCGTCGAGGCGGTTGCTGAACTCGGGCCGGAAGAATTTTTCAGCCTCCGCCAGCAGCGACTTCTTGATGCGTTCGTAGTCCTGCACCTCAGAGCGCTTCGAGAAGCCGAAGGTCGAACCGCCCTTGATGAGGTCGGCGCCGATGTTGCTCGTCATGATGACGATCGAGTTCTTGAAGTCCACTTGACGGCCAAACGAGTCGGTGAGCCGGCCTTCTTCCATGATCTGGAGGAGCATGTTGAAGACATCTGGATGCGCCTTCTCCACTTCGTCGAGGAGCACAACCGAGTAGGGGCGACGGCGGATCTTCTCGGTGAGCTGTCCACCCTCCTCGTAGCCGACATAG
>SYGQ01000171.1 GCA_005799475.1 Planctomycetia bacterium | reverse complement strand
CCACGCGGAGAATGGTGGCGCGGCTATCTCCTCGATGAGGAGGCCGCACGCGGCTTTGACGCGCTCGACGATCTCTGGCACGCCGCCGATCTCGATCTCCTGCTCACACCGGGCGAGTCCGCGCTGCTCACGGCATCGACGACGACGCAGCCGGAACTCCCCGCAGACCAGCGCCTCGATGCGGAGCGCTCTCGCGTGGAGGGACTCATCCGCGCGAGTCGCGTCAACCCGAACTGGCAAGTCGCCTGCCAACTCGTCCGCGCGGCAGACCAGTTTGTGGTGGCGCGACCGGATCGGCCCGGGCAGTCGACGCGCGACATCTCCATCATCGCGGGGTATCCGTGGTTCGGCGACTGGAGCCGCGATGCGATGATCTCGCTGCCGGGGCTACTGCTCGGAACCGGCCGTGTCGACGAGGCGAAATCGCTCCTCAACATGTTCGCCAGCCACCTCGATGGCGGGTTGCTGCCGAACCGGTTCCCCGATCGCCCAGGCGACGAGGTCGAGTTCAACGCCGTGGATGCCCCCCTGCTCATGATCATCGCCGCGGCGCGCACCTTCGAGTGCTCTCGTGACCTTGAGTGGCTGCGTGCCCTCTGGCCTGCGCTTGGTGGCATCATCGTGGCGTACCAACGAGGAACCTGCCACGGCATCGGCGTCGATCCCGTCGACGGACTCGTGCGCGCGGGCGAGGCGGGGGTGCAACTCACATGGATGGACGCGCGCGTCGGCGACCGCGTGATCACGCCGCGCCGAGGGAAGCCCATCGAGATCAATGCGTTCTGGTTCGAAGCGCTCGTTGAGATGTCGCAACTCGCGGGGGCCCTTGGCGAACCCGGCGCGGCGTACCTCGATGCCGCCGCACGGGTCCGCATCTCGTTCGCGCGATATTGGAACGAACGCCGATCGTGCTGCTTCGATGTCCTCGATGGGCCCGAGGGCCCCGACGCATCGATCCGTCCCAACCAACTCTTTGCCTCCGCACTCGGCGAAGCACTCCTTCCGCTGGGCCAGCGGCGTGCGATTTGTGAGACGGCCATGTCCACGCTCTGGACGCCGCAGGGCCTCCGAACGCTTTCGCCGCAGGATCCGCGCTACATCGGCCAGTACAGCGGTGCCCCGCGAGAGCGCGACGAGGCCTACCACCAGGGCACCGTCTGGCCATGGCTCTACCTCCCGCTCGCCAAATCTCACTGGCACATTCATGGGAGCACGCGCGCCATCGAAGAGTTCATGTTCCCGATGGCCAACCACCTGCGCGAGGCTGGACTGGGCACGATGAGTGAAGTGTTTGCGGGCGACGCACCGCACACACCGGGAGGCTGTATCGCCCAGGCGTGGAGTGTCGCCGCCATGCTGGAGATCTTCGTCTGGCTTCAGGCACAATCGGCCGCGACGGATCTGCCGATCAATGCGACAATCCCACACTCATGACCGCCGAGCAAAAGCGACTCGACGACGATCGTGACGGGAAGGCCCGCTGGCGTCAGTTCGGCCCCTACCTCGCCGATCGCCAGTGGGGCACCGTCCGCGAGGACTACTCGGCTAACGGCGACGCTTGGCGCGCGTTCACTCACGACCACGCGCGAAGCCGCGCCTACCGGTGGGGCGAAGATGGCCTTGGTGGATTCTGCGATGACCAGCAGCGCATCTGCCTGAGCGTCGCGCTGTGGAATGGGAAAGACCCCATCCTCAAGGAACGGCTCTTCGGCCTCGCCAACCACGAAGGCAACCACGGCGAGGATGTCAAGGAGTGCTACTGGTTTCTCGATGCGCTGCCGAGTTCCGCGTGGCAGCGGATGCTCTACAAGTATCCACAGCGTCCCTTCCCCTACGACGAACTCGTCGCGCGCAATGCCGCGGCCGGCAAGCTCGAGCGTGAGTTTGAACTCCTCGACACTGGGGTCTTCGATGACGACCGGTACTTCGATGTGATCATCGAGTACGCGAAGGCCGATGTCGACGACATTCTGATGCGCATTGAGGTGGTGAACCGCGCCCCCGAACCCGCGTCGATCCATGTTCTGCCGACCGTCCTGTTTCGGAACACCTGGTCATGGACCACGGATGCTGTGCGTCCGAGTTTCGCCGCCACCGACGGCGCGATTGCCGTGACGCACCCTGATTTCCCCCCGATGCGGCTGGAGTTCGATCCGGCTTCGGCGCTGCACTTCTGTGAGAACGACACGAACACGGTACGGCTGCACGGAGAGCCGCCGCGCGGCGCGTGCTTCAAGGACGGGATCAACGACGCCGTTGTCGCTGGGAAGCTTGGGGCCGTCAGCGCGAATGCCTTGGGCACGAAGGTCGCGTCACACTCCACTCACACGCTCGCTCCCGGCGCGTCGTGCGTGATTCGCGCACGGCTCGCGCGCTCGACGACGACGCGCGGCTTCGGCTCATTCGACGAGGTGTTCGCCGCGCGACGGCGCGAGGCTGAAGAGTTCTACGACGCCAAGCAGGCAGAGGTATCGGATCCCGAACTTCGGCTCATCCAGCGCCAGGCGTGGGCTGGGCTCCTCTGGAGCCGCCAAACCTATCTCTACGATGTGAGGACCTGGCTCAAGGGCGACCCGGCCATGCCGAGGCCTCCGGCAACCCGTACGCGCAACTCGGAGTGGCGTCACCTCGACAACCACGAGGTCTACTGCATGCCCGACTCTTGGGAGTACCCCTGGTACGCCTCGTGGGATCTCGCGTTCCACTGCGTGGCGCTTGCCGACATCGATGCCGAGGAGGCCAAGCGCCAACTCCTCTTGCTCGTGACCGATCGGTCCATGCATCCGAGCGGACAGATCCCGGCATACGAATGGTCTTTTAGTGATGTGAATCCACCCGTGCAGGCGTGGGCTGCCATGAAGATCTATGCGATCGACAGGCAGCAGCGCGGCGTCGCTGACCGGGGCTTCCTGCGCAAGATGTACCACCGACTTCTGCTGAACTTCACTTGGTGGGTGACGCGCAAGGACCTCGACGGGCGCAATCTCTTCTCTGGCGGATTCCTCGGGCTCGACAACATCGGCGTCTTCGACAGGAGTGCGTCGCTCGCACCAGGCACCGTGCTCCAGCAGGCCGACGGCACCGCGTGGATGGGCATGTACGCCCTCAACATGATGCGCATCTCGGTGGAACTCTCGCTTGAGGACCCCGTCTATCAAGACCTCGCCACCAAGTTCTTCCGACACTTCCTTGACATCGCCAGCGCGATGGCCGACTTCGCTGGCGCTGGGGAAGGACTCTGGGACGACACCGACAAGTTCTACTACGACCGTCTCAAGCTCCCGTCGGGCGAGGCATTGCCGCTGCGGATTCAATCCATCGTTGGACTCCTCCCGCTGCTGGCGGTTCAGGTCATGGACCCGACCGTCATCGCGAGACTCCCAGCGTTTTCCGAGCGCATCGAGTTGTTCCTCGCGAGGCGACCCGACCTCGCCTCGCTCGTGTCGCACTGGAGCATTGCCGGAGTCGGCGACCAACGGTTGCTCTCGCTGCTGCGTGGGCATCGGATGAAGTGCCTGTTGCGTCGAATGCTCGACGAGTCGCAGTTCCTCAGCGACTTCGGGATCCGCTCGATGTCGAGGGCGCTCGAGAGCAATCCCTTCGTCCTCTGGCACGAGGGGACGAGCCTCTCAGTGCGCTACACGCCCGGCGAGAGCACGACCGCGTCGTTCGGCGGCAACAGCAATTGGCGCGGTCCGGTTTGGATGCCGGTCAACTACCTGTTGATTGAGTCGCTCCACCATTTCCACGCCTATTACGGGGATGCGTTCCAGGTCGAGTGCCCTGTCGGCTCGGGTCGGAAGTGCTCGCTCGAGTCGGCCGCGCGCCAGGTGGCGACGAGACTCGTCAACCTCTTCCGCGCCGGTCCCGACGGGGCGCGGCCGTGTCTGGCAGAGCATCCGAAGCTGCACCACGACGGCCAGTTCAATCGGCACCTCCTCTTCCACGAGTACTTTGACGGCAACACCGGTCGCGGCTGTGGCGCCTCGCATCAGACCGGATGGACGGCGATGGTGGCACGCCTCATCTCAGAGTTCCCAGACCTCGAACGACCCATCGTGGGGCCTCACCGATGATCCGCCACCCCCGCATGGTGCCGCTCCTGGCCACTGGCGCCACCATCGTCGCGGTGCTCGACCTGATGGTGCCGACGCTGATCGGTGAACCCGAGGCGCTCATCGGTACTCCCGAGGCGCGACTCTCCACCGCGGCGACAT
>SYGQ01000170.1 GCA_005799475.1 Planctomycetia bacterium | reverse complement strand
CGTGGTCGATGTGAGCGATGATGGAGAAGTTCCGGATTTCCATGGCGTCAAAGGGGGCGGCGGCGCTGAGCCCCCTAGTGTAGTGCTCATCGAGCGGCGTGCTGCTGCCTCGCGAGTTCGAGGTGCGCCGCAAGGCATTCCTGGAGCTTCAACTTCACCGCGTCGATCGCAGGAGCGCGATCCCCAAGCTCGCGCGCGATGCTTGTGACCTGCCGCCCGGCCAGCCCGCAGGGGACGATGAGGTCGAACTGCGAAAGATCAGGGTTCACATTGAGGGCGATCCCGTGCATCGACACCCACCGAGACAGGCGCACTCCCATCGCGCAGATCTTGCCCGGGCCGACCCACACGCCTGTCGCCGTCTCGTCGCGCGCGGCCTCGATGCCGAAGCCCGAAAGCGCGTCGATGACCGCCTGCTCCAGCAACCGAAGGTAGCCGTGGACTCGGAGCCCGAGGGCGTTGAGGTCAAGCACGAGGTACACGACCAGTTGCCCGGGACCGTGCCAGGTGACATCGCCGCCGCGGTCCGTTTCCGCAAGTTCAACGCCGAGGGCCTTGAGCCGCTCGGGCGAGGCGAGAACATTGGCACTCGCTCCCTGACGACGCGACACCGTCACGACCGGCGGGTCGTGCTCAAGAAAAAAGATCGTTCCCGCGATCGTGCCCGATCCGCCAGCGACGACCCGACCATGCTCACTTCGCTGCCGCCCGAGTGCGTCCGAGTACGAGATCCTCCCCAGATCGACGAACAAAACGAGCGGTTGAACCCGATCCATCTCACCCGATGCTAGGGGGTCACCGATACTCTGCCCCGCGTGCCGAAGGTCCATCCCACCGCAGTCATCGAGGGCGATGTTCGACTCTCACCAGGAGTCGTCGTCGGACCATGGTGCCTGCTTCACGGCGCACTGGGTACGGTGTCGGTGGGTGCGGGAACTGTGCTGCGCGCGAATGTGCACTTGACCGGTCCACTCACACTCGGCGACAACAACGATGTCTATCCGTTCGTGTGCATCGGTGGCGCGCCGCAGGACATCGGCACCTCGCCGGACACACCCGGCCCAGGGATCGTCATCGGCAACGGCAATGTCTTCCGTGAATCGGTCACCATTCACCGACCCAAGTGGAAGGATCCCGGCCGCATCGGCAACAACAACTATTTCATGACCGCGGCGCACGCTGGGCACGACTGCATCATCGGGAACAACAATGTGTTCGCCAATTCGACGCTCTTGGCCGGCCATGTCGAGATCGCCGACAAGGTCATCACCGGCGGATTCGCCGGGCTCCAACAGTTCGTGCGTGTGGGTCGAGGTGCCTTTATCAGCGGGCTCGGAGGCACGACGCTCGATGTCTGCCCGTACTTCCTCGTCACTGGGGTGAACTACGCCGCCTCCATCAATGTCGTCGGGCTCAGGCGCTCGGGCGCCAGTTCTGCAACCATCGACACCGTTCGCTGGGTCTACCGCACACTGTGCCGCAGCAGTCTCCTCCCGGCCAAGGCGCTCGATGCCCTTCGCTCGCGCGCGGGCGATCCGATTGTCGATGAATACATCACCTTCATCGAGGGATCCAAGCGCGGCATCGTGACCGCCCGCGGACGCCTGACCGAAGGCTGACCTGCGAAGCGCAAGGACGCCACGGATGGCCGCCACACTCTGCATCCTCGCCAGCAGCTCGAAGGGCAACGCGACCGCGATCGCCTTTGATGACACGGGCCGCTTCATCCTTGTCGACGCTGGGATCTCGCCGCGGCGCGTGCGCGAAGGACTCGTGCGTGCGAGCGCGATCTCGCCGTTTCAGCGGCTTCGCGCGATCTTTCTTACGCACTTGGACACCGACCACTGGGCCGCGTCGTGGGCCGCGCATCTGCGGCGCCACCCCATCCCCGTCATCGTGCGAGGCGAACACGCTGATGACGCGGTCGCGGCTGGCGTCCCAGTGGGGTGCGTCAGGGTGGCTGGCGACGAGTTTCGCCTCGGCGATTCAGTCATCGTGCGCACCGTGGCGGTTCCCCACGACGATGAGGGTTCCACCGCGTACCGATTCGACGGCCCCGACGCTTCCATCGGCCACGCGACGGACCTCGGGTGCGTCGAAGCGGACCTCGTGGACACCTTCACCGGGATCGACCTCCTCAACATTGAGAGCAATTACGACGAAGCCATGCAGCGCCACTCGTCGCGACCTGAGTTCTTGAAGCAGCGGATCATGGGGCATCAGGGCCACTTGTCGAATGACCAGTGCGCGCACGCAGTGGAAACGCTCGCGCGCGGCGGATCCATCGCGCATGTCACCCTGCTGCACCTCTCACAGGAGTGCAACACGCCGCAACTGGCGCACGACGCGTTGGCGCGCCGCGCGGGGTCCCTGGTGCCGTCGGTGGCAGTGGCGCCCCCGAGCACCCCGACCGCACCGATCCGATTCTCGCGCAACGACTCGTGCAACGACTCGCGCAAGGACTCGTGCAACGACGCGCACGACGCGCACGACGCCGCACTGCTGACGGCGTTCTCGGGAAAGAACGGCGAGTGAGTCTCACCGTTTCCTCCCGAGAATGACGGGCGACGGCGGGTCGCCCGACAGTACCCGCCGATGCGCTAGTCTTCGATCCCCCAATGAGCGATGCGCTGACCCACGAATGCGGACTGGCACTCGTGCGACTGCGCAAGCCGATCTCGTGGTTCCAAGAGAGGTACGGCGACCCGACCTGGGGACTCCGAAAGCTCTATCTCCTGATGGAGAAGCAGCACAACCGCGGACAAGATGGCGCAGGGATGGCGTGTGTGCGGTTCGATACGCCCCCGGGGGAGGCCTTCCTCGAACGAGAGCGCTGCGCGAAGCGCAATCCCATCGAGCGGCTCTTCGACGACGCGCTCGCCCCCCTGCGCGGCTTCACTGATGCCGCGCTTCGAACGATCAGCGAACGCGATCTGAAGCGCCGCGTGCCGTTGCTTGGCGAAGTCCTCCTGGGCCACCTGCGGTACGGAACCTTCGGCGGCCGTTCCGCCGCCGCGTGCCACCCATTCGTCCGCCGATCCATCATCGCCAGCCGCAATCTGGCGCTCGCCGGGAACTTCAATCTCACGAATTCACAGGAACTCTTTCAGCTCCTCCTTGAGTACGGTCTCGCACCCGTCGGCGACAGCGACACGGGCGTCGTCCTCGAAAAGATCGGGTATGCCCTCGACGCCGAGCACGACCACCTGATCGCCACCATGGGACCAGGATCGTTCGCGCAGTTGGAGGGCCGGTCGCTCGCGCAAGAAGTCTCGGCCCACATCGACTTCGGGCGAATTCTCCGTCGCGCGGCGGAACGGTTCGACGGCGGCTTTGTGCTCGGAGGCCTTGTGGGCAACGGCGACGCATTCGCGTGCCGCGACGGCGCGGGCATTCGCCCTGCGTTCACGCTGATCACCGACGAGGTTGTGGCGGTCGCGAGCGAGCGGCCCGCGCTCGCGGCCGTCTTCGATGTCGATGTCCGCGCGATCGAGCCCCTTGAGCCGGGTCATGTCCTGAGCGTCAAACGCGACGGCGCCATCCGAGTCGAGCGATTCATGCCCGCGAGGCCGATCCGCCAGTGCTCGTTCGAGCGCATCTACTTCAGTCGCGGCAACGACCACGAGATCTACGAAGAGCGCAAGTCGTTGGGGCGAAGTCTCGCCCCTCGGATCCTCGATCGCCTCGGCGGATCGGTGGAGAAGGCTGTGTTTTCCTTCATCCCCAACACCGCCGAGAGCGCCTATCTCGGCATCCTCCAAGAGACCGAACGCATCCTGCGCGACCGTGGCGCCGAAGAAGTGTGCCGCCTCGTCAAGGAGGGGCGAGCGACCCCAGATCGCATTCGCGCCCTCATGGATGTGCGCGTGCGTGCGGAGAAGGTGGCACACAAGGATCAACGGCTGCGGACATTCATCACGCACGATGCGGCGCGCCGCGATCTCGTCAGCCATGTCTACGACATCACGCGCGGCACCGTACGACCGGGCGACACGCTCGTTGTGGTCGACGACTCGATCGTCCGCGGCACGACCCTTCGCGAATCGATCATCACCATTCTCGCGAAGCTCGACCCCGCGCGGATCATCGTCGTCTCGAGTGCACCGCCCATCCTCTATCCCGACTGCTACGGCATCGACATGAGCCAGCTCGGGCGGTTCATCGCCTTTGAGGCGGCCGTCAACCTCCTGCGCCAACGCGGCGACGAGGCACTCCTTCAAGAGGTTGAGGCGCTGTGCACTGCGCAAGACTCGCTCCCGGTCGAGGCGATGAAGAACCATGTCCGGCTGATCTACGACCGCTTCTCGCAGGACGAACTCTCGACCGAGATCGGACGGATCATTCATCCAGAGACGATGGCATGGAAGGGCGAGGTCGAGGTCGTCTATCAGACCGTCGAGGGGCTCCGGCGCGCGATGCCCGAACACTCGGGCGACTGGTACTTCACCGGCGACTACCCCACGCCGGGTGGGTATAGGGTCCTCAACCGCGCGTTCCTGAACTGGCGCCGACACGCCGACACCCGCGCGTACTAGGCCGATTGGGCTCCACGAGGGCTTACCTTGACTTTCCGGTGGTATTCCTGTTCAATGCTCGGCTCACTATGGCGCGTTACACCGGACCCAAGGTCAAGCTCTCCCGCCGCGTCGGCGTCCCCGTCGCGGACACACCAAAACACACCGCCAAGCGGCAGCTCACCCCCCCGGGGATGCACGGCCACCGCGGCAAGCGCGCCAAGCCCTATGGCTTGCGCAAGGATGAGAAGCAAAAGCTTCGATACCACTACTCCGTGATGGAGCGGCAGTTCCGCCGCTATCTCGAAGAAGCTGGCCGCAGCAAGGGCAACACGGGCGAAGTGCTTCTGGCGAATCTTGAGAGCCGACTCGACAATGTCGTTCGTCGCGCCGGGTTCGCACGGACGATCTGGGCGGCGCGGCAGATCGTTGCCCACGGCCATGTGATGGTCGGTGGCAAGAAGGTCGACCGTCCGTCCTTCGGCTGCCTGCCTGGTGCGGTCATCACCCTCAAGGAAGGGCTGCACAAGCTCGTCCGCGAGAACATGGAGTCAATGGCTGGCCACATCGTGCCCGGCTGGATCGAGGTCAACCCCGCCGAACTGAGCGTGAAGATCTTGGCGCGTCCGTCGTCCGAGCAGATTCCGTTCGATGTGAACACGAATCTCATCGTCGAGTTTTACCGCTGATCGTGTCCGACTGATTCAACGAGCGCTCGGACGAAGCCCGTCCGGGCGCTCTTTTTCCAGAGACCCCGCAGAGTGAGGCTCCCATGCTGAAATTCTTCCGAAAGAACGAGAAGCTCTCCCGCTGGTTCCTGATCGTCGGCATGACCCTGCTGATGGTCTCGTGGCTCGTCTTCGACCAATCGAGTTCGTTCTTCACCGACATGCTCGTGGGTCGATCGACATGGGCCACCACCACCGACGGCGGCAGCATCACGGAGAGCAACCGGGTGTATCTGCAGCAGCAGACGCGTGCCATCGCGGCCATGGGCGACCCCACCGCGCGCGCGCTCGGGATCGACAAGGATCCGGTGCATTGGTTCCTCCTCACGCTGGAGGCGAAGCAGGCGGGACTTGTCGGGGGCGAGTCCGATGGCCGAGCGCGGATTGCGGAGATCGCCGCGGCCAACAAGGTCCCCGAAATGAATCTGATCGGTGGTCTGTGCCGCGAGTCAGGACTCACGCCCGGCCAACTCTTTGAGACGATCGCCCAACTCAGCGGTGTCGATCGGTATGTCAACCTCGTCTCGAGCGGACCGGCTCGCCTCTCGACACCGAGGCTTGAGCAGACGGCGGCATCGCTGCTCCTGGGCGTGACCGGAGAAATCGTCGTCCTCGACGGCGTGAAGTCCAAAGTGGATGTCGGCGCACCGACGGATGCGGCGATCGCCACGCAGCTCTCGACCTACGGCAGTGATGCTCCGGGAACAGGGAAGTACGGCTTCGGCTACCGCGTGGCCGATCGAGTGCGCATGGAGTGGATGACGATCGCGAGCAGCGCTGTCACCGAACTCGTCGAGAAGAGCCCTGCGCTTTCGGCGCTGGAGCTGCGCAAGTATTGGCTCGAACACCCCGGTGAGTTTCCGGCGGCGCAGATCTCGGCAACACCGCCGACCTTCGAGAGCGTGCGCGCGGCGGTGCGATCGAAGGTGCTCGCGGCGACGCTGGCGGCCAAGCGCCAAGAGATCGGCAAGTTCATTTCTGACCGCTTGCAACTGTCGCTCCGCGGGGTGCCGCAGGTCAACGGCTACTTCTCGTTGCCCGCCGACTGGGCCTCGCACGAACTCGCTCTCTCGACGCTGGCCAGCGAGGTCGCTGCACAGTTCGGACTCCCGACACCGGCCGTTGAAGCGAGCGGCGAGTCATGGACTGAACTTGCTGCCATTGATGGCATGCCCACCCTGGGGATGGCTGAGACGCGGCGCTTCGGGTCAACTCCCGTGCGCGCGAGCCAACTCATCCAAGCGCTCCGAGAGTTCGGCGGAAAGTCGACGGTTGTGATGCAGGCTCGCGTGGCGAGCCCGGTCATGGAGACCCCGTCGGGCGACCTCGTCGTGCTGCGCGTGACCGAGGCGCAGGCGGCGGCGGCCCCAACGAGCGTCGATGGTGTGAAGGAAGCCCTGGTTGCTGATCTCAACCGCGTCGCGCGCTTCGGAAAACTCGAGGCGCAAATGCCCGAGATTGAGAAGGTGGCTGACGATCAGGGACTCGCCGTCGTCGCCGCAAACTTTGGCATCGACGCTCAGCCGTTCACTGAACTTCGGCAGAGCGACAAGCAGTTCCTGCAGTACGGACTGAAACTTCCTGGGCAACTCCCGAGTCTCGGTGCCGATCCCGTCGTCACGAAGGCCATCGTCGACCGAGCGATGGCACTGCCTTCGGGAAAACCAATCACAGATCTTCCTCTTGCCGATCGAACGCTTGTTGTCGCGAGCCCCGACAAGCTCGCGGTCGCGGTGGCGCGAATCGACTCGGTCACTCCGATGAATGCCGGTGATCTCGCTCCGCTTCGGACGAACCCTCGCTTCCGCACAATCGCGGCGACTGACCCGTCGCTCGGAAGCCCCGCTGACCTCTTCACGCTCGAACAACTCAAGGCGCGCCACGGCTTCGCGTACTCGAACCCGCGTGAATCCGAAGAGGATGCGCCAGCCGAGGGCGACGCGGCGACGCCTGCGAAGGCCGCTTCATGAGTGATCCGCTGCCGGCGATTGCCTACGACCTCTTTGCGAAGATCGACTTCCGGGTCGCGACGATCATCAGCGCGGAGGCGCACCCCAACGCCGACAAGCTTCTCAAGGTCAAGCTCGATGACGGTACCCCCGAAGGTCGGCAAGTCTGTGCCGGCATCAAGGCTTGGTACGACCCTTCCACGCTCGTGGGACGACAAGTGATCGTCGTCGCCAATCTCGAGCCGCGGATGCTTCGCGGCGAACAAAGCGCGGGCATGATCCTCGCCGCGAGCGATCTCAAGACGCCAACCGCGGCACCCGCCGATCCAACGGCGAAGCCTGGCCCCGACGAACGCGATGTTGTGCTGCTCTCGGTCGATCGCCCGGTCAAGGCCGGCTCCAAGGTCAGCTAAATCCTGGCGCCGCAGCCTGGTCGTCGGCGCTCCGCGTTCACACGCCGACAGCCAGCGCGTCGCGATCGCTCAAGAGTCCGCCATCGCCGCGGCGTTTGACCGTGCCATCGCGGCGCCATGAGCGGTCGCAGCGCAGCGCGCCGTCGTCCTGACGAAGATCCTTGACGGAGACCTGCGCGGCCTTGGGATCGAGCACCACTTGCGATACCCCCGAAAGGTCTGGGAGTTCCGCGGCGAATGGCGCGAGCATCCCATCGGGATCCGGCAGTGTGACGGCGACATCGAGTGGGTTGTCGAGCCCCTGCGCCTTCGCCACCTCGAACGCCTTCGTGACGCTCGCGACGGCCTCGCGGACACGGACCCAGCGCGGATCGTGGGCGGCGCTGAAGCCAACATGCGACTGGGTGAACAGAAGCGGCGCGCCCTCGCCACGAAGCGCGCTCCACGCCTCCTCAGCGGTGTGCGGGAGAATCGGCGCGAGGAGCCGACAGAGCACTTCCATGCAGACTCGCATGATGGCCTGTGCCTCGCGTCGGCGCGGGCTCTCGGCTCGGTCGCAATAGAGACGGTCCTTGGCCGCGAAGCAGAATCCGGCCGAGAGCGTGTCATTGCAGAAACTGAAGATCGCCAGATTCGCGCGTCGGTAGTCGTACTGCGAGTAGGAATCACGAACGGTCTTCTCAAGGACAGAGAGTTCTCCGGCGAGCCATCCGCACAGCGATTCCGTTGGAGCCTGCCGCGCGAGGGCAACGGCCTCCTCGAGGGTCCACGCGGGAGCGTCAAAGAGGTTGGAGAGCAGAAACCGCAGCGTGTTGCGCACCTTCCGGTACGCCTCCCCTGCCACCTTGAAGTACTCCATATCAATGCGGATGTCGCCGTCATAGGCGACGCTGGACACCCACCACCGCGCGACCTCGGCGCCGAAGTCCTTCAGGAGCGTCTCGACCTCGAGCGCGTTGCCCAGGCTCTTCGCCATCTTCTTGCCGTCCTTATCGACGAGGAATCCGTGCGTGACGAGCGAGCGAAACGGCGGCTGGCCCGTCACGCCAAGCGCTGGCAGCAGCGACAACTGAAACCATCCGCGGTGTTGGTCGGATCCCTCGAGGTACAGCTCGCTCGGGAACCCCACCTTTCTCGTGCGCAGCACTGCATGCCACGAAGAGCCGGCTTCGAACCAGACATCGAAGATGTCGTGCATCTTTGTGAGTGTCGCGAGGTCGAGATCCTTCGGTGCGTCGGGATCCCTTGAAGCGTCGTACGCGGCGAGGAGTTCGGTCGGCGGCAGTGTGAACCACGCGTCGGAGCCTTTCGTGGCGACGCAGGCCGCAACCGCGCGCACGCTCGCGGGAGTCATGAGGACGCTGCCATCACGACGCGAAAAGGCCGGAATCGGCAGTCCCCATGAACGCTGTCGGCTGATGCACCAGTCTGGTCGCGACTCGAGCATGCCGCGGAGCCGATTCTTGCCCCAGTCGGGGAAGAACTTCACCGTGTCGGACACCGCTGCGAGCGCCATCGCGCGCAGCGACGGCCGCGACTTTCCCGGGCGATCCACGCCAATGAACCACTGCTCGGTGGCGCGGAAGATGACCGGCGTGCGCGAACGCCAGTCATGCGGATAGGAGTGCGTGTCCTCCTGCCGGTGGACGAGGTGCCCGCTCTGGGAGAGCCGTTCGCACACGAGTCCATTGGCCGTCCAGACATCCTTGCCGCGGAGCCACTCGGGCACGGTGTCGTCGTAGGTGCCGTCATCGCGAACGGGACAGTAGATGTCGAGCCCTTCGCGCAGTCCCGCGCGGTAGTCATCTTCGCCGTGGCCTGGCGCGATGTGAACGAGACCGGTGCCATCCTCCATCGTGACGAAGTCGGCGACGATGACGCGCCCAACGCGGTCACAGAACGGATGGCGATACTCCAGACCCGCAAGCACCGCACCAGCGACTTGCGCCTTCACGGCGACGGCGTCGGCGCCCACCACCTTCGCGACGCGGTCGAGCATGGCCAGCGCGATCACGCTGAGCGCGCCGTCGATTTCCACGAGCGCATAGAGCTCGCGAGGATGCACGGCCACCGCGAGGTTCGCCGGAAGAGTCCACGGCGTCGTCGTCCAGATCATCACGGACGGCGTGCACTCGCACTCGATGCCGAAGGCTCGTTCGACCGCGGCACGATCGACAAGTTCGAAGTCCACCCACACCGAAGGATCCACCCGGTCCTCGTACTCGAGTTCCGCCTCGGCGAGCGCGGTTCTATTCGCAATCGACCAGTGAACGGGCTTCAACTGCCGGAAGACATAGCCCTCATGAAGCAGTGCAGCAAAAACTTCTAGGGTGCCAGCCTCGTAGGCTGGCTGCATCGTGTAATAGGGATGGTCGTAGTCGGCGAGCGTCAAGAGTCGCTGCATCTGCTGCGCCTGGGTCTTGATGAACTTCTCGGCGTACGCCGCGCATTCGCGACGAATCGCCATGCGCCGATGCGCGTCCGAGAGAGTCTCAAGCTTCGCGGCCTTGCCGCTCTCGACAAGACCCGTCATCACGCGGTGCTCGATGGGGAGCCCGTGGCAGTCCCAGCCTGGGACATAGTGGCACGCCCTTCCCTCCATGATCGCCGTGCGGACGACGAAGTCCTTGAGCACCTTGTTGAGGAGATGGCCCACATGAATCGAGCCGTTCGCGTAGGGCGGGCCGTCGTGGAAGACGAATGGCTCCGCATTGGCGCGGGATTCGGCGATCTTGCCTGCGACCCCAGCTTCCTGCCACCG
>SYGQ01000169.1 GCA_005799475.1 Planctomycetia bacterium | reverse complement strand
TCGCTGATGACGATGACGACGGTTGGCTACGGCGACATCGTGCCGAAGTCGCCGTGGGCGCGATCGGCCAGCATGCTCGAATCCATCGCGGGCGTCACCCTCACTGTCGTGTACATCTCGCGGCTCGCGGCGACGCCCAAGACGGGGCATCCGCACGAATCGCCCCGCGGGCACTGACGAAACCCCTGCGTTGGGTCAGGGCGCCGTCCACCCCGAAAGAATCGTCGCCATGTCGAAGGCGTCGACGATGCCATCGTCATTGATGTCCGCGACCGGATCCGCCGTTCCCCACGCGCTGAACACGGCGGTCATGTCATTGCCGTCGACGACGCCGTCTCCGTTGACATCGCCTGCGGCATTGCCACTCCCAAAGGTGCCAATGCCACCGTCGAACTCGGGCCCGAGTGATCCGCCGGAACCCACGCCAGCATTCACCGAAAGGACCTTTGGCTTCCCGGTGCCGTCGGCATCGCATGCGAACACGATCCGCGGACGGTGGAAACTGCCTGGCATCTTGCCACCATCTTGAAGAATGATCACATCGGGCGAGGCGGCGTCCGTCCGGTTGTAGAACAGGCGTACCTGTTCGACACCATCAATCGTCGTGGCGGCGGCCATGTCGTCATCGCCGTCTTCGTCAAAGTCCGCGGCCGCGACGCTGAGCGGGTTGTTCCCCATGTTGAACCACAAGACTGGGTCAATACTCCCTCCGGCGAGACGGAGGAGCAGCGCATTTTCGACGGGATGATCCGGGTTTGAACTTGCCCCGTTCACCGTGATGACGGCGCCCGGCGCGCTGGTGGGTCCCGCGACATCCAAGACAGTCGCGCTCGTTGGATCCTCGGCAATCACGAGTGAGGCAATCGTTGGCGTTGGAAACTCCATGCGCGTGACAAAGTGCACGGACTTTGCCGCGCGGTCGAGAGCGAGCAGGCCGTCACTCGTGCCGGCGGCGGTCCGCACCGATCTCAGCACATCGGCGCGGCAGTTGTTGACGGTCGCGCCCAGCGCGTACTGACCGGAAGTGCCTCGGTGGAAGACGACGACTTGGTTCGGGGTGCTGCCGACACAGCCGACGGCGATGTCGGTGGCGGTGGTCGCAGAGGCATCGACAAATCGCCCCACGGCAATCCCCGTCGGGATTGCGCCTACGCCAACCGCGAGATAGTCGACGGCGAACTGCCAGTCGCCGCCTCCGCGCAGGAGCGCGATCTTGTTCGCTGTGCCCAGCGACAGCGCGATGCCGCCGGCCCCCGCGTTGCCCGGAAGTGCTGCGAGTTGCCGCGCGTCACCCATGACATCGATGGTCGCCTTCAAGTTGAGCACATTGCCGAGGCCGACCTCAAAAAACCGAACCTGGCTGGTTCCCGAGGCATCCATCGCCATCGCCATCGCCGCATCTTTCACACCATCGCCGTTGAAGTCCGCAAGGAGGGCATCGACGGTGACTCGGAGCAACGAGTTCATCGGGCCGCTCTGCGCCACGGGCGGGGGAGATGCGTCCATAACGGTGAAACCCAGTTCCGTCACCCCCGGTTCCGCGCCTGCTCGTCGTTCGACGCGCACCGTGCGGTCCATCGGCAGTCCCGTCAGCTGAGCGGCCTTGAAGTTTCCCGGCGACATCCCTTGGCCTTTCACCACCGAGTTGAATCCAATCACCTTGTCGACCGAGTCGGGCGTGAAATCGAGTTGGAGTAGTCCGCCTGGTTGACATGAGGTTGTGGTCTGAATTCTCGGGACGATGGGCACTCCGCTCGTTGACTCGACCTCGATTCCGATGCGAAGGATCGCGCTGCCCCCCGAAGTCGCCAGGTTGCACTTATTGACGGTCAGTGTCGCATCGGTCAGCCCGTCCGATCCGAGCCCCCTGCGAGGGACGAGTAGGAGACCGCGGCCATCGATCGCTCCATCAATCCACCCACTTCCCGTGAGGACCCCGCGGGGAACCCAACTGTCGCTAGGACCCGTGGCTGAGTTCGTCCGCACGACGCCATCGACGGTCACCACATCTGCGATGTCGAGCGACGCGCTGGGATGGAAGGATCCAGCGGGGCCAACTAAGACCTGTCCTCGCACCTGAGGGCTCTCGTTGGATGCCTCGCCAACACGCGCCTTCAAAGTACTGACAGAGCCACCCAAAATCTTCAGTTCACCCTGCCCGGTCGTGCCCACGAGCATGTCGGATGTGAGAGCGGTCAATCCATGACCGCGGACCTCAAGGACGCCCGTGCCACCGGAATGCCCAATGCTCACGGCGCCACCCAACGATGGGTTGGACTGGACGACATTCGCATCGAGCGCGAGCGTCCCGTTGACTTCCATTTGGCTCGGGCTCTCGAGAGTGCCGGTGAGCATCAGGATGGCGGCGTTGCTGCTGATCTCGAATGCGCCCTTGTCCATCCTGAGACTCCACGCCGTCAGGTTGCCGCTCATCGTGCACAGATCCATCGACTGGCCGGGGTCTTGACCGAAGACCAATCGATCGAGTGGGTTGAGTCCGTTGAAGTCGGTCGCACACCACTCGAACCAGTTGTTGAGTGATCCTCCGTCGTTGCCCTCGCCATTGCCATCCCAGTACGCGTAGTTGGGTCCCCACTCAAGCGCGTCGTCCACCCCGTTGCCGTCGCAGTCGGTCGTTTGCGCGTTCGCGCCAGCCGCAATCGCCAACACCGCGCACCCGCGAGCGAGCGAACGGGACAGAACTCGGTACCCGCTAGGCACGCCGGAGAATCTGCTCATTGGAGCACTGTGCTGGAAACTCGCAAGGAATCAAGCACCTCCACGACATTTTGACCCCCTCAAACCTCCAGATTGAGCGCGATGTGACCGTTCGGACACGCGTGAGCGAGGGCTCTGCCTCACACCGCACGGCCGACTTGTGGCCGATGGCTTGCCAGCGTCGACCAAGGGGGGCTCCAGTCCGTGGCGGTTCACCTCCGTCGCCTTCGCGAGTGGGGCTGTTTCGAATGTGATTCTTCAAGCCGCGGCCCTTGGAAGGGCTCCCCGGCGGCGCGTGCGGCGCCAGCCGACCGAGGACGAGATGAACCGGCTACTGGCGGTGGCCCGTGAACGCGGGCGCGATGCGTGGTACCTGGCCGCGGCGCTGGCGGGGCTGCGCAAGGGCGACTTCCAACGCCAGACTTGGGGCGACATGACGCGGCGACAAGACTTCCTGCGGGCCGGCGTGACGCCCCAAGTCGCCCAACGGATACTTGCACACGACGACCCTAGCCAATCTGCCAGCAGTTGGAGCTCGAATTGGCGCGAAACGGGGCGGCCTCGCGCGGTGAACTGACGCGCGGCGGCGATCGGGGCAGAAACGAAAAACCCCAGCACACGCTGGGGTCTTTGCATGATTCGGCTGTGTTTTCAGGACAGCGGGCAAAGGGATTCGAACCCTCGACATTCAGCTTGGGAAGCTGACGCTCTACCAACTGAGCTATGCCCGCGAGAGGGGCGAAGTATATCCGGCTCCGGTGAGCCGCCGCGCGGCGCGACCGGCATCTTCCATGATGACCAGGATGGCCGGCAAGAGAAGCAGCGTGAGGAATGTGGCGCTCAGGAGTCCGCCGCACAAGCTGATGGCCATCGGGATCAGGAACTGCGCTTGGAAACTCTGCTCGAACACAAGCGGCGCGAGTCCGACAACCGTCGTAATGCTCGTCAGGAGGATCGGCCGAAGTCGGCGTGTGCCCGCGAGGACGAGCGCCTGTCGAAGCGACCCGATCGCACGCCGTTCTCGGTTGACAAACTCCACCATCACAAGGGAGTTGTTGACGACCACGCCGCAGAGCGCCACGAGACCGATGAGACTGAGAAAAGTGAGGCTGTACCCGAGCGCGATGTGTCCCCAGATCGCGCCGATGATGCCAAACGGAATGGCCGCCATCACGGCGAATGGCTGCGTGTAGCTATTGAAGAGCCACGCGAGGATCGCCCAAATCGCGATCAGCGCCGCTCCGGCCGCCCATGGGATTGTGGCGAAGGCGTCGACACGATCCTTCTGCTTTCCCGCAAGGTCAACAACTACATGCGGGAGTTCGCGCGCGAGTTCCGTCATCGTCGGGGCGATCGCCGCGAGCACTTCCTCGGGCGCTGTGGCCGAGTCGGTGTCGGCGCGCACGCTGATGGTGCGCAAGCCGTCGATGCGGTGGATCGCCGCATGCCCGGCCCCGTCGCGCACACTGGCGATCTGGTCGAGCGGTACTGCGCGGCCCGAGGGAGTCACGATCCACATCGACTCGGCGGCACTCAGTCGATTGCGGCTCGCGTCATCGAGCCGGACACGCACATCGATGTCTTCGCGGTCGGCGGTGTGGACATGCGCGTCGATGCCGTGGATCGCGCCGCGCAACTGGCGCGCGACCGTTGTGGGCGTGAGCCCAAGCGCGGCGGCCTCTGGGCGCAGAGACACATGGGTTTCAGGTTGCGCGGCGAAGTCGTCGTCGGCCACATCGAGGACGCCGTCGAACGATGCCAGAGCGTCGCGGATCCGCCGAGAGGCGACGCGAAGTTCCTCGAGCGACTCGCCCCGGATCTCCAGTTCGATGTCCGCGCCTGCGGGGCCGCCGGTCATTTCTGCGAAGGTGAGCAACTCGGCCTCGCTCACCGGTCCAAGGCGGCGTTGGATGGCTGAGATCACATCGTTGGAGTGGCGTTCGCGCACTTCCACCGGGTGCAACTCGATGAAAAACTGCGCGACATTGCCAGAGACCGCCTCCTCAGCGCCGCTCTCCCAGTCCACCACCGTGCCATAGACGCTCGTGATGCTTCGGGTCTCCGGTTCGGCCGTCGCCGCGTCTTCAAGGCGCGCGCCGACGGCCGATGTCGCCGCGAGCGAGGATCCCATGGGCAACCGAAGATTGACGATCACCACTTCGGTGTCGTCACTCGGCAGGAATGTGAAGGGGAGCCTGCCGCCCGCGACCATGCCAAGCGAGATGATGAGCACCGCGATGCCGCTGGCGACCGTCACATACCGGTGCTCGACGCACCACGACGCGATCCGTTGGTAGCTCGCCTCGAGCCACGGCCAGAGGCGTTGGTCGCGGACGCGGTCCCATGGGGCAAGGAGGCGATCCGACCAATGAATTCGTCCCGAGCGGATTCGCTCCATGCCGTGGGCAATGTGCGCGGGCATCAAGACGACGGCCTCCAGCAAGCTGACCAAGAGCGCGATGCAAACGACGATCGGAAGCGCCTCGAGCATGTCGCCGAGTTCACCTCCGACGAATCCAAGCGGCATGAACGCGACCACGGTGACGCACACGCTGGCGACCACCGGCCAGAACACCCGCTCGACGCCGATCGCGGCCGCGTCCTCGGGAGCGAGCCCCTCGCGGTCGGCGGCCGACTCGATGCTCTCGGCGAAGACGATCGCATCGTCCTCGAGCATGCCAATGACCAGGAGCAACGAGAACATCGTGAGCAGGTTGAGTGAGATTCCCAGCACCTGCATGAGAAAGAGCGTGCCGAGAATGGCGACGGCGATTCCCGCCATCACCCACCACGCGGCGCGGTAGTTCACGCCCAAGAGCAGCGTCAGAAAGACGAGCGCCGCCCCCTGGAACGCGTTGCTCCGCAGCAGTTCAAGTCGGCCGTCGATGATGCGTGCCAAGTCGCTGTTGCACAGGAGGTCGACCGGAAGCGGCCCCCGCGACGAACCGAGCTGCCACCCAGCTTCTCGTGGAGTGCCAGTCAAGCGCTCCCACCATGACAACGAGAGTTCCTCGCCGCGACGGCCCGCCGCGTAGCCCCGGGCGAACTCCGCAATGTTGATGGCGTCGTCGTTCGCTCCCTTGTAGACGGTGACGAACGCCGACGGCTTGCCGTTGAAGCGGAGCGCGTACTCGTCGTCGACAAACCCTTCCTCGACGGTGGCGATATCCCCCACGCGCCAGGCCTGTCCGGTGGGGCTTGCGGCCACCACGATTTCACGGATGCGATCGGCCCGTTCCTCGACGCCCATGGACCGAACGGCCACATGGCCATCGGGAGATCGCACGATGCCACCGGGGAGTTCGCGCATCCAGTCCGAGATCGCGTCAGACACTCGCGTGATCGGGATGCCAAGCTGCAGAAGCGCCGCGTGGTCGACTTCCACGCGGATTTCGTAGTCGCGCGTTCCTTCGACAACGAGCCGTCCCATCCCGGCGTAAGTGCCAAGATCGTCCTCGATCTCGTGCACGCACCGTTTGAGGGTCTCGGGGTCGGTGTCGCCGAAGGCCGTCACTTGGATGACCGGAATGAGCGACTCGACTTCCGTCACTCGAGTGCGTTCAGCCTCTTCTGGGAGGTCGCGCAGTGAGTCGATCCGGTCGCGCAGATCTTCTTTGCGCTGTTCGAGGTCGGTGCCCTCCTCGAACTTGACGACGACGCTGCCGCCGCCTTCAAAGGCTAGGGTGGCGATGCGGGAGGCATCCTCGACCTGCTCGGCGGCGTCCTCGACCTTGCGCGCGAGCGACTCTTCGACTTCGCTCGGGCTCGCACCTGGGTAGTCGAGTCGCGCCTGCAGGGTGAGCGAGGCCATCTCTGGAAAGAACTCCCTGCGGATCGTGAACGCGCTGACGGTTCCGCCGAGAAGGACGGCCCATGTGAGCAGCGTCATCGGAACGCCGTTGCGCACTCCGAAGCGGACGAGCTTCATGGTCTCGAAGTGCCTTCGACGCGCCGTCCCGGACGAAGCACGCGCGCGGCGTCGAGCGCGATGACGGTGCCTTCGGCCACGGGCTCGGCGAGGACGAGCCATTCGCGGTCGTCAACGCCAGACGCTGGAAGTTCGCCTGTGAATGAGTGCTCGACGCGCACGGCCAGTGGTCGGAGCTGGTCGCCGTCGAGAACGAGCACACGCTCATTGCGGACGGAACGGCGTGGAACAACGCATCGGAGTTCGGCAGCCTGTGACTCGACGACGGCTTCGACGAATGCGCCTGGGGCCGGCGACTGCGGACCGTGCCGGTCACGATCGATTTCGACGAACACCATCATTGTGCGATCAGCTGGGTCGTCTTCCGGGCCGATCCGGGCGACCGAGGATCTCGCCACGGTCTTCCCAGCGAGGATCAGCGAGACGGCGTCACCGACGGCGACAAACTCCCTTGCGGCGGCACTGAGCGCGATGGGCACTTCGACGCGCGATGCGTCGACGACGCGCGCAACGGATGACCCAGCCCCGACCGACTCGCCGACCTTGAGGTCGAACGCTGCGAGCGTGCCCGTGATGGGGCTCGTGATCGTGCAGCGGGCCACGGCATCCTCGGCGCGCCTGAGTGCGGCTTCTTGGGAAGTCCGTCGCGCG
>SYGQ01000168.1 GCA_005799475.1 Planctomycetia bacterium | reverse complement strand
GGTGATCCTCGAACGGCAGATCGCACTTCGCAGGGGTGTACGGGATGTGAACGATCAGTACCGAGTGTCGCTCTTGGGGGTCCTTCCTGCCGACGAGGGTGCGAAGTTCAACACGGCCGCGATGACTGCGGCGTTCACGCGGGTGTTCCGCGCGACTCGCACGAGCGACGCATTCGCCAAGGCGTTGGAACTGCCTGATCTCGCGCCGGAGTCGCGAGATTTGGTTCTTGGTCTCCAGACGGCGTATGTCGCCGAGCTGGCAAGCATGAATGACCGTATCGCCACCCTCACGCGCAAGGAAGAGCCGCAGCAGCGGCTCGAAGAGTCGCTGCGCATTCTCGCCATCCTCGATGGCACCGAGAGTCCGATGAGCATGATGGGTCGCGGCTTCGGGGGGGGCGGCGGCGCAGGCGCGGACCCTGTGGGCGATCTCATGGATCAGCGCGGCGACATGGGGACGCGCTACCTCGACCAACTGCACGGTCTCCTGACACCTGCGCAGCAGGACCAGTTGCCCAAGGGTCGCGACGGCGGTCGGAGTTTCGGCGGATTTGGCACGGGGAAGATCTCCGATCTCCCCGCGCAGATGCAAGACACGGCGAAGGCCGCCGACAAGAACAAGGACGGCACAATCGACGACGCCGAGCGCGCCGGGTTCTTCGATCAGATGCGACAGAGCGGCGGCGGCGGCCAAGGCGGCGGCCAAGGTCGCAACTGAGGCGGTGAGCTAGGTCACGCGTCGCTTGGCGACGACGAGTTCTGTCTTGGGTGCCCTGACGGTGCACCCGGCGGCGACACTCTCTTGCACTAGCACGCCGGCGCTGATGATGGCGCCCGTTCCGATGACCGTCTGCCCACCCAGAATCGTTGCATTCGCGTAGACGGTCACGCCGTCGCGAAGCGTCGGGTGTCGCTTGGAGCCGCGCCGCAAGGAGCCGTCGCCGTGCCGATCGAATCGGCGCGCGCCGAGCGTGACACCTTGATACAGCGTGCAGTTACGGCCGATGATCGAGGTCTCTCCGATTACGACGCTCGTGCCGTGGTCGATGAAGAAGCCCGCGCCGATGGTCGCGCCAGGATGAATGTCGATCCCGGTCGAGTCATGTGCGGACTCGGCGAGCATGCGCGGAATCAGGGGGACGCGCGCACAGTGGAGTTCGTGCGCGATGCGGTGAATCGTGAGCGCGCGAAGCCCCGGGTAGCAGAGGACGATCTCCAAGAGTCCCGTTGCCGCGGGGTCGCGCTCGTAGGCCGCGTGCAGGTCGAGGACGAGCTGGCGCTGGATCCCTGGGAGTGCGCGCAGGAGCGACAGGATCACTCGACGCGCGCGCGATGGCGCGGTCGCTTGCGATTGCGGTCCCAGAGTGAGTGCGGCGATCAGCTCGGGCGTGAGCATCTCCACGGCATCCTCGAGGGCGGACGATCCCGCATCGAAGAGTGCATGATGGAGTTGGTGCGCAATCCACGCGATGGCATCGGCGTTGGGCAGTGGTCGCCGTCGTCGCGCCACGCGCGGTGCGCCCCGGCGCAGCCCTCGCTGGGCTGTGGCGACTTCCTTCGCGACTCCGGGGCGGGCCATCGCGGCATCCTAGCCCCGCACAGATTCACTTCTCCTCAGCGTCGGACCCCGGGAGTGCGCGCTCACCATCGCGCAGCACCATCGCGCGCTGGCGCATGGTGTCGTAGATCGTCGCGAGGAGTCCCACGAGGGGGAATCGCCCGCCCATTGGGCTCGCGCCGAGGCGCCTGAGAATCGCGTGCGGCGAGTGGGCCGTTGCCGCGCGCGCCTCGAGGTCACGAAGTCGCTTTCCGGGTCGCCAGAAATCGGCGAGCATCGACTCGAGCGGCAGCTCGAGCGATGCATCGGCCGCAGCCTGCGGCAGCGGATGAGCGTGGTTTTCGCCGCGAGTGGCGAGAGTCCGGACTTCCTGAATGCGTTCGAGCAGCCGCTCGGGTGTCATCCCGCGCAAGAGGAACAGCGTGAGCGGTTCAGTTTCAATGCGCTCGGCCACAAGGTGGGCGACCGCGACCACATGTTTGCAGGGCTGAGCCCCTCCGCAGGTGCATGTCAGCAAGGGATCGCACGATGGCTTGGCGCCCGGTCGCGAAGGCACAAGGTCCGCACGAAGACCGAGGCCTGCGATCAGGGGGCCCACCGCGTGCGGCATCTCGCCGACGAGAAATCGTGCCGAGAAACCAGCCTCGACAGACAGTGCCTGAACAACCTTCATCCATTCGTCGGATGACCATGGTTGGAACACCATCGCGACCGCGTAGGGTCGCGAAGCTCGTCCCTGCACCGAGGCATCGACGCGGGTTGCCGTGCATGGGAAGGTCACGGTCTGACCCGAGAGTGCATACGAGTTGCCTTCGGCGAGGTCGTCTGGGTCCGCCGCCGAGGCGATCGCATTGAAGAGCGGTTCGGCGGTCCACGGCCAGTCGGAGATGCCCTCCTTGCGCTTGAACTTGAACCCGCCAATCACACGGCGGGGGTTTTCCGGGGGTCGCGGGCGATTCGATTCGGTCCACTGCGTCATTCGGCCCCCTCAAGTGCGCTCGGGCGAAGCGAGAGGAGGTCGCGCAACTGCGTCGTGGACATTTCGGTGAGCCATGCATCGCCAGCACCGATGATTTGCGTCGCAAGTTCCGTTTTCTGTTCAATCATCTGATCAATCCGCTCCTCGAGCGTGCCCGTACAGACGAACTTGTGGACATTCACGGTGCGCGTTTGCCCGATTCGGAATGCCCGATCGGTGGCTTGGTTTTCAACCGCGGGATTCCACCACCGGTCGAAGTG
Organism: Planctomycetia bacterium; assembly: GCA_005799475.1. GTDB lineage: Bacteria > Planctomycetota > Phycisphaerae > Phycisphaerales > SM1A02 > F1-60-MAGs104. The sequence continues at coordinate 14,473 of SYGQ01000168.1, read as the reverse complement.
GAACACATGGTTCGCGGCCGTCAAGTTGAGTCCGACGCCTCCGGCCTTCAGGCTCAGCACGAAGATCGGGTGCGATCCGTCGGCCTCTTGAAACCGTTCGACGATCGCATCGCGCTTCGCTTGCGGGGTGCCGCCATGGAGGAAGAGCGCCTCAACATCGATCGCATGGCGGATCATGGAGACAAGCAAGTGGCCCATCTGCCGGTACTGCGTGAAGACGAGGGCGCGGTCGCCTGCCGCGACAACCTCTTCGAGCATCTCAATGAGCCGCTGCGTCTTGCCGCTGCGCAGTGAGTCGAGCGCGTCCTTCCCGAAGGGCACAAGTGGCGCGTCGTCGGCATCGACATCGGGTTCCGGTGGCGGCTCGAGCTGCTTCGGCTTGGCCTTCCCATTGGCGCCCTTTCCATCAGGGATGCCCTCGCGGAGAAAGTGCGCAGGGTGATTGCAGATCTGCTTGAGCTTGACAAGCGCGCTCAGCACGAGTCCGCGGCGGCGGATGCCGTCGGCCTGGTCCACCTTGGCCAGCATGTCGGCGACGACCGCCTCGTAGAGTTCGACTTGCTCCTGCGTGAGCGGGATCGATTGTCGCGATTCGATCAATGGCGGCAGGTCGCTGATGACAGTCGGATCTGTCTTGAGCCGACGAAGAATGAACGGCCGGACCAAGGCGCGCAGTCGCTGCGCGGCCGCCGCGTCACGGTTGCGCTCGATCGGTGCCGCGAATCGACGGCGGAAGTCCGTGTTCGTGCCCAAGTAGCCCGGGGAGCAGAACTCCATAATGGACCAGAGTTCGGCGAGGCGGTTCTCGACGGGCGTTCCCGTGAGCGCCACTCGGTGGCGCGTGTTCAGTCCGCGGATTGCCGCTGTCTGCTTGGTCGGTGGGTTCTTGATGTGCTGGGCTTCATCGAGTACGACGCGGCGCCACGGTGTGCGCTGAATCGTGTCGCGGTCGCGTACGACGATCGCGTAGGTGGTCACGATGAGATCGTTGTGGAGCGCGACCGCCGTGAACTCGTCGCCCGTGGGTCGGTCGATGCCGTGGTGGGTGTGGACCTTGAGTTCGGGGGCGAAACGAGCGAGTTCGCGCCGCCAGTTGCCAAGAACCGACATGGGCGCGATGAGGAGTGTGGGGCCAGGCGAGCCGAGGCCCTTGGCCGCGCGCTCGGCGCGCTCGTGCTGGAGGAGGGCGATGAGCTGGATCGTCTTGCCCAGACCCATGTCGTCGGCGAGACAGGCGCCGAGCCCCAGTCGGTCGAGGAATGCGAGCCAACTCAGGCCAGTCAGTTGGTAGGGTCGAAGCGTGCCTCGGAAACACTCGGGGGGCGTCGTCATCGCGAACCCGTCGCTCGATCCTTCACCGGCATCGAGCAATTGCGCGACCCAACCGGTGGCTTGCACTCCAGTGACCGGCAGACCCTCCGGCGGACCGTCGATGCCGTGCGCCATGCGGAGCGCCTCAACGAGCGTCATGTTGCCGCCGGGATGATCGCGGAAAAACTTCACGGCGGTCGCAATGTCTTCGGGACGCAGATCGACCCATGCACCACCGACGCGAAGGAGCGGCGACCCGCTTCGCGAGAGTTTCTCAAGCATCTCGACCGAGACGCTTTGTCCGCCGAGGGCGACTTGCCACCGATACGCGACCATCGCTTGCAGGCCGAGGCCGAGACTCTCGGGCGCGCTGCCATCGGCGCCGCCTTCGTGCGGCGTCTCAGGAGCATCGATCAGCAGTCGCGCGCTGATCCTGCTCGTCGGTTGGCCCCACCACTCCGGGACTTCCACGAAGAATCCGGCCTCGAGGAGCACCGGGCGAATGTCCCGGAGGAAGGTGTGAACCGCGCGCGTTGAGAGGTCGATCCCGCATGGCGCTTCGTCTTCGAGCGCATCCTCTAGTTCGGTCCAGATGCGGCTGGCGCGGCCGAGTTCTTTGAGGAGGAGTTCCGCGAGTTCTTCAGTGCGTACCGCGCGAGCGGCAGAGCGGCGAGTGGACGGTCCGAGGAGAATTGTCTCAGCGTCGGTCACGAACTCCGGGTCTTCGGGATCGACGAGACCGAACGAGACGCGCCACTTCGCGTCGGTGCCCTCGTCGCCGGCCTCAAGGTCTGGCTCGCGAACATCGAAGCGAAGGCGGAGTCCTCGGTTGGACCGCACCTCGTCCAAGACCGCCAACCATCCCCTCGCGCTGCGCATGAGGTCGTGTTCGGGGTGCTTGCCCAAGCGGAGGGAATCCGCTCGCCCGAGCAGGCCACTCAAGAGTCCTGCGTGCGGGTCCGTGGTCGTGGAAAAATCTTCAATCGCCTCATCGAAGTTCTCCTCGACGAGTGTCGAGCGGATCAGCGCATCCGTCGTGAGGCCGAGGAACGAGTCAACGATTGGCCACGCGTGTCCATCGGTGGTGTCCACGGCACGGACGGCAGCGGGCATGCTCGCAATCAGGTCGGCGACCTGTGCGTCCGCGTCGGCATCGTTGAGCCAGGGTCGCCACTGTCCCGCGAGCGAGCCATCCCGACGCTGAAGCACGGTCGGAATGACCCGTTGATCGACGACCGAATCCAGCGTGAACTGCGCGAGGCGCATCCACCAGTGCATGGCGTGCGAGAGCGCGAGCGAGTCTGACGAGGATCCCTCAAGGTCCGCAAGCCTGAGCAGGAACATCAAAGCCGGACCGGGCTCGAGCCGAATCGTCGGCACTTCGCATGCCTCGAGCGTGAGAGCCTCTTCGTCATCTGGAGCGTGGCCGAGGATGCCAGCCATCCTGCTCGACGGGAGCGTCGTGGCGCGCGAGGATCCCGAACTGGCGTGGGCAGTGGGGGAGTGCGGCAGCAAGAGCGTGACGGTGTCGGACTTCGCGCCATTGAGCGATCCGAGTCGCCTTTCGATCGCCGCGCGAATCTGCGCGGTGGAAGCGGCGAATGGGTGCTCCTTCCCAGAGTTTTCGGGCACAGTTGTGGCGCGATCGACCGACTCCCCCCAGAGGTGGAGGTGGCCTTGGAACCAGTTTGCGTGAACAACGAGCATTCGAAAGGAGAGAAAACCGCGTCGATTCGAATGATTGCGCTGGGACTCGAACCCAGGACCTAGAGATTAAAAGTCACTTGCTCTACCAACTGAGCTACGCAACCAATCGGGCCGAAGAATTGGGGAAACAGTGTACCTAGTCCCAGTGAGCATCCGCTCTGTGCACGCGGGGAGCGCGCGGTCGGCGAAAACCCCATGGTTTATAGGACGAAAGTCATAGAACTGAAGATGAATTGCCGATAAGTGCGTTGGCTATCTACGGGATTCGATGCCCCGCCGGTTATCGTCAAGTGTCCTCCACGAGGGTTCGGCATGATTGCACCCATCGCGATTATTGAACAGTTCCTCTCCTACCTCATCGATGAACGGCACTTCAGTCCGTACACATCCCGCTGCTATGGTCTTGACCTGAGGCAGTTTGCGGAGTTCACGGCGGGGTTGTTCTCCATCGAGGTCACCGAAGCGACAGAGCGTGCGGCCTTCGCTGGCCGCGACGCTGCATCTGGCAAGACCGTCACAAGCAAGATTCTCGCCACCGATGTGGAGCTTGTGCGGAAGTTTCTCGGGCATCTCGCCCAGCAGAACTACTCCGCGGCGACCACGGCGCGCAAGATCGCCACGCTGAGATCATTCCACAAATGGATGGAGAAGCGCGGCATCGCGTCGGTCAATCCGATGACGCTGATTCGCACGCCCAAGCAGCCGCGGCGGCTCCCGAAGGCGATCACCGTGGACCAAGTCGAGAAGTTGCTCGGCGCGCCGACCGCGGGTGATCTTCTTGGCACGCGAGACCGCGCGATTCTCGAGACGCTCTACTCGACGGGGATTCGAGTCAGCGAAGTCGTGGCCATCAATCGAGGCGACCTCGATCTCGATGCCGGTGGGCTCAAGGTCCGCGGCAAGGGCCGCCGCGAGCGAACAGTTCCCGTGGGGTCCCACGCGATGGCCGCGATCCAGCGCTACTTGGTGAAGGCGCACGAGGAACGGGTGCCGATGGAGCCCTCGAGCGCGCTCTTCGTCAACAAGCTCGGCTCGCGACTTTCGTCGCGCTCCGTGCGTCGCAAGGTTTCCAAGTACCTCAAGGTCGCCGGTCTTGACCCAGACATCTCGCCGCACACGATCCGACACTCGTTCGCCACGCACCTCTTGGACAACGGCGCCGACCTGCGCGCCGTGCAAGAACTCCTTGGGCATCAATCGCTTTCGAGCACGCAGGTCTACACGCACCTGACCACGGCGCGGATGCGCGAGGCGTACGACCGCGCCCATCCGCGCGCCGAGGCATCCTGAACCTCTCGATCCGTTCCCCACCATGTTCGACTCGTCGAGGCCGCCAGCATGGACGCTGCGACTCGGAGATGGCAAGGCCAGGATGGCCGAACTGCCTGCTTCGTCAGTCGATCTTGTGTACATGGATCCGCCGTTCAACTCGGGCCTGCGTCGCAAGGGCAGGGGGACGCTCGCGTACGAGGATCGGTTCTCGTCGATTGACTCGTACCGCGGATTCCTCCGGCCGCTGATCGAGGAGGCGCATCGCGTCCTCGCGAACACTGGGTCGATCCTCGTGCATGTGGACTGGCGGACGAGCCACCATGTGCGTCTTTGGCTCGACGAGGTGTTCGGTGCCGACAACTTTGTGAATCACCTCATCTGGTCCTACGGACTCGGCGGCTCCGGCCCCCGCACCTTTGCCCGCAAGCATGACGACATCTTGTTCTACGGTCGGTCGCCCGACTACTACTTTGAGGCGCCTCGAGTCGCCGCGCGCAGTGTGCGGCTTCGCGGGCAAACGAAGAAGGCCACTGATGTGCTGGATGTTCCCTCGCTCAACAACATGGCGATCGAGCGCACCGGTTGGCCCACGCAGAAACCCGAGGCGCTTCTCTCGCTCCTCGTGCGGGCGTGTGCTCGCGAGGGGGGGCTCGTCGTCGATCCAATGTGCGGCAGCGGGACGACCCTTGCGGCGGCCGTGAAGTCCGGACGCAGTGCCTTCGGATTCGATCAGTCGCCCGAGGCCATCACGGTCACGAGGGGACGGCTTGAACGAATCGCGCGCACGGCACTTATGCCCACACCACTCTCGACTCCAGGTCCCGAAGTGGAGCCTCGAGTCGAGCCGGGGTATCTGCGCACAGCGTGACATGGCCGACCTTGCGACCCGGCCGAGCACCCTTGCCATACAGGTGCACACGCGCGCCGGGAATCGCGAGGAGTTCAGCGGTCGATGGCACGCACCCTACGAGATTGACCATCGCGGAAACTCCCGTGCACATGGCCGCCGAACCCAGCGGCCATGCAGCGATCGCGCGCAGGTGATTCTCAAATTGACTCGTCGTCGCACCGTCGATGGTCCAGTGCCCGGAGTTGTGAACTCGCGGGGCCATTTCGTTGGCGACCAGCGTTCCCGAGGTCACGAAAAACTCGACCGCGACGGTGCCGACATAGTCCAGCGAATCGACGAGCCGCTGGACGAACGCGCGCGCCTGGCGATCGAGGTCGCCCATCGGATCGCACGGCGCGGGCGCGATGCTGCGCCAGAGGATGCCCTCACGATGCACATTTTCCGTGAGTGGATAGAAGATCGTCGTCGGCTGGCCCCTCGGGGGTCTCGAACGCACCGCGATCATTGAAACTTCGGCTGTGTGCTCAACGAATGATTCGAGGATGCACGGCACGCGAGAGAGCGACTCCCACGCCTCAACGACTCGCCCCTCGACGGAGCCCTTAGTCGGCTCCGTGATGACGCACTGCCCCTTGCCGTCGTAGCCCATTCGGCGCGGCTTGAGGACGCACGGCGCACCGATCGCAGTGGCAGCGGCCTCGGCCTCGCGCCGCGTTCCGACGGCAGCGAACGGCTGAACCGGAATGCCCAGCGAACGAAAGAGCGACTTCTCCGTGATGCGGTCTTGCGCGGTCACGAGCGCGCGCACCCCCGGCGAGAGCGGGACGCGTCCGGCGATCCACTGCGCCGTGTCGGCTGGGACATTCTCGAACTCGTAGGTCGCGACCGCGAGGCCGTCGATGAATCGCGCGAGTCCCTCTTCGTCGTCGTACGAAGTCGGGACGACTTCACCGCACGCGGCAGCCGGACACGCAGGTGACGGTTCAAGGAAGCGAAGGTGCATCCCGAGCGGGATCCCGGCGAGCCCCAGCATCCGCCCAAGTTGGCCGCCGCCGACGACGCCGACCTTCACCGAGCCCTCTTGCCCGTTGCCGCGCGCGGTTGCGAGGTCGCCGCCGGGTTCGGTTCGGCGAGCACCGCACGGGTCTGGCGAGTCCGCCAGGCATCGAGCGCGCGGAGGATGGGCGCGTGCTTGTTCGCGAGAATTGACGCCGCAAGGAGCGCGGCATTCACGGCACCCGCTCGACCGATCGCGAGCGTGCCTACTGGAATGCCGCCGGGCATCTGCGCGATGGAGAGCAGCGAGTCAAGGCCCTTGAGCGCGCGCGACTCGACCGGCACCCCAAGAACCGGCACCGAAGTGCGACTCGCCGTCATCCCGGGGAGATGCGCGGCTCCGCCGGCGCCGGCACTGATGACCTCGAGGCCTCGAGTGCGCGCCGTGTCGGCGTACTTGAAGAGGAGGCTCGGCGTGCGGTGCGCACTGACGACCCGTCGTTCATGCGGGATTCCAAGCACCGCGAGGACCTCGCAGGCATGGCGCATCGTTTCCCAGTCGCTGCGCGATCCCATGATGACTCCCACGAGCGCGCGCGGCCTTGCCATGCGCCGATCCTACTGAGGGTTTGGCGACGCGGCGGCCGTTGCCGTCGCGGGGGCTGGACCCAGAATCGGAAAGAGGCGCTGCACGCCAGTCACGATGAAGCTGACGGCGACAGCTGCGAGGAGCAGTCCCATGATGCGGTTGACGATGTTCATCCCCGTCACCCCGAGCAGGCGTGAGATGCCGCGTGCCGCACGGAGCGTGGCGTAGGTCAGCAGTCCGATCAGCGCGGCGATGGCCACGATGGTCAGCTTGTGACGGATCGAATCCGAGAGGTCGGCCACGATGATCGCCATGGAAATGGCGCCGGGTCCCGCAAGGAGCGGGACGCCAAGTGGCACGATCGCGGCGCTCTGACGCTGCGTTGCCTCGAGCCGTTCATCGGCCGACAAGCGCGCACCCGAGTCCCCGCGGGCGCCGAGCATGTTGACCGCCATGAGCAGAACGAGGATGCCGCCGGCGATGGAGAAATCCATCACATTGATGCCGAAGAGACCCAGGATGAAAGCGCCAGCGAGCGCCGAGGTCGCCAGCACCACGGACACGGTGATCGCAGTCGCTCGTGCGGCGCGTCGGCGGTGGGCCGAGTCCATCGAGTCGGAGACGCTGAGGAACATCGGGATCCCGAGAAGGGGATTCACGATCGCCAGCATCGAGACGAAAATCTGTGCGTAGTCGACCTTGTTCACGGTCCGTACGGCCCGACGCCTTGGTTCGCGAAGCCCGGCATTGGGTTCATCGATGGATAGTCAGGTTCCATGACTGTTGGATCCTCGTTCCATCGTTCCTCGATGCTCGATGCGTCGACATCCCACGCGCCCGAACTCATGACACGATTCGACGCCCCCGAAAGTCGATAGGCGTCGGGCGCATTGACCGATTGCTCCGATCCACACGACCACAGTGGGAGCAACGATCCCGCAATGGCCAGCACACCGAGCCGCTGTCGAGCCGCACGGAATCTTGGGTCGTTTCGCACGGCGTGATGATAGTCCAGTCGATCGGTCACGCCCGAAGGTGCTGTCGGCGCACGAGTGGTGACTCTCGCTCGGGCGGTGCGATCCGCGACAGCGAGGCAAGGACATCATCCAGAAGCACCGGCGCATGCGACCAACAGTCGACGCCGACATCGATGCTCCGTCCGACAGGTTCAAACGCGCCATGCATGTGTCCGTAGAGGTGCATGGCGCCATTCATCACGCCTTGCCAAGTACGCAGTGGATAGTGGAAGGCGACGATGCGCTCCGGACCACCTGTCCATCCGCGCCACGACAGAATGTGTCGTGCGTCATCGAAGACCCGGCGGGCGACGGAGGGCGTCGGGTCGTGATTCCCCACCACAAGTTCGACGCGCCGGCAGCGGATCTTCGCCCGCAGCGACCGAAGTGTCTCGAGGCTCGAGCGCCGAGCGGGGCCACGCCAAGGAAGCGGTCCGGTGAAGTCGCCGACATGAATCAGGCGGTCGCGCTTGCCAACCCGCTCGTTGATGTTCTCGAGGAGCATCTCGTCCATCGCGGTCACATCGCCCTCGGGTACAGGACGCTTGAAGAGTGCGATCGCCTGGGTATGGCCGAAGTGAGTGTCCCCGGTCACGAAAGTCCGGCTCACGGGTGTGCCCTACGGTGCGTGAGCGCGTCGTGCTCAAGATGCACACGGATCGCTCGCGCAATCGCGGGTTTCCCCTTGAGGCACTGCGGCTCGTGGCCTCGTACGACGAGCCATGCGGCGTGTTCGCCGCCTCGTGGATTGTCTTCGGCCCGGTTAGCGACGCAGGCGCCGTGTGTCGCGGCGCGCTCGCTCGCGATCCGCAAGAGGTCGGCCTGCGACGATCCCGCCTCGAACTTGAAGCCGACGATCTCCAGGTCCGGATGGGCGCGGTGGACTTCGTCAATGACCTTCGAGGTCGGATGGAGTTCGACGGTCCACGGTCCATCGGCGCTCTTGGTCTTGCCGTGACGAATGGTGTGGGGCGCGAAGTCGGCCACGGCGGCACTCAGGATCGCGGCCTGGTGGGGGCGCGAGGCGAGGGTTCGCATCACGATCTCTCGGTACTCATCGATGGAGTGGACCGTCTGCGCATTCAGCCACGCCGGTGCCGGGAGACTCCCCGAGCCAAGAAGGAGCGTGACATCACCCCCGCACAGCGCGAGTTCGCGCGCGACTTCGATGCCCAGTGCCCCCGTGAACGGACTCGAGATCCTGCGCACCCCGTCGAGGTCGGCGCCGACAGGTCCACCCGTCACGAGGAACGAACGGCCCTTCAGCGGCGATGTGCTGGTGGCCGCGCACAGAGCCGCGACGACGGGCTCAGGGTCAGGCAGGTTGTGCTTGCCGTAGTCGTCGCGCGGAGGAATGACCGTCACGCCGAGCCCTTGGAGCCGCTCCAGGCTCGCGGTGAGGATCTTCGTGTGCATCGACCCGTGCATGGACGGGCACACGAGCACGCAGCACTCGCCTCGCTCGAGTCGACCAAGCGCCGACGCGAGCGTGGCCGTAATGACGCCATCGGCAATGCCAGAGGCCACCTTGTTGATCGTGTTGTAGGTCGCAGGGGCGACAACGAACGCATCGAACCGCTCCGCATCAGAGAGATGCTCCGCGTCAGCGGTGAGTCGGGTCACGGCACTCCGTGCGCAACTCCACTCAAGCGTGTCCTGTGTGCAGTAGCGCAAGCCCTCTTCGGAAATGAACGGCGTGACCTCGGCGCCCTGACGACGCAACGCTCGAGCGAGGAGGGGAGCCTTCATCGCGGCGATCCCCCCTGTGACCAAGAGCGCAATGCGCTTGCGTGCGAGGTGCTCGCCGTCCTGGGGCACCGCATGGTCTCCCAAGGGTGACGGCGTCGGGGGGCGTGGGTGCCAGTGACTCATGGAACGATGGGTCCATCATTGCGCCAGGCGAGCGTGAGCCGCTCCGAGCCATTGAGGAATGCCTCGAGCCAATGGCCGATGGCCTCGGCGCGCCAAGAGTCCGCGGCGAAGAGCGGCTGTCCCTCAGCACGACCCTTGGAGAGGTACCACCGCGACAGTTCGGCGCGCGTGAGCGCCAGCGACATGGAGATTCCCATGGAGATACAGCGCATTGTGAGGATTGACCAAAGCGCGTCGATGCGGACTCGGTCCTCGGCCGACTCCTCCGGCGGTGTCCAGATGCGGTCGCGGTCCAGCGGAAGGTTTCGCGCGCCGTCGATGGTCCGGAGAATTCGGTCGCCGTGACCCTCCACGATCTGGCGCGAAAGGCCGCGAATCTCGAAGAGTTCGGCTGGCTTCCCGATTTTGGTGCGCGCCAGTTCCAAGAGCGGGCCATCTGGAATCACCGTGCGTGGGGGCATGTCACACTCGCGTGCGAGTTCGTAACGGAGGATGACGAGCTCGCGGAGAATCGTCATGACCCGCGGTCGCAATCCAAGTCCGCGCGCGGCGCGGCGCACCTGGCTCTCTGGGTTGAATGCATCCGTCGTCCTGAGGTACTCCTCCGTCTCGGCGAGCGCCCAGGCGATCCTGCCCTGGTCCTCAAGCTGCGTGCGCTGCACGCTCCACACAAGCGGCAGGTACCGGACATCGTCGGCCGCGTAGGCCAACTGGGAGTGGGTCAACGGTCGCGAGTCCCAATCGGTGAAGGTGTGCCCCTTCGAGAGCCGGTGCTTCGTGATGCCGTGCACGACAGACCCGAGGCTGGCCGGCCACGACATTCCGAGAAACCCGGCGGCGATTTGGGTGTCGATCACATTGGTGCATCGGCGGCCGGCGATCCGCTCGGCGGCTTGGACATCTTGGCTGCCCGCGTGCACGATTGTGGTGCAGTCTGGCGAACAGACGAACTCCCAGATCGGGGCCAGATCCGAGGCGTCGAGTTCAACAGGATCAAGGAGAGCCACGCGCTTCGTTGTGGCGAGTTGAATGAGGCAGATGCGTGGGTGAAAGGACTCTTCGCCGATGAACTCCGTGTCGAACGCCATCGCGTTCTCGTCGCGTGCGTGTGCGACGAACGACGCAATGGCCGCGGGTGTCGTGAGGAGTTCGGGCTCGAGTTGAGAGACCAACACGTGTTCAAGCGTGCGCATCGCGTGTGGTGATCCACCATCGGCGTGCGCCTCCGCGTGGCGCATGGCGCGCTTTCGACGCCGAAAGTTCATTCACCAAGGGTACAACTCCAACCCGCGCAGTTTTGTCCTATAACTCATTGCGTTGTTGCTGACCGAGGGTTTTCGCCACGGGACGCTTATGATCTCGGGGTTCGGAAGGTTGCATGCTCACGCGTCGCTCAGGTTCGTTGGTCACGGTCAGATTGCCAGGATGTCGGACCCTCGAGACGGCGTCGGCAGCCTTGGCGACGGCCATCCGGGCGGGTCGCGGTGGTGCGAGCGGACCCGAACCGTTGCGTCGGTACGAGGTCGAGATCGCTCAGATCGATCCCCTCGCCTGGGTCTCAGCACAGCCGCGAGGAGAACGGGTCTACTTTAGGAATCGCGAGGGATCGCTGGCGATCGGTGGTGTCGGTCGGTGCCTCGCAAGAGCCAGTCTCGCCGATGACGCGGTGGCGGCGTGCCTGGCGAGCGAGTCGAGTGATTTCCCAGAAACCGGGCAGCCCGGAGAACCCTTTTTCTTCGTGGTGAACTGGTTTGATCCCGCGACGGCGGGTCGCGCTCCACAGACGTGGAGCGGGTTTGCCCCCTCGCGCGTCGTGCTCCCGCGCATTGAGGTGCGCCGCGCTCGGGAGTGCCTGCTCGCGGTCCATGTGTGCGACGATGACGCGCTGGCGCTCGCTGCACTCGAGCGGCTCAGTGGCGCATGTGCGGTTGGCTCGCTGCCTCACGGCTTCAGGCTGCGTGAGGATGGTGATCCCGCGCGCTGGGCCGATTCGATCGATGCGGCGCTCGCGGCGATTGAGCGAGGTTCGTTCGAGAAGGTTGTTCTCGCTCGCACACGGGAGTACCAAGCCGACGAACCGATCGACCCATGCGCCATTCTGGCCGCGCTCAGGCTCGAGGAGCCCGCCGCTTTTCATGTGCTCGTGGAGCAGTCGCCGATGCGCGCATTCATCGCCGCGAGCCCGGAGCGGCTGTACAAGCGCAAGGGGCGGCTCATCCACAGCGAGGCGGTGGCCGGAACATGCACGCGCGGGCGCGACGGCGAGGCCGATGACCGACTGGCCGCACGCCTCTTGGCGAGTGAGAAGAATCGGCGTGAACATGAGTGCGTCGTGCGCCGGGTCGAGGGCGCCCTGACGCCGTTGGCGCGGCATCTCGCGCGCGACAGCGAACCTCGGGTGATGCGGCTGCGGCATGTGCAGCACCTCCTGACGGGAATCGTCGGGCACCTGCGCGAGGATGCACGCGACGAAGTCACGCTGGCCGAACTTCACCCGACACCGGCCGTGTGCGGGTGGCCTCTGGCGGAGTCGCGCACCTTCATCCGCGATGGCGAAGAGGTGGCTCGCGGACTCTACGCCGGGGTCGTCGGCGTGGTGAGCGCGAGTCGGAGCGACTTCACCGTCGCCATTCGTTCGGCCGTGATTCGGGAGCAGTCCCTGCTGGCGTTTGCTGGTGCGGGCATCGTCCGCGGATCGGAGGCGGATGCCGAGTGGCTCGAGACTTCACGGAAACTCGAGAGTTTCGAGGGGATCGCACGGCGCGCCTCGCAGGCTTCGTGGGGTCCCCACGGACCCGAAGAGTGCGTTCCGATGCACCCGCGTCCGGTGGTGGCGAACCCTTGAGCGACAACACGCAGACCTTCGACCCGGAACAGGCGCCGAATCTCAACGCGCTCTGGGCGGGGCTCGCCTTTCGCGAGTGGAGCGCACTGGGAGTCTCGCTTGTGGTCGTGTGTCCGGGGTCGCGGAGCGCACCGTTGGCGCTTGCGGCTTCCACGACGCCCGAACTCGACACTGTGGTGTGCCACGACGAACGCGCGGGGGCATTCATGGCGCTCGGAGCCGCCCGCGCCAAGGGCATTCCGGCGATCGTGATCACGACCTCGGGGACAGCCGTTGCCAACCTCCTGCCCGCTGCGGTCGAGGCCTCTCAGACCGGGACGCCACTCATTCTCGTGACCGCAGATCGTCCACCAGAACTTCGCGAGTGCGGCGCGAACCAGTCGATTCGTCAGAGCGCGATGCTGCGCGATCATGCGCGGTGGTCGTTTGAGATTCCGTGCGCGGCGGAGAAGCCAGGCCCCGAGTTCATTTTGTCTACGGCCGACGAAGCATGGCGGCGCGCGAGGGGATCAGCGGGCGACGGGGGATCGGTTCATCTCAACTGGGTGTTGCGCGAGCCGCTTTCGCCGAAGCGGGAGCATTGGGATCGTGGGATCCTGCGCTCCATCTGGGATTCGATCGAAGGGGACGGGCCGTGGCGCAGCGAAGAAGACGGAAAGGGTGATAGCGAGGCCGAGTGCGTGCGCCTTCTTGGACGCATCGCGGCGGCGATCGGCCATTGCGTTCGGCCGGTCATCGTGGCCGGGGCGTGCCATACGCCGCGCGAGCGCGGGATCTGCCAACTTGTGGCGCGAGCTGCTGGTTGCCCGGTCGTTGCCGACATCGGATCGGGACTTCGCGGAGATGATTCCATCCAGGGTCTTGTCGCCCACGGCGACATGTTCCTCCGCGCCGGCGCGGTCCACGGGCGGCCGCTCGAACCCGACTGGATCATCCGCCTCGGAGGCAATGTGTCGAGCCGTGTCGTGAATGAGTACATCCAATCGCGTTTGTCCATGGGGACGACACGGGTCGCGCTCGTCCGGTCGGGCTCGGTGCGATTCGATCCCGGTCATTCGGTACGGATCGAGATTCCTGCCTTGTTGCGTCACACTCCTCCGGCTGCGGTGCAGGCCGCGATGCCGAGGATCCTTCACTGCGACGAATCGTTCCTGCGCGCGTGGATGGACGCCGATCGCATCGTTGCGGGCGTACTCGAGGACCAACTCGATAGACCGGGGTCGGTGCTCTGTGAGCCGAGTGTGGCGCGTGCGGTGGCGCAGCGTTCCCGAGGCGCAGCACTCCTTGCGCTTGGGAACTCGATGCCGATCCGCGACGCGGACATGCACGCGAGTCGCGGGATGGTCGCGGCCGAAGTGGCCGTCAGCCGCGGGGCGAGCGGGATCGACGGGCTCGTCGCCACCGCGCTCGGCCACGCGCGCGCCTTGCGCCGACGCGCGGTGCTCCTCATCGGCGATCTCTCGCTGCTTCACGACATTGGATCGCTTGCCCTCGTGCGATCAAGCCCGGTGCCGATCACGATCGTGGTTGTGAACAACGATGGGGGCGGGATTTTTCACTTCCTGCCGCTGGACGCTTTCGATGGCGCGCTTGACCCGTGGTGCACCGCACCGCACGGCCTGTCGTTCGAAGCCGCTGGCGCGCTCTTCGGGTTCGGCACCAAGTCACTTCCGCGAGGTGCCACCCATGGCGAGTTCCTCGCAGCACTCGACGAAGCGATCACGAGTCCCCGGTCCATGCTGATCGAAGTCCACACTCAGCGGAAGGAGAATCTCCGACTGCACCGCGACATCCAGAGTGCAGTCGCCGACCGGTTTGGAAGCCTTCAGCCGCGAGCGCGCTCGCGCCATGAGGAGGGACTTCCGCCCCTTCTGCTCATCCACGGGTTCCTCGGTGATCCATCCGACTGGACGAAGTTCCAAGCGTTCAAGACGCGGCGTGGGCATCATCAAGAAGTGATGACCGTCGACCTCGCGGCGCTCGCCATGGAAGAACTCGCGCTCCATCCGAACGCC
>SYGQ01000024.1 GCA_005799475.1 Planctomycetia bacterium | reverse complement strand
TCCTCGATCTCGACCTGCCCGTTGAGCACCTTGAACTTCATGCCCGGGATGCAGCCCGGTCCTGAGAGATCGATCTCCTGCTGCTTGCCGTCGGGCCCGATGATGATCGCCTTGGCATTGACGCGGTGCTCGAATGAGTCGGGGCCGCCGGGACCGCCCATCGCATCACTAATGCACTTGGTGACATTGATGTCGCACTGCTGGAGGCCGCCGCCCGAGGGCATCGCACAGACTCCCGGCGCTGCCGCTGAAGTCCACATCCCTGCCGTCGGACCGCACTGCCCCGCTGGTCCGCAGTTCCCCATCGGTCCGCAGTTTCCCATCGGTCCGCAGTTCTGCCCGGGTGCGCATTGGCCGGCCTTGCCGCACTTCATGCCGCAACAGCGACCGGCGAAGAATGTCGCCACGCACAGGAGGGCAGTCACGAGGACCGCGAGGCAGCGGCGGGTGCACGAGGACTTTCGCTCGAGGTGTGAGATGCGGCTCGCCATCCACGCATGCGCTTCACCGGAGCCGCCGTAACAGCAGCTCGAACCCTTGCAGCAGTCGGCCTTAGATTCGCCCTGACATTTCGAGTCGTTGCAGTCGCCCATTTGGGGAGTTCCTTTCTTGGTTTCTTCCGAACTGTCGAACCGAGAATGCTACTGCTTGTCCCAGATGGCCTGAACATCCTTCGAGCACTGCCTCCGGATCCCGTTGGACTCCATGAGCCGCTCTGACGCGGGCTCGACTTCTGCCCGGCGGAAGACGATTCGCTCGCAGGCCCGTTCGTTGAACTCGAACACGACAAACTCGTCCTTGAGGTCGCGCAGGAGCGCAACAAACTCAGCAAAGTTCTTGACTTCCGTGCCGTTCACGGTGCGGACAGTCTGCCCCGGGAGAACCTCGTAGCCGCGAGCCGTGGGGTGCGTGAGCAACGGGCTCGCGACCGCAATCAATTCCTTGCCGCCGCTGGAGCGACGGTCGAAGAGTCCATCGAGTGCAGGCCCGGGCTCACGGAGCATCCAACCGTTCACAGCGGCCGCAAGGTCCCCGGTGAGCGGAGTGAAAGCCAACGGCCCATAGAGGAGATAGGAGTAGTTGCCATCGACTGGGTTGCCGATCACGCCCCCGTGGTGCCGCAGCGCAGGGACACTGATCGTCATCGGCTTCCCAGCGCGGATGATTTCGGCGGTGAATCCACTCGCGGATTCTCCAGGCACGAAGCGCCCAATGGCGCAGTCGTACGCGACCATTCGGTCTCCCTCGATTGTGACTTGCCCTCTGTTGTTCACTTCGTAGCCGTTGACCTTCGTGATGACATCCCAGGGCTGGAACGCTCCTGAAGCGTCTGATGTCACGAGCACCCCGTTCACCACGGGGGCGACCCCGACCTTCGCGCGGAGTGCCTGGTTCTCCATGGTCTGGACCCGTTCATCGGAGACTGCGTTGCCGCGCACGACACCGCGGTCCGCCTCGTCGAGAAACCGCTGGATTTCCTCCGTGGCGATCAGGTACGCGATGTTGTCGGCCTCGGCCTGGTCCATCCCACTGAAGGCGAGGCCAACGATCTGGCCCTCGCCAAATGCGGGGCCGCCGCTGTTGCCATGGTTGACCGCGGCATCGACCTGGATGCGCATGCCCGCCTCGCCGAACTCCCCGATCTCAGCCCACTCTGCGCGAGACACCACACCACTCGTGGTGGACATCGCATCGCCACCCATGGGGAACCCCATCACCGTGACGCGAGATCCGTCCTTGGGAAGACCCTGAAAGAGGGGCACGCTCGGGTGCGCGGCGATGAACTCGGGATCGTCGGTCTTGAGGAGCGCGAGGTCGCGCGATGGATCAATGGCGACGACCTCGGCCGTCACGGCCAGCGGCGTCTGCGATGTCTCCATGAGGATCTCGCTCGCCTCAGCGACCACATGGGCATTTGTGAGGATTCGCCCTGGCGCGATCACGACGCCGGAGCCGCCAATCTTGTCGGGGCTCTCGCGCTTCCACGGCGAAGTGGGAAGGCACCTCTCCTGCGTCACCGTGAGGTTGACGACAGACTTTCGCAGTTCCGACTCCTGCACATGCACCGGTGCGGGACTTTCGGAATCAGAAGACGATGTCTGCGGAACCCCGGTGACAAACGCGGCAAGTGCCAAGATGAAGTGCATCTGGGCATTTCACCATGGGCGGCCCTCGACAACAACCTACGCTGGAACAAGGGTGATGGCGACCGACTTTGAGGCGGGCGTCAGGCTCCCCGACGCCCGAGCGTCGATGGGAACGAGCGCGTTGGTTTCCGGGAAGTACGCAGCGACGCACCCAACGGGAATGTCATAGGGGATCACACGGAAGTTGTTGGCGCGTCGCGCTCCTGAGCAGAGGTGGACGAGATCTCGCGCGGCGAGTCCGCGCGCGCGCATGTCCTGGGCGTTCATGAAGAGCACGCGACGACCGCCGTGGATGCCACGGTACCGGTCGTCGAGTCCGTACACCGTCGTGTTGAACTGATCATGAGAGCGAATCGTGGTGAGGAGTAACTCCCCTTCCCTTGTGATCGAGTCGGGGATCTCGTGCACCGTGAACTGGGCTCGACCGGTGTGGGTGGCGAACTCGCATCGGTCGCGCACGATGTGAGGCAGCGTGAACTCGCCGTCGCGGTGAATCCGTTCGTTGAATCGTTCGAACCCTGGGATGACTCGCTCGATGCGGTCGCGGATCGTGTCGTAGTCCGCGACGAAGTCGCCCCAGTTGAGGCCCAGCGTGGCTGCGGCCAATCCTGCGACGATCGCCACTTCGCTCTTGAGCATGGGCGATGCAGGGTCGAGACGGCCACGCGAGGCGTGCACGACACCCATTGAGTTCTCGACCGTCACGCACTGATCGCGGCCGCCCTGCGTGTCGCGCTCCGTGCGACCACGGCACGGCAGAATGAGCGCCTCGCCGCCTGTCACAAGGTGCGATCGATTGAGCTTCGTCGACACATGCGCGGTGAGGGTGCAGCGCGTGAGCGCGGCGGCGGTGTAGCCCGTGTCGGGTGTCGCTGAGACGAAGTTTCCGCCGAGCGCGAAGAGCACGCGCGCGCGACCATCGTGCATGGCCTCGATCGCTTCGACCACCGAGAGTCCGTCCGCTCGCGGCGGTCGAAAGCCGAACTCCGCGCCAAGCGCATCGAGAAACTCGGCGCTGGGCCGCTCCCAGATTCCCATCGTGCGGTCCCCTTGCACATTGCTGTGGCCGCGCACAGGGCATGCGCCCGCGCCCTTTCGTCCGAAGTGCCCGCCGAGCAGCAGAAGGTTGATGACCTCCTCAATGTTGTCGACGGCGTTGCGGTGCTGCGTGAGTCCCATCGCCCAGCAGACGATGAGGCGCCTCACCGTCGCGAGTTCGGCGGCCGTCGCGCGGATCTCCGCCTCGGCGATGCCCGATGACACTTCGATGCGTGCCCACGACTCTGCCTTGAGGCTTGCATCGAGCGCATCGAAACCGTCGGTCTTCTCGGCGATGAACGAGGCGTCGAGCGCGTCGCGGTGCCGTTCGAGCATCGCCTTCGCAATCCCACGAAGGAGCGCGACATCCCCGTTCACTCTGACGCGTACATGCCGCGAGGCGATCGTGGTACCTGCACCGAGGAGGCCGCTGAGTTCCTGCGGGTGGCGGAAGCGCTTGAGCCCCGCTTCGGCGAGCGGATTGATGCTCACGATGCGGCAGCCACGCCGGGCGGCGGACTGCAGCGCCGAGAGCATGCGCGGATGATTCGTCCCGGGGTTCTGACCAATGACGATGATGCCGTCGGCGTGGTCGAAGTCATCGAGGAGCACCGTCCCCTTCCCCGAACCGATTGTGCGCTTCATCGCGTATCCGCTCGATTCGTGACAGAGGTTCGAGCAGTCCGGAAGATTGTTCGTGCCGAACTTGCGCACGAACAACTGGTAGAGGAAGGCGGCCTCGTTACTGGTGCGACCGGATGTGTAGAAGACGGCCTCGTCGGGCGACGCAAGCGCCCTGAGATGCGAGGCGACGCGCGCGAACGCCTCCTCCCATGAAATCGGCTGATAGTGCGCTGCCCCCGGCGCGCGATGCATGGGCTCGGTCAATCGCCCCTGCTGCGAGAGCCAGTAGTCGTTCTTCGATGCGAGTTCGTCGATGGAGTGTGTCTCAAAGAACGACCGGTCGATGCGGCGGATCGTCGCCTCTTCGGCGATGGCCTTGGCGCCGTTCTCACAGAACTCGACGACCGCCCGTTGTGGGGGCTCCGGCCACGCGCATCCGGGACAGTCGAAGCCGCCGGGTTTGTTGACATCCAGGAGCGTCGACGCCGTGCGCGCGAGACCCATCTGTGCCACGGACGCGGTGAGCGCCACGCGCACTGCGCCGAGTCCTCCCGCTGCATCCGCAGGCGCCGTCACACGCAGGTTGAGGTCTGGCGCGTCGGACTCGCTCACTGCCGCACCCGTTCGGGCATGGAGTACAGATTGCAGCGATCATCGCGCACGAAGCCAGCGAGTGTCATGCTGAAGCGGCGGGCGAGGTCGACCGCAAGCGTCGAGGGCGCGCCGATCGAGGCGACGAGTCCGATGCGAGCGGCGAGCGCCTTCTGGACAAGTTCGAAACTCGCTCGACCGCTGAGGAAGAGCATGCACGCACTGAGGTCGTCGGATCCCGAAAGGAACTGGGCGCCGAGCACCTTGTCGACGGCGTTGTGGCGTCCCACATCCTCGCGAACCGCCACGATGTTGCCGTCGCCGCGTACGAGCGCGGCAGCATGAAGGCCTCCGGTGCGCTCGAACGCCCGTTGGTGTCCTCGGATCCGCTCGGGAAGCGCCACGAGAGCGTCGAAGCGCATCTCGAATGAGTCTTCGCACTCTCCAGCGTGCGACGCCGACTCGAGGGCGTCGATGGTCGCGCGGCCGCAGATACCGCAACTCGATGATGCATAGACATGTCGTTCGAGTCGGTGCCAGTCCACGCTCACGCTCGCGTCGAGGCTCACACACACCGCGTTCTGCCCGCGATGGGAACCGCCCACGGGACCGATGGATGCCACCGATCGAATGTCGGTCGCGCGTCGAACGATCCCCTCGCCCCACAGGAACCCCGCGGCGAGTTCGCCGTCGTGTCCGGGTGTGCGCATGGTGATCGAGATCGGTCGGCGGCGCCAGAGTCCAGCTTCGCAGTGCTCGAGCGCAATCTCAAGGGGCTCTTCGATCACCAGATCGTCGCGCACTTCGCGTGCACCCGACGCGTCGAGCCGCGTGACCAGTGTGCCGGAATCGAGCTCTGTCATCGCGCGACCCCGATGCGCGCGTCTCGTTCCTGCAAGAGTTGCGCCGCGATGCTGACGGCGATCTCCGCGGGGTCATTCCTCCCAATCGGCAGCCCGAGCGGGCAGCGGACTCGATCGAGCGCGTCCCGCGACACGCCTTCCTTCGAGAGCGCCGACCGAAGCGCGCGTGCCTTTGGCTCGCTCCCGATGACGCCAATGAACCCCGCCTCGCCCCACGCGAGGAGTTCGCGCACGATGGGGAGGTCAGTGGCGTGTCCCTGCGTGATGCAGAGCACGAACGCGCCCAGGGGAAGTTCGCGCACGGTCCCAGCGAGATCCGTCGCGAGCCTTGTCCGCACGTTCGCCCGCGTCGGCAGTGTCGAGAGCCATTCGTGTCGGTGATCGATGCAGGTCACCTCGCAGTCGAAGCTCGCGACCAGCGGAACCGTCGCCTGCACGACATGCCCGGCGCCGAAGAACACAATCTGCCAACGACGGCCCACTGATGGTTCGTAGAACAGAGTGGCCGCGCCGCCACACACCATGCCAAGGTCGCGAAGGAGTTCGTAGCGCATGCTGCATGCGATGGCTTCTGCTGGATCCGCGAGCATCCCTCGTGCGTGCTCGACAGCGCGCGCCTCAAGGCGGCCTCCGCCCACTGTTCCCCACACGAGGCCCCCCGCCGTGACAAGCGCCTTTGCACCGACATCCTGCGGGACATGGCCATCGACATCGACGAGCGTCACGCACACAAAGTCGACTCCCGCGCGCGCGAGTTCTCGAGCCTTATCGAAGCAGTCGGTGACCGCGCGGCCCATGCGACCACTCTAGGCTCTGTCTGAGATGCATTCTCGGGAAGAAACGGCGAGTGAGTCTCACCGTTTCTTCCCGAGATGGCGAGACGGGACCTCACCGCTGTGCTCGACGCCCCAGAATGCATCAGGCGACAGCGCCCGCAACACGCGCTCAGCCGTCGCAGGGATCGGGAGATCAACGATCGCCGATGCACCGTCCCCATCGCCAAGGCTCCGCACGGACTGGACGGCATCACGAATGGCGGTCCACACCGAGATCGCCAGGAGGAGCGGTGGCTCTCCCGTTGCCTTGGTGCCGCGGAGATTGGCCGTGTTGCCGTTGTTGTCGATGGTGTCAACCCGAAACCGGCGCGGCGTGTCCTGGATGTTTGGAATCTTGTAGGTGCTCGGCGAGTGCGAGAGAAGCTTCGCGCCCGAGTCGTACACGAGGTGCTCGGTGGTCACCCAGCCCATCCCCTGCACAAAGCCGCCATAGATCTGCCCGAGGTCGAGCGCGCGATTGATCGGCTGCCCGATGTCCATGAGGAGGTCCACTCGACGCACTTTGACTTCGCCGGTGAGGGTGTCCACCTCGACCTCGCTGCATGCGACCCCTTGCGTGAAGTAACGGAACGCGCGACCGCGGCCGGTCAACTTGTTGAACGAAAGCCCCGGCGTGCGGAAGTGGCCGTACTCGCAGATCGAGACTCGGTTGCGAATGCACTCGAACGCCAACTTCGCGAAGGGGATGCCGCAGTACGAGAGGTCAGCGCTGGGTGCAGCGACCTCGATCTCGGGAGCACTCCCGACTCCAGCGCACTTCGAAGGCCACTGTTCCCGCGGCAGGTCATTGAGGCGCACGGCCAGCGCCGACATCCGAGCCCTAATCCGCCTCGCGGCATCGAGAGCCGCGGCGCCGTTCACATCGGTCCCCACCGATGCCGCTGTGGGGGCCGTGTTCGCGTTCTTCTCCGTTGATGTCGGCATCACTCGCACGCTCTCTTGCGGAATGCTGAGTTCCTCCGCCACAAGCGCGGCAATCCTCGTGTTGACCCCCTGCCCCATTTCGACCGCACCGGTCGACACTTGCACTGAGCCATCGGCATGCACATTGACGAGCGCGTTGGCCTGATTCATGAATCTCGTCGTGAACGAGATCCCGAATTTCACCGCTGTCAGCGAGAGACCGCGTGCGCGCTCGGGCCGTTGGGCGTTGGCGCGACGGATCTCCTCGCGCCGCGCGCGATACTCGCAACTGGCCTCAAGCCGCTCAAAGAGTTCGGGCAGGCAGTTGTTCTCCACAACCTGCTCGTAGTGGGTTGTGTCGTGCCCGGGTCGGTAGCAGTTGGCGCGCCGCACATCAAGGCTGTCGCGGCCTGTCGCGTCGGCCACGGCCTCGATGATCGACTCGATCATGGCGACCCCCTTTGGCCCACCGAACCCGCGAAACGCCGTGTGCGGGTGGACATTCGTTCGGCACACGCGCCCGCGCACGCGCATGGCCGGGACGAAGTACGCATTGTCGCAGTGTGCGAGTGCGCGCTCCATGATCGCCGTCGAGAGATCGGCGTAGGCGCCGCCATCCGAGTGGAGTTGCGCATCGACGACCCGCAGCATGCCGTCATCATCGAAGCCACATCGCCAGCCAATCTGGAATGGATTGCGCTTGCCGGTGATGATCATGTCCTGATCCTTGGACAGCACCAGACGCGCCGCGCGCCCCGTGGCCTTCGTGACGAGCGCCGCATACGCCGCGATCGGGCTGGCCTGTGACTCCTTGCCCCCAAATGCGCCACCCAACCGCCTCGCCACGCACACGACATCGCGCGCCCCGAGGCCGCACGCGTGCGCCACCACATGCTGCGTCTCGGTCGGATGCTGCGTCGACGAGTGCACCTCGATCTGCGGGCCATCGCATGGATAGGCAATCGCCGCCTGATTCTCCAAGTAGAAGTGATCGGCGCCGTCAATGGTGAGACGACCCTGCAGCGTGCGCGGGGAACGAGCGAGGGCATCCTCGACATCGCCGCGCGCGATCGTGCGTTCCACACCAATGAAAGATGCCGCCGCGACCGCTGCATCGATCGAGAGGATCGCTGGGAGCGCCTCGTACTCCACGACGACCGCACGAACGCCGCGCACAAGCGCATCCCTTGACGCCGCCGCGACGATCGCCACCGTCTCGCCGACATAGTGGACCTCGCCGTCGGCCAAGAGCGGCTGATCCTCGATGATCGGCCCCCAACGGTTGTGGTGCACATCGGCTGCGGTGAGGACACAGGCCACGCCGGGGATCGCCAACGCTCCGGTGCCATCGACCGCAACAATGCGCGCACGGGCATGAGGGCTCACGACGAGTCCGCAGAGGAGTTCGCCGCGCAGAGGCGGGCGGTCATCCACGAACTCCGACCGACCTCTCACATGGGATCGTGCTGACTCATGCGGCGTGTCCCTTGTCATCGGTTCAGCCACGCATCACCTCGTCGGCGAAGCGCCTGAAGAGGTTCGCCGCGACAATGCGACGGTAGGCCGACGAGCCGCGCAGGTCCGAGATTGGTGCGATCGCATGGGTGATGAGCGAAGCCACGGACGCCACTTTGGCTGGCGTGAGTTCTCCGCGAAGTGCGTCCTCGACCTGTGCAAGTCGAACGGGCGTGGCCGCGATCCCACCATACGCCACTCGCGCGCCGTCGATGACTGGATACTCGCCTGATCGATTTCCCACTCGGGTGATCGCGAACGCCGCGCTCACCGCGCTGATGTCGAGGTCCTTTCTCTGCGACACCTTGAACAGACGAAGCGTTTCGCCCTTGCGGGTGGCGTCGAACGACACATGCGTGATGAGTTCGCCGGGTTGGAGTGCGAGCCGCCTGTACCCAGAAAACGCCTGATCGATGGAGAGCTCTCGCCGCTCGATGCGGCCGTGCTCGGGGGCGCGGCGTGCAAGGTGCAGAGTTCCCCCGGCCACGAAGAGAAACGGAAGCGTGTCGCCGATCGGCGACGCATTGGCGACATTGCCCGCAAGCGTCGCCGTGTTCTTGATCTGCGGTGACGCGAAGAGATTGAGGAACCGCGCGAACTCGGGGACAG
This sequence comes from Planctomycetia bacterium, assembly GCA_005799475.1. Taxonomy (GTDB): domain Bacteria; phylum Planctomycetota; class Phycisphaerae; order Phycisphaerales; family SM1A02; genus F1-60-MAGs104. The sequence goes on along the minus strand of SYGQ01000024.1, from coordinate 11,104 downwards.
CCCCCTCGCACGCGCGCCGCACGCACGAGAGCGTTGCGTTCGCACCGACAGTGACACGCCGACGACCCACTTCGACGAGGTCCAGGTCCGGAATGAGGTGGAGGCTCAGAAGCGTCTGCGCCCATGCGGCGCCCTTGTTCACCGGCACACCAAGGTCCGTGCCACCCGCAAGGACGCGACACCCGTCCTCGCTGGCCATCAGCGCAAGCGCCGCCCTCAGCGTCGTCGGTGCATGGAATCGAATGGATGGTGCGACAATCGAGAGCGGCTGGCTCGTCACTTGATTGCACACATCGACCGAAGCGGCATCGCGATAGCGTTCCGCGAGGGAATGTGATTTCGGGGCGACCATCGCGCAACCCGCATCAAGTATCTGTTCGTACCCCGTGCATCGGCAGAGATTGCCTGTCAGGTAGTTCGCTACCGTCGTGCGCGACGGCGTCGCGTGCCGTTCGCGCATGGCCGTGAGCGCCATGACGAACCCGGGCGTGCAGTACCCGCACTGCGAAGCGTGACACTTCATCATCGCCTCTTGGGCGGGGGCGAGTTCTCCACTTCGTTCGAGTCCCTCCACCGTGACGAGGTGCGAGCCGTCCATTTGCGCCACGGTGGTAATGCAGGCATTCACGGCGTCGAAGCCAGACCCACGGAACGATCGCAGCACCGTACACGCACCGCAGTCCCCTTCGGCACAGACCACTTTCGTGCCCGGCAGCCCTTCCTCGCCGCGCAGCCAGTCGGCGAGCATCATCATCGCGTCGCCTCCGCGCACATCTCGGCGAACACCATTGAGGAAGATGACGGCGGCCTCACGCATGCGCTCTCGCCACGGTGAAGGCGATGCTACTCCTCGCCATACACATGGACCCTGTTCACGCCACCGTCAGGAATCAGCCACACCCGAACCTGCTCGACGCGCTCGCGACTGGACACGCGGAGCGAGATCACGCTTCCCGCGTACGCCTTGACGCGCACCTCACCGACGAGCCGCGTCCACTCTCCGCCAACGAAGCCGTCCACCATGACGGCCTGCGGGTTGTTGTGGCGGAAGTGAGTGAAGTCGAGCTCGATGCGGGTGACCCGCACCGCGCGCGCGAGCTCGATGGTGACCCACTCGCGATGGCCGCGATTTCGGCTTCGTGCGCTCTCGAGTCCATCGAACATGTGCTGTGGTGGATAGGGCGAGATGACCTGGCTCGCGCGGCCGTAGTGTTCGTTGGAGACGCCGACGACCCGCGCGCCGAACGCCGCGCACGCCATGTCGTCGGCTGGGCCGGGCATGGACACCACCCCCGCGAACACGGGCGCGAGTGGCCGCTGTGTCGACGGCTGGAACGGAGGGCACTCGCGCCCATGACCGTCGATGAGCGCTGCGCGCTGCGCGGCCGGGAGCGATGCGTCGAAGAGACCGAGCCTCGTCAGTCCGCCGTCGGGCTCGATTGTCACTCGAACACGCGAGACTGGGTAGGGCGTGCTCGTCGCGCAGAAGGTGTGTTCGCTGTGCGGACTCAGCGCCGATCGATCGAGTATCGGGTACCACGATCGAGTCTCATCGCACCAACCGTCGAGGGACACCCACGGCGCGTGGTTGCCGCTGTGGAACTGGGTCGACAGTGTGACGAGATCGATCTGTGCCGCTTTGGTGAGGTCCAGGATGACCCAGTCGCGACCACGCGGACTGTGCCGAGCGGTCTCCCAACTGTCCATGATTTTTCCATGCGCGCCGAAGAGTGATGCGTCATACGAGGGCGGCCATGGCGACACGAGGTTCACCGCACACGCGAAGCTCTGGTCGGTGACCTCGGCGACTCGCGCCCCGACCGCACGGTTGGAGGCCGCCTCCCTACCGACATCTCGATCACGCTCGACCTCTTCGGGAAGATCGGGCTCAAATGCGCTGAAGAGGAGTTCGCGATACGTCGCGTTGACCCCCTCGTGGTGTGGCACTGATGCGAGCCGTTTCATGGCCGCTTCCGAGTCCACCCGCGTCCAGTCAACACCCTTGATCTCCAAGCACTCAAGCAGCACCGTGGCGGCGCGCGCAATGAACTCTGCGCCACGCGCTTCGGCGTTGCAGAGGATGACGACACCCTTGCCCGCGTCGGGCCCGCGGTAACACTGCACGAGAAGTGCGCGGAACCCATCATTGGCCCCCTGGTGCACGATGAACCGATTTGATCGCGCCTCGCGGGTGAACACTCCGAGTCCCATGTCGCATCCCATGAAGGCACGACTCCCGCGATCATGACTCTCCACCATCTGCACCGCCGTGTCGTGTGACACATCACCGGAGCCCTCGACGGCCTCGTAGGCATGAGCGATCGACGACGCCACGCGAGCCATCTGAGTCGCGGACGCCTCGATCCCCGCGGCGAACAGCGGGAAGACCAATCGACCATCCTTGAGCGGTTCACCGGAATCGCGATGGCCAGTTGCGAGCGCTGGGCCGGCATGTGTGCCCAACATCCCGGCGACGAGGTCGGCCGCACTCTGATGCGAGAGCAGTTCGGCAATGTGCTCGAGCACCAGGAACCCGCCACCCGAGTACCCGAACGCGCTGCCGGGCTCCACGACGACGGCCACCGCGGCAATCCGTTCAGTGAGCGTGCGAGCCGTGCGCGACGGCGCGTCACCGTCGACATAGTGCATGCCGAGGGCTTCGTGGCGCAAGAGGTGCGCCACCGTCACACGATCAGCCCACTCTGGATGCAACGGATCCGCGGCGACGCATCGCACGGGGCTCCCGAGGCGCGCGAGGAGGTCGTTCACCCTTGTGTCGTGCGAGATGCGGTGCTCGTGCATCAACTTGAGGGTGATGCACGATGCGATCACCTTGCTCAGCGATGCAAGCTGGAACGAGGTCGTCGTTTCAACGGGCTCGCCCGGTGCTCGTTCGCCAAGCACGATCGCCTGCGTACCACGATCCGTCACCGCGATCGACACGCCGCGCACACCGAATTGCTTTCGGAGCAACTCGAGTCTCTGAATCACCCCCTCGCCACGCGCAGCAAGTCTCGATCTGGCGATCGTCGCCAGCGCAGCGCGTGCCGCGTCGAGTTCGGCTTCGTCCGTGCGCCCGAGTCTCTCGCGAAGATGGTCGACGAGTTCGGCGCCACTGCGCCCCATCGCCGAGGCGAGGAACTTGAAGCCAAACCGGGCTTTGTATTCCTCGCCGAGCGCGCGCAGTTGCGCGGCGGACGCTGACTCGCCGGCCCGAATCCCCGCCTGCTCATGCGCCGCGGTCGCATCAAGCGCCTCACGCGAAGCACCGAGGTCGCCGTGCCACGCCGCCGCTTCGATGACCTCGGCCTTCGTCAACGACATCACAACTCCTGTCACTGCGCCAGGATCGACGACGCTCCACCGGGACGCCTCCGCGAGCAGCCGTCGACTCCCGCATGCGTGAAACAGGTTCGACGCGCGCCTCACCGCCGCGTCGAGCGCGAACTTGCTTGGATCGAGTGCAAGCGCCGCCGCGAGCGGATCCTCACTTGCGCGAAGCGACTCGATGCAGAACGGGAGCAGCAGTTCCGTTGCCCACTCGACGGGCCGCGCGTCGGTCATCAGCTTGAGCACAAGGTGCTGCGCGAGGGAGAGCCACCTTCCATCGACCCCCGCGCGAATCGCGTGAGTCTCTTCATGAACAATCGCCACAAGCGCCACCATCTCGAACCGTCCATGATGCACCTCGTGCCAGACCTCCCAGCGCGAGCGCTCACAGGTCGCCAGATCATCCATCACGCGAACCGCGACTGACTCGATCGTGGTCGGAAGCGCCACGCAGCCATTGCCGGCGAGCCAGTCCACGAGATAGCGGAGCGACTGGGACACATTGCCTCGAATGAGCTGCTCGTCGGCATTGCCGTTTCTCGACGACTCGCGAAGATCCGCCGCGACCACCGCGCGTGCGTAGCGTCCGTCCTCACGGTCGAGCCCGCTCACATCCGGCCCTTCAACGAGTTCAAGGAGCGCGCGACGACGCGGGGGCGCCACAATCCCTTCGATGAGCGCCGTGAGCGGTGCACGGTCGCCCTGCTCATGACGGCGCCACGCGGCGACGAGTGCCATGCCGATCCGCACAAAATCTGGATGAGCCACCCAGAACCCCTGCAAGCCGCGCTTCATCTGCGCAATGACATCGCGCACGAATCCGCCGATCGCCACTTGAAAGGACTCTCCCGCCAAGTCTCGGCCGATGGGCAGAACGCCGTACATCCCACCGATGGCAATGCCACCACGCGCGCGCACACAGCGCACAAGAAGATCGTGCGACTCCCGAATGTGACGCACGACGATGTGTGGATCGGACTTCGCCGGGATGCGGTACGAGGGGTCGTTCTGGAACACTCGTGCGGTTGACGCGAGGAAGTCATGCCAGCCCAGCGACGCCCCTGCGAAGTACGGATGAAGTGCATCCATGATCTCGTTGATTCGAAAGATGGCGCGCGCACTCTCGAGCACGATGAGCACCCGAACCGACCCCGGTCCATACGCCGGATGCGACGCAGAGAGCATCGCCTCGGCCTCACGAAGCACATGGCCGAGGTACGCCGCCTCTTCCTCGCTCTCCAACTTCGGCACATAGAGCGCAAGAGCGGCAGGGTCCTGCCAGTGTTCGTACATGTGGAACGCAAGGTCATAGAGGTGAAGCGGCACCGGATCGCCATCGAGCAGCATGAACGGTGACGGCAGCGCGAGGCCTGGAATCCGCTTGATCGGAAGGGCGCGCCCCTCCGCCGCGATTCCATCGCGACGACCCGACGCATCTTCGGCCACAAGCGTCCCGTCGTAGCACCGTGCGAGGTTGACCGCCGCACGAACGAGGTCGGACGAGAGCGGGGTCTTCGAGTCCTCGTCGTCAGCACCCCACTTGGGAACGCCGGCACCGCGCAGGAGTTCTTCGACGATCGCCGGCTCTCCCGCAAGTCGCCGGTGGATCGCGTTCATCGCGTTCACGCAGAGCCGCGCCTCTTCCGGGGGTCCAAACAGCGTCACATGATCGCCGCAGAGATGCGCCGGAATCGGTGCAACCGGTGCTCCGCGAGCCGCGGTCCACACGGCACCGTGCTGTGGCCCAATGACAACTCGTCCCTCGCCATCCGTCTGACCAATCACCGTGTCGTAGTTTGGATCGAGCGCGTCGATGCGCAGTTGCCGATTCAGATCCACGCACGCGCGCGTCCTCGAGTCAATGAACTCGCGGTCTCGCTGACGACGCTCGTGAAGTCGCTCAAGCGCTGGACGAACTCGGCGCACGAGTTCGGACATGAAGGCGAGACTCGCCTGGGTCTCGAGGCCATCTGGCGCACCGATCCGTGCCAATCCAGGGACGCCCGCGACCGCGCGGGCTTCCAACGCCATGCTCTCTGTGATTCGCTCGGAAAAGATTCGCTCGGACGCGCGCACGGCTCGACGCGCTGCGCCCTGCTCGTGGGCCATCGCCGAAAGATACCGCGCGCCCGCGATGCGTTGACCTCGCTGCCGCTGAGGTCTAGCCTCATCGTGTGGGCCAAGCGGCAGAACCCAGCCTTTCGACGCATGTTCTCGACACAACCTCTGGCATGCCGGCGGTCGATTTGTTGGTTGAGTGCCATCGGCTCGAACCATCGGGCTGGGTGCTGCTGGCCGCCGCGCGCACTGATGCCGAGGGCCGAATCAACTCACTCCTGAGTGGCGCGTCGCTCATGACGGGCGACTACCGGATGCACTTCATGACCGGCGCGTGGTACGCGCGCCGGCGCACCGACTGCTTCTTTCCAAGCGTGACTCTGGATCTCAGGATCACCGACGCGGCGCGCCACCACCATGTTCCACTGCTCTTGAGTCCATTCGCGTACTCCACCTATCGGGGGTCTTGATATGTCGGTCGTTCTTGGGGACAACCGCTACGGCAAGATCGAGGTCCATGTTGTGCGCGTGTCGCGCCGAGGCGAAACGCACGATCTCCTTGACTGGACCGTGTCCGTGCAGCTCTCGGGAGACTTTGCCGACACTCACTTGACAGGGAACAACGCGCTCGTCATCCCGACCGACACACAGAAGAACACGGTCTATGCGCTCTCGAAGCGACTTGGCGCGACGGAGCCCGAAGCCTTTGCGCTCGCACTTGGACGACACTTTCTCGACGGGTTCTCCCATGTGACCGCGGCTCACATCCGCATCGTGCACCACTGTTGGAAGCGGCTCGGCTCCGCTGAATCCCCTCATCCGCATGCGTTCGCACGCGATGCCTCCTTCGAACGAGAAGTTCTTCTCCACCTCAAGCGCGGCCGTTCTGGACTCCTCGCGAACCTCGTATCCGGGATCTCGGAGTTGACGCTGCTCAAGTCCACCGCGAGCGAGTTTGTCGGCTACCTAAGGGACCAGTTCACGACGCTCAAAGAAGCGCACGACCGCATCATGGCGACGCAGGTGTCCGCGCGATGGCGTCGCCCAGAGCAGCGGCCGGATGAGCTCGAGGGCATCGACTGGGGAGCTTCGCATGCGAGAGTTTCCGGCGCCCTCATGCTCGCCTTCGCCGACCACCACAGTCTGTCGCTCCAGCAGACCCTTCACTTGATGGCGAAGCGCGCCCTCGAGGCTGACGACGGCCTCTGCGCGATCAAGTTGTCGCTCCCCAATCGACACCACCTCCTCGTGGACCTCTCGCCCTTCGGCCTCACGAACGAGAATGAGGTCTTTCATGCGGTGGACGCTGGCCCGTTCGGCCTCATCGAGGCGGTCTTCGCGCGCGACGGCGCGACCGTCCCGCCCGCGTGGACAGATTGGTAGATCCAACGAAAAACGCGGGACTCCGGAGAGTCCCGCGTGTGGTTTCGATGGGTTCCGTGCCTGGACTTACTTGATGGCAGCCGCTGTGGTCGTCGCCGCGCTCGACCGCTTGAGGTCGATGTGCATGCACTTGTACTCCTTCGCCGAGGCGGGGTCGAAGGCGAACATGTCCATCGTGGCGGTGTCCTTGCCTGTGTGGGTGAACACTTCGCGCATCGCGCACTGCTTTTGCTGCATCGGGCAGAAGAATGAGAAGTTCCACGAGAGCGTCTTCTCGTCGGACGACAAGTCGCCGGTCCCGGTCATCATGCCGGTGCCCATGTTGTCGATCCATGCATTCTGGAACTTCTTCGCGGAGTTGTCGTAGGCGACGATGGACAAGCCTTCAAACTTTCCGAAGCCGGGCATCTCGCCACTGAACTCCTGCTTCAGATAGCGACCGCCAAAGATCATCGTGTTGACCATCGTGCTCGCCGTGGTGGTCGGCGGCGAATCAGGCATCATCCACTGCGTGCAAGTGCCGGTCCAAGTGCCGACATCGCCAGCGAGCCACTTGTGCATCGGCCCTGGGGTCGCGGCCTCGGCCCACGCCTTCATCATGGGGTCGTTGGGATCGTTCGGATCGAAGTGAACAGGCTTGTCATTGCCGGTGGACGGCTTGGCCTTGGTGTCCTGAACGGCGGCGATTGTGATGGCGCATGCCGCGCCAGCGGCGAATGCGAGGGCGATTGGAGCAAACTTCATGGGCAATTCCTCTTTGGTTGGGGGACTCGGAGCCGGGCGGGGAAACAGAAGACGGACTAGAGATTGTCTTCAGTCCATCAGGATTTCACAACCAACCAACGGCGATTTGCGCTGTGGATTTGGTGTTATTGGACGCCATCTGCAGTGGCCGCGCCTGCTGAGCGTCATTCCCGACGCATCATTCGCTTGCGTTCAGTGGTGAAGTGCCACCAGGGACAGGGCGCGGCGCCGTTGGCCTGTGCAATTGCCGACATGAAGACATCGATGCAGCACGGATCGTGCCGCGCCCCCGTGCGCCGACCGAGTTCCTTCCAGAGTCCGATCGCGTTGCGCGACTTCAACTGCGAGACCGACATGATGCCAAGCACCTCGAAGTCGCGCAGCGTCGCCGGGCCCACATTCGCAAGGTCTTCGAGACTCGCTGGCGGACTACGGTGCGCCTTTGACCGGGGGATTCGTCGCGCTGGTGCCATCTGGCGCCTCGTCCTTGTCGGATTCCTTGAACGCGTCATGGCTCGCATGCTCAGTCTCGTCGAGCTTCTTGATCGCCGCCTTGGCCGCGGCCTGATCGCCGGCGATGATGGCCTGCTCCAGCGCAACGGAAATCACGAGAGCCTTGAGGAGATCGGCGCGCATGTCAGCCTGGTACTTCACGACATCCTCGCCGTACTTCGCCTTCGCCTGCGGCACCATCCGCACGGATGCGATCATCCCCTTCGCCGCGATCAGCCCCGCTTGCACACTCTGCACTCGCTCCAGGTCCTGCGCCTTCGACGAGGCATCAAGCGGCGACTCCTCGAGCGCCTCGAAACCGCGATTGGTGCGCTTCATCGCCGACTCGAAGTTCTGCGGCTGCCCTGCACCTCGTGCGCCTTGGGGACCGCGAGCCTCTGCCCGCTGTCGGCTGAACGCCGAGAGTTCAGCGACCTCGAGGAACCCGTCCTTGTTCGTGTCCAATGCCAAGACCTGTTCGCGGATCTCTGGTGGCAACTCGTCCGCACTCAACTTTCCATTGCCGTCCGTGTCGCCCTGCATCAAGCGCTGCGCAACCTGCGCCGCGGCCCCCTGCCCGCGCGGCTGTCCGCTCGGGGGGGTCTGCTGCCCGTCGGCCTGTGGGGCCGGCGCTTGGGCCAGAACCGTCGACGCAAGTGCGAGTGATGCAAGGACAATGGTGGACATGTGGCGCATTGGGATGAAATGGTACCCACGGGTGGCCTGACTACCATCGGATGCCCATCCAACGCCACGGTCCCACTGGAGACAACACATGTACGGCATGGTCAACAAGGCGATCGAAGATCTCGTCACCATCAAGTTTGGTGAGGACAAGTGGCAGGCGATCAAGAAGCGTGCCGGGGTCAACATCGAGAGCTTCGTCACCAACGAGGCCTATGACGACTCGATCACCTACGGACTCGTGGGCGCGGCGTCTGAAGTGCTGGGACTCGCGCCGACCCAGATTCTGTTTGCGTTCGGCGAGTTCTGGGTTCTCCATACCGCGAAGCTTGGGTACGGCGACTTGCTCTCCTCTGCTGGTCGCGACCTCCCCGAGTTCCTGGACTACCTCCCGTCGTTCCATGTTCGTGTCGCCCTCATCTTCCCGCACCTGAAACCGCCACGCTTCGAAACATCCGACCGGGGCACGAACCATCTGACGATGCACTACTTCAGCCACCGCCCTGGACTCTCTGAATTCGTCAAGGGACTCTTCAGCGGGATCGGCAAGATGTTCGAAACGCCCCTCAAGGTCACCCAAACAAAGATGAAGGACGCCGGGGCCGACCACGACGAGTTCCTCCTCGAGTGGGGCGCGGCCGCGGCCGCGTAAGCGCGCGCCGATGCTGACCCACGCACAGTTCTCTCGCCTCTTCCCCTTTCACTTCATCCTCGATTCGCAGATGCGGATCGTGTCGGTGGGAGGGGTGCTCGGGCGCATCTGCCCAGACGCGGTCCCGGGCAGCCCGTTCGAGAAGTGCTTCTCGCTCTTTCGGATCGGGCTGAGCAAGGATCAACCGTTCGATCGGGACTTCATCCTCCAGCAGCAGGCCACGCTGTTCATCTTCAAGACGAGCGCGTCGCACCTCATGTTGCGATTCCAAGTTGTCATCCTTCAGGACCCCGAACGGTTCGCGTTCCTCGGTTCGCCCTGGGTGCGCAAGCCCAATGAACTTTCCGCGCTCCACATCGTGCTCTCAGACTTCGCGCTGCACGACTCCACGGTCGACCTGCTTCAACTCATCCAGACTGCGAATGTGTCGGTTCGTGATGCGAAGGACATGGCCGCCCGGCTCGAGCTCCAGCGCAACGACCTTGAAGAATTGGTCGCCTCCGCCAATGTGCCGATCCTAGGGATCGACTCCGGCGGCCTCGTCATGCAGTGGAACCGAGCGGCCGAGCGACTCTTCGGTGTCACGAAAGCCCAGGCGATGGGCGCCGAGTTTGCGGCTCGGTTCGTCGATTCCGTCTCGCGTGAACGCGCGGCACAACTCATCGTTCAAAACCTCGCGGGCCACCCCGTCAGCGAGGTCGAGTGTGCGCTCATGGGTTCAGGGGGCCGCCTCACCCAGGTGATGTTTAGCGGATCACCGCGGCACGGACCCGATGGTCGCGTCATCGGCGCCTTGCTCGTGTGCCACGACATCACGGCGATCGCCGAGCATCGTGCGGAACTCGAACGGCGCGTCGCTGACCGAACGGTGGAGCTCTCGAAGGCCAACGCCGAACTCTCGCGTGCGATGCGGGCCAAAGACGACTTCCTCTCGGCCATGAGCCACGAACTTCGTACGCCACTCAACGCCGTGCTCGGTCTCTCGGAGTCGCTGCTCGAAGGCGTCTATGGATCACTGACGGAGCGGCAGGCTCGCTCGCTCTCCACGATTTCCGAGAGCGGGCACCACCTCCTCACACTCATCAATGATCTCCTCGACATCGCCAAGCTCGGCGCCGGGAAAATGGAACTCGCCCTCGCCGAGACTTCGATACGGGAACTCTGCAGCGGGTGCGTTCGCCTTGTGCTGCCGCAAGCCAAGCGACAGAACATTACCGTCAACATCATCCACGACGAGTCAGTCGACTCCATTGAGACTGATCCCCGCCGACTCAAGCAGGTCCTCGTCAACCTCCTTTCCAACGCGCTGAAGTTCACACACGACGGGGGGCGCGTCGTCCTCGAAGTGCGCGGGCGTGCGAGTGATGGGCTCGTGGCCATTACGGTCGAGGACACGGGCATCGGGATCGCGGCCGAAGACCTCAAGCGGCTCTTCGTGCCGTTCACCCAAATCGACTCGGGGCTTTCGCGCCAGTACGCCGGAACCGGGCTCGGACTCACGCTGGTCCGGCGCATCGCCGAGTTGCTCGGAGGCGAGGTCTCGGTCGCGTCTGAGGTTGGAGTCGGCAGCCGCTTCACGATCACGGTGCCGTGGAAGTCCACGGTCGGGCGAGCAGTCGCGACGCCAGCACGAGACACGGAGCGCGCGCCACCCGACAGTGGCCACCTCGTCCTCATCGTCGATGATGACCCGGCAACGCAGATGACCGTGACCGACTACCTCACGACGAATGGGTTTCGGGTTGCCACCGCCGGCAATGG
>SYGQ01000167.1 GCA_005799475.1 Planctomycetia bacterium | reverse complement strand
CCAAGTGAATTCGACGAGTCACACCACGAAGGAGATTGCCATGAACCTCGCGTTCGCTGCCGTTGCCGCTCTCCCGCTCGCCCTGGCGCAAGGAGTTCAAGCTCAGGGAACCCTTCCCGGGCGACCCGAGTCGCTGGTTTTCCCGGAACTCAACTTCATGCCTCCCAAGGCAGCCGAGTATCGCACGACTCTGAAGGACGGCACCCCGCTTTACATGTTTCCGAGCCACGACTTTCCGCTGATCAACCTCACGATCACGGCGGTCGGTGGCGCCAACCTTGATCCCTCGGACAAGGTCGGACTGGCCTCCATGACAGGCGCGATGATTCGCCGTGGCGGCTCCGCGACGCGCTCAGCTGACCAAATCGACGAGCGGCTCGACTTCATGGCCACGAACATCGGCGTCGCTGCCGGTCCGTGGACCTCGACCGCAAGCCTCGATTGCCTGACTTCCAGTTTCGACGAGAGCCTCGCCGTGCTCGTCGACATGCTGCGACACCCTGGTTTCGACGAGGCCAAGTTCAAGATCGCCAAGGACGAGACCTTGGAAGGGCTCAAGCAACGCAACGACAACGCCAGCTCGATCAGCGGCCGCGAATGGGGATACCTCGTGTACGGCGAAGACCACTTCGAGTCGGCCCAGCCCACCGGGGCGTCAATCGATTCGATCTCGGCCGATGACATGCGCGAAATGGCGGCGCGGATCTTCCACCCTGGCAACCTCATCATCTCGGTCACGGGCGACTTCGATCCCGCGACGCTGCCGGCGAAACTTGAAGCAGCCCTCGATGGATGGCCCATGGGCGACCGGAACGGTGCACCGACGGCGCCAACCCACGACATGGTTCCCGGCGTTTTCTTCGTTGAGAAGGACATCCCTCAGGGCAAGGTCACCATCGGCATGCGCTCGATCCAGCGTGACAACCCGGACTTCTTCGCCTACACAGTGATGAACGAGATCCTCGGGGGCGGCGGATTCAGCAGCCGCGTGACCCAGAAAGTGCGCAGCGACGAAGGACTGGCCTACAGCGCCGGCACCGGATTCAAGGCGGGCGCGTTCTATCCGGGAACCTTTCGCGCGGGCTTTGAGAGCAAGAACCCGACATGCGCATTGGCCGCGAAGATCATCTTCGAGGAGATCGAGCGGATGCGCACCACTCAGGTGAGCAGCTCCGAACTCGACATCGCGAAGAACGCGTTCATCGAAACCTTCCCGGCAAACTTTGCCTCCAAGAGTGGCACGCTCGCCCTGTTCGTGGCCGACGAGCTCACCTCACGCCCCGCGGGATTCTGGGAGTCATACCGCGACGGCATCCGCGCGGTCACGGCCGATGATGTGCAGCGCGTCGCGCAGAAGTATCTCGACCCATCGAAAATGACGGTGCTCGTTGTCGGCAAGTGGTCCGAAATCGACAAGGGCGACCTTCAAGGCCGCGCGACGATGTCGGAGATCATGAGTGGGACTGGACCGGCAAAGATGATCCCTCAACGAGATCCCATCACGCTCAAGCCTCAAGGCGCGGCAGCACCAGCCGACGGCTGACTCAACCGATCGGCGGGCGGGCGGATCGACCGAGCGCCCAGCGCGTTTCTGGCATCCTGAGCGCTGTCGCCATGCTCAGTACGGTGGCGGCGCCGATGGCCACCATCACAAGGAGCGTGACGAGCATCGTCGCCCAAGATCCCTGCGCCGGCGCAAAGAGTCCGGCGACGAACAGTACGGCGCCCATCACCGCGCTGACCAGACCGGTGCGCCACCAACTGCCGATGACCTCGTCGGTCACGAGTGATCCGCCCATTCGCCGTGAGAGAATGCGCATGAGCACGGCCATCTGAATGATGGCGCATGTGGCCGTCGAGAGCGCAAGCCCGGCGGTCTTGAGTGGCGTCCAGATGAGCGTGACATTGAGAAGCAGGTTGAGCGCCACCATCGCCATGGCAACGCGCACGGGCGTCATCGTTTCGCCGCGCGCATAGAACGCTCGAGTGAGCACATGATTGGCGCTGTACGCCCAAATCGCAGGGGCGAAGGCGAACAAGATCGTTGCCACTCGCTCGGTGTCGTCTGCGCTGAAGGACTCGCCCTGGAAGACCGCAGCGGTCAAGGGCGTGCGCAAGAGCATGAGCCCGATGCTTGCGGGGAGTCCGATGAACATCACGAGCCTGAGTGCCCGGGCGATCGTCGCCCTGAAGGCCGTCGCGTCGTGGGCCTCGCGCGAAAGCTGCGGGAAAATCGCGGTCGCCACGGAGATTCCGAAGACCCCGAGCGGAAACTCGTACAACCGCTGCGCGAACGAGAGTGACGCCATCGCCCCCTCCTCGAGCGGGTACACGACGCCGAAGATCGTCGGCCCCACGAGCGTGGGGTAACTCGCGATGAGACCGTCAACGAATGTGTTGACCTGAAGCACGCCGAGCCCCAACGCCATCGGTGCCGCTTGAAGAATCACATGGCGGAACGAACTCAACGCCGCGGACCGCTCTTCGCGGTGTCGGATCGCCACGCGCCTCAGGGCCATCGCACTCCAGATCCACTGCAGTGCCCCCGCCACAATGACGCTCGCGGCGACCAGAGTGACATGCGTGCTCGGAGTGATGGCGTCGAGTCCGACGATGCGGAGCCCCGGTGGCGCAAGTCCCACGCATGAGGCCACGATCGCGACATTGAGGATGATCGGCGCCGCGGCGGTCGGTCCAAACCGATGGTGCACTTGTAGCACGGCGCCCATGAGCGCCACAAGGCAGACGAGCGGCATGTACGGCAGGAGGATCGCGACGAGCCGAGCCGAGAGCGATGCCGAGTCGTTGGCGCCGTCGGGCCACGCGAGGGCCAGGATCACCTCGCCCACAACAACGACGAGCCCGAGGAACACTCCCACTCGAGCAAGCACCATTCGGGCGAGCGCTGCCGCGACGGCGGGCTGCTCTTGCTCGAGCCGTGCGTAGACCGGGAGGAAACTCGATGTCAGCGCGCCTTCGCCGAAGAGCCTCCGGAACAGGTTGGGCACCATGAACGCGAAGGCGAACGCATCGGTGATCGCCCCGGCGCCGAAGACTCGGCTCATGGCGGCATCGCGTGCGAGTCCGGTCACTCGGCTCAGAAAAGTGAGCAGTGAGACTGTCCGCGCGTGAACCTCGAAGGAGCGTGCCATGGCAGCGGGTAGAGTCCTCCCATCGGCTCAATGTGGCGCGGCGCGTCAATCCTCTCATGTGCCCTGCTCGCTGCCTGCGGACCCAAGCAGACGATGGTCCTCGATAGCGATGTTCCCAATGTGCTCGGACTCGACGCAGTGCTCACGCGCGACATCGAGCGCCGAGATGGCGAGCTCGTCGGCGTCGAAGTGCTCTATAGGGGCGAGATCACCGACTTCCGTGCGGAGGTGGCTGCCACCACAGCGGCATTCGGCGAACACGGCTGGTCGTTCACTTCCCACCAGGCGCGCGGACGCACGACGCTCCTCAACTATTCGAAGCCGCCTCGCTGGGCGCAGGTGCAGTTGGCGCAGAACGAAATCGATCCCATGATGAGTTCGGGGCTCCTTCGCGTTGGCACCGGAACTCCGGAGGGCGCGGGCTCGCCCGGCATCTCTCCCGATGGCATGATCGGTCCCCCCGAAGGCTTCGCCCCTCCACCGATTCGCTAAGCCGGATCGCTCACACGGATGAACTCGCCTCCGCACTCGGGGCAGCGACCGATGCCTCCGTCGGCCCGAGTGCCCTCCACACTGTGCCCGCACGCGAGGCAGTCGATTCCCTCGCGCTCGTAACGCCTGAGATCCGCGCGGTTCAGGAGGCGCGACGCCGCGATGCTGGCGATGATCATGATGGTGAGCGCCCGAAGAAGGAAGTATTCGCGCTCGCCGGAATCCCCCAGTGGATCCACCGGCGGAATCCGCCATGTCACCCACAGCAACATCACGACGACTGGGATCAGGATCGAGGCGAAGATCGCTGATCTGGTGCGCCCACTCGATGGTGGCCGGCGTGTTGAGCGACGCCCCGACTCGTCGGTGTCAGCAGGGACCGACCACTGAACGGCGCGCCATGGTGTCGCGCAATGAGAGCACGCGCCCGCCGGACTTGGTTCGGCCTGCACTTCATTCACTGGAGCGCCGCAGTGAAAGCAGCACCGATTCCGACGGATGATCCTCGTGCTGGCGCATCCGCCAAGCGTCACCGCTGAGGCAACACCCAGGATCACTGAAGTGCACATGCCGAGCAGGATGCACTGCCCCAGCGCGATGTGATGGCCGACCCAGTACCAATATCCAAGCGACACCACTCCCCCCACGAGCGCGCACGCCACCGCCGTCGTCGCAATGGCGAGCCATGTCGTGGGCCGGTCCCACATGCGCGCGCGCGCGGCAAGACGCAGTGCGCGGCGCATTCGGGCGGCAGTCGAGATGGGCGCGAACGGCGGCCAGAGCAACGCGCACGCGACGGCGATGCCGCAGACATCGGCACCGTAGTCCTCGATCGATGTGTGGCGCTGGAAGATGGCGAGTTGCTGAGTCGATTCGTCGATCGCCGCGTACGCGCACGCCACGACGCCGAGCGTGATCACCCGTCGAATCCACCGCGCCTCCCAGACAAACCATGTCAAGACACCGAAGGCAATCGCGTGCACCCACTTGTCACTCGGACCCTCAGGACCGAATGTGAGTCTCGGCCAGTGCGTGGCGACGGCCGTGGCAACGAGCGCCATCGCGGCCACCCAGCGCCACGCGCGAACGCCATGCGCTCCCAGCGGAACGACGGGATTCACCGGGATTCGACGCTCGCGCCGACAACCGCCACGGACTCGTGCGCTTGCGATGCGTCAGTGCGTGAAGGCCAGCGCGCGCGAATCGCTTCGGCCAGCGCTCGGTAGTCGGCCGCTCCAGCGCATGTCGGTGCGTAGTCGAAGATCGTCTGCCCGAAGCTCGGTGCCTCAGCGAGCTTGATGTTGCGACGCACGGCGGGCCGCAGCACCGAGGCATCCTGCCACGGCAATCCAGATCCACGGAACTTCTCGAAGTACTGATCCATCTCTTCAACGACCGCCTTGCCGTGGCTCGACTGCGACTCGTGCATGCACAGCAGCACGCCAGCGACCCTGAGCCGCGGATTCAACGCTTGCTGAACCAGCAGCACCGTCTCCAGAAGTTTTTCGAGGCCGCGCAGCGCGAGGTACTGCGCTTGCGTGGGTACGACAACTTCGTCCGCGACCGTGAGCGCATTCACTGTCAGCACGCCGAGGCTCGGCGGGCAGTCGAGGAGGATCACATCGAAGCGGTCCATGATGCGCTCGAGACGCTGC
The DNA here is from genome assembly GCA_005799475.1 of Planctomycetia bacterium. Classification (GTDB taxonomy): domain Bacteria; phylum Planctomycetota; class Phycisphaerae; order Phycisphaerales; family SM1A02; genus F1-60-MAGs104. The sequence continues at coordinate 23,668 of SYGQ01000167.1, read as the reverse complement.
GCGAGGATGTGCTGCATGTTGGGCTGAAGCGCCAGCTCACCTTCGACGAGCGCCAGTTCCGTGTCGCTGGGAACGAACCACAGGTTGGGACGCGCCTGCCGCAGAAGATCCGCGGCGGGAACTTCTGTCCTCATGAACAGATCACGGACCGTGGGCTGATCGGGCGCGGGCTCATGCCCGAAGTGCAGCGAAAGGTTCGACTGCGGGTCGAGGTCGACGACGAGCGTGCGGAGGCCAGCGATCGCGTACGCGGCACCGAGATTGGCGGTCGAAGTGGTCTTCCCAACGCCGCCCTTCTGGTTGAGCAGGGCGATGACGCGGGGCGGCGGCGGCTTGGGAATCCCTGCCGATTTCGCCGAAGACCGTTTCATGGCCCGAGTGTAACGCTCGAGAGCGACCAACTCGAGAGATCGATAGGAAGGGGCCGCGCGTGCGAATCGAATCTCGGCGGCGCGAGGCCAGCGAACTGACGACGAGCGGCCTCGGGAATCGATGCGCCCGGCACGGGATCCACGCTGCGCGATGCGGAGAGTGCGATGTGCCCGTCGTGAGCGGCCGAGCCGATCCACTCGTCAGGGATCGGTACGCGCGATCGCCACCGGCCTGGGCTCGACGCGAACGCTGCTTCACTCTCGACGGACTCGCCTGCTCCCGTGACGCGGCCGTCGCTGGACAGAGTGATGGAGCGCGCAAACCCAGCATCAAAGGTCAGCGTGACCTCGTCGCGCTGCACACTCTTCGGCTCCGACTGTGCGCACTCGACGATCAGTTCCCACCCCGCGGGTCGGCGGCGAAGTCCAACGCTGGTTGACCAACCCTGCGGCGGTGGCGTCGCCGTACCTGCGCGGACCTGCGCGAGTGTCACGGTCGGCACGAACACGCCGAGTCCAAGCCCAGGTGGCCTTGCGGCGAGTCGCCCCGTCCCGACAAGGATCGACTGCTCGGTGCCACCCGACTGCGCGATGAGCACCCGCGGGATTCGCACTTGCGACTCGACCGCCGAGTGTGCGCCACCTGCGCCTTGAGCCCCCGGTGGCAGGAGCCGCCCAAGTCCATGTTCCTCCACAGCCAGGGCGGTCGCCGGATCCAACGCCGAGGATCCTTCGGGGCCAAACACGGGGCGCACCGCGCGCACGATGGCAAGCGTTTCGGGTGGAATGTCCCCGTCGAAAGCGAGCTCGTGGCGCTGCGGCCACGAGAGCTCAAGTGGGACACTGCGCCGACGCGGGTTCGCCACTGCAAGGACGACGGACTCGCCCTCGTCGGCGATGACCCAGATGGCGACCGGGGCCCGCCCATCGAGCCACGCGCGTGCGCTTTCGACGATCACCACGCCGGGCACCCCGGGTTCAAGGAGGCGCCGCAGCAACTGGGCGAGCTCTTCCTCATTCGTCTCCCACGCGGCAATCGATCGCATGACCCCGCCGCATTCGCCTCGCGCGCGACCGGCGAGGTCGCTGAGGATTTCCTCAGCCAGAACCGGATCCTGTTCGGCGAGTCGCGCAATCGCCGCACTCCACATGCCAGCGATGGCGCGCGCATAGAGCGCATCCGCCCCCTTGCACTCAAGTGCCGGCGGAACGGTTCTCAATCGATGGGCGTGGAGCACGGCCCGGAAGTACTCGTTGGGGGCCGCAGGGTCGGGCGAATCGTCTGCGGTGATCGCCGGCTCCACACAAGCACGACCCTGAGCTGGAGTGAGCGGATCAAGCCACTGTGGCTCGAGTCGCTGCGCACCGAGGACAAGCGCGTCCGACGAGTCCGTCGGCAATGGGACGAGGAGCGCGACATTGCCGTCGCCCATTGGCGCGGTCGTGCGTTCGACAAGTCTTGGGCTCGTCCATGACGGACTCGTTGGTTCATGCCGTTCGATCGACACGACCGGTCCTGTGAGCGTGCGCCCATCATCGAGCCTGAGCGAGAGCGTGGTCGGCCATGGAGAACTCTCGCTCCGCCGCAGCAGTGGCAAGATGAGTACGCCGCCGCGCACTGCGGCGGGATTCGTTGCAGCCGCCACCACTGATTGTGTCTCTGGGAGCCCTGCAAACTCTGCGGGCGCAACCTGCGAGGGCGGCTGCGTCCCCTGTCCGCGCGCGTGCATGCCAAGCACAACGCCAACGATCATGGCGAACGCTCGTGGGGCCATGTCACTCGCGGACGCGTTGGCTGAGCGCCATCTGGAAGAGACCCGCGAGGCGATGCTGGCGGTAGACAAGATCAACTGTGAATCGCGGACGGACATCCGAACCTTCGCCAACGACGAGCGATCGATCGACTCCCGCGGGCAGCCTCCCCGTCGTGGCCGCGACATCGTGATGGGTGGAGGCAAACTCGACTGGTGGCTCGAGTTCGGCCGAATCGACCTCGTCGACTGCGCCCGCTCGATCACCCTCCCCAGTTCGCGTGTGCGAGCCAGACTCCGCGCGCAGCGACGCGCTTCGCTCACTCTCGCGCTGCGACGAACGGTGAGCCTCTTCCATGACCGAGCCCGCTTCGATGGTGGAGATGCCTGGAACACGCGTCCAGTCCGGCCGACCGATGTAGTAGACGGTTCCGGGAGGAACATCCGCGATCCGCTGGCCATCCTTGCCGCGCCGGTAGACCGCCTCGTCGAACACCGCATAGAGCGCACCGCTGGCCCTGTAAAACTTCCCAGAGTTGCCCGGCACGCGGAACACGCGATCGAATCCCTGCGGCAGCGCGAGTTCGTAGGGCATCACCCGCGCGGGAGCCGCGAGGGCGCCCCGGTCGGCCACCGCTGGGTCCACGGGCTGGTGCGCCGAAGGATCGTCATCGACGAGCGACGGCCGCGCGGGTGGCCGCGCGTCGCTCGGACGCGCGTCCTGCGCCATGCAGAGCGACGGCAACGCAAGCGCCAGCACGATCGATGCACACCGCGCGGTGATCATGGCACGCAAGGTACTCGCAGGAATGCGAAACTCACGACAACTTCGCAACGATGCACGAGGTGCGCGGATCGAGCGTGATGACACCGTCATGGGTCTCAACTCTGATCCCCTCGACCACATCCACGCCGCGCACGATGCCTGAGACGATTCCCGAAGCCGTCGAGAAGCTGAGTTCGGTCCCAACGAGCGCGTCTCGACGCGAAAACTCGTCGGCGATGGTCCGCGCCTCGGTGTGGAGCCAACGATCAAGTTCAGGAAGGAGGCGCACGGCGATTTCAAGGCGGTCCACGCTCGCCCCGTGGAGGGCAAGGCTCGTCGCCCGATTGGTGAGTTCGCCAGTGAACTGCCGTTGCGAACAGTTGATCCCGATGCCGATCGTGAGGAGTTTCCCGTCGCCTTCCACAAGGATCCCGCCGACCTTGCGTCCCTGGATCAGCAGGTCGTTCGGCCACTTGAGCGCGACCGTAGGCGCTGGTGGGCATCCCGCGACGATCGCGCCCTCGATCGCGATCGCCGCAGCGATCCCCGCTGCGACGCTGGCGAGCGCACCAACTTCTGCGGGCACACACACGCTGATCGCGAGTCCGTCTTCGAGAGTGTCTTGCCACGCGCGTCCGAGCCGTCCGCGCCCTGCAGTCTGCCGCCACGCCATGGCGACACCACCCACACCCATCGCGCGCGCGACATCCTGTGTCGATGGCGTCTCGCGCACAACGCGGATCTCACGAAAGTGGCGCGACCCCTGACACGCCCGGCGGAGCTCCTCGGGCCACGCTTCCAACGGGACCCGCTCGGTCTCCCCCGCGCCCGAATCGGCGCTCACTCCCCAATCCTCTCGCGAATTCGCGCCGCGAGTTCAGCAGCGGCAGGCGCATCGATCGCCGTCGCGCTCCACTCGATCCCGAGCCCGAGCCCAGCCTCGTACTTGGGAATGATGTGGAAGTGCACATGCGGCACGGCTTGATGGGCTAGCGCGCCGTTGTTCTGGAGAATGTTGTAGGCGTTCGCGCCCGTTGCGGCCAGCACGGCCCGGGCAACGATCGGCAGCGCACGGCCGAGCGCGGCGGCGCTCTCGGCGGAGAGTTCGTGCAGTTGCTCACGCTCCTCCACCGGAACCACAAGGACATGGCCCCGCGACAGCGGTGCGATGTCGAGAAACGCGACGACGGCGGGGTCTTCGTACACGCGATGCGATGGGATCTCACCACGGATGATGCGGGTGAAAATCGACGGCATCACAGTTACGGGAAGATGCCGCGCAGTTCGTAGATGCGGCCGAGGCTCTCGAGTGCGGCGGCGTATGCGGCGGTCCGCCAGTCCGTCTCGTACCGGAGTTTCGCCAGTTTCATCCGGCGCGTCGCGAGCACCATGTGCTGCTCGATCTGCCGGTCGAACTCGGTCGAGCTCATTGGGATGAAGGTCCGGTTCTGGACCCACTCGAGGTAACTCCCCGCGGCGGCTCCGGCGTTGCCGAGGATGCTCGGGATCACCTCAATGCCGCGCTGGAAGAGCACATCATCGCCATCGGTGGTCCACGGCGCATGCGCGACCTCGGCCACAACCGGTGCGCCGATCCACTCGGCATGGCGTGCGGTCACGACCGACTCGCCCGATGCGACGACGAGGATGTCCGGCTTGGCTCGATAGAACTGTTCTTCGTCGACCGCGATCGAACCGGGGACCCCGGAGAGGCCTCCCGTGCTGCGCAATCGTTCGATGAGCGCTTCAGGCTCCATTGGCGCCTCGGAGAGGATGCCCCCGCGGCGGTCGATGGCTCCAACGAGGCGCGCCCCCTCGCCGGTGAGCATGTTCGCGACCTGCCCCCCCATGCGGCCGAAGCCTGCGACCGTGAAGCGAAGCCCCTGCACCTTCATGTTGAAGTCCGGCAGAAGTTCGCGGAGCATGTGGAGGAATCCCGTGCCCAGCGCAATCTCTCGACCAGCGGCACCGCCGATCTCAGGAGGCTTTCCCGTCACAATCGCGCGCATGCCTTGCCGCGAGCGATCCGGCGTCATCTGTGCCGTGGTGTCAGAGAACCACGCCATCACCTGCGGATCCGCGCCGACATCGGGGCCAGGCACATCGTAGTCGGGGCCAATGTGATGGGCGATCGAAGCGGCGAACCGACGGACGACGCGCATCAGTTCGTCTCGCGAGAGCACCGACGGGTCGCAGGCCACGCCGCCCGCGGCACCGCCGAACGGGAGCCGCAAGAGTGCCGTCTTCAGCATCATGAGGATCGCGAGCCCGCCGAAGTCGTCCAGAGTCACGCGGGGCGCAAACCGGAGGCCGCCCTTGAATGGACCCATCGCGTCGTTGTGCTGCACGCGAATCCCCGTAAACATTTGGTACTCGCCATCGTCCATGAGCACTGGAAAGTTCACGGAAACCGTGTTCTTGGGGCGCGCGAGAATGAGTTGGTGCTCGCGTGGCATGCCGATGGTGGCCGCGGCGCTGAGCATCCGTTGCAGCACCTGGGAGTACAGACCGCCCGAGTGCCGCGAGACACCGAGTGATTCAAGAATGGCGGATTGGTCTCTGACAGGATCGTCTGGCGTTGCTCGGGTCGTCATGGCAAACTCTCCACAAACTTCACGGTTCCCCACCACTGCGGAAGGTGCATGTCAATCGTCCACTGCGGGGTCCAAGTCCAATTGTCCTCGGGCCGGTTTGGCATCTTCTCGTAGCCGGACTCCGTCTTCGCGAGAGTCCACTGTACTCGCGAGAAATTGATGCGCCACACATCACCCGCGTGCGGCGGTCGCGCGGCGCGCTGAAGGACCGGCGCATGCCCGCGAGGCGGCACGAACAGGGACCACGGCAGCGCCATCTCGACCCGCCACGCGCGATCGCGGTCGCGCGGGTCATTGACCGTGCCTTCGAGAGCGATCGCCAACTTCATGCCCTGGGCCGTCCACGAGTGATCGGCCTTCCCCTCAGCTCGGTAGGGTCTCGGCAGAAAGAGATCAAACACGGTGCCGATTGCATTGACCTCGATCTCGTAGTACTCGCGCGTGTCCGAGTCGGGATCGATGAACACCTCGAAGTCGTTGTCATGAAACACAATCGCGTCGTGTTCGGTGAGTGTCGCCCAGATGTCGGTTTCCTCGAGTTCCGCGAGGATGTACAGGTTCTGCGAGTCCCAGCCCATCTTGACGCGCGTCCGCTGCGAAGGCACCGTGCGAGCTGGTCCCTCGATGTCGAGGAACGGCTCGGTCCACGGCACGGCATCCCAAACCAACTCTGAATGGCCGTCGAGCGTGGGAGGCGTCGCGAAGCGCGGAGCCTCGTACCCCCTTGGCGTCATGAGTGGCGCAACCGACGGAATCGGCGACGGAGGCGTGTAAGGATCACGCGGCGCCGGTGAGGGGGGAGCGCTCTGGCACCCCGCCAATGCAGCGGCCAGATGGATCACGGATCCACCCGCTCGCAGGCGGGCGTTCATGCCAGCGCCGCCTGCGCCGCCGCGAGTCGCGCCACGGGGACTCGAAATGGCGAACACGAGACATACGCAAGCCCACAGCTCTGAAAGAACCGAATGGACGCCGGGTCGCCGCCGTGCTCTCCGCAGACGCCAAGCTTAATGTCGGGCCGAGTCGCGCGACCCTTCTCGCACGCCATTCGTACGAGTGCCCCGACGCCGTTGGCGTCAAGCGACTGGAACGGGTCGCACTCGAGCAGACCCTTGGCGATGTACGCGGGCACGAACGACGCAATGTCATCGCGGCTGAACCCAAATGTCATCTGCGTGAGGTCATTGGTCCCGAAGGAGAAGAACTCAGCCGCCTCAGCGACTTCGTCCGCAGTCACCGCGGCCCGCGGAATCTCGATCATCGTGCCAATGGGAATCTCGAACTTGCGCACCTTTCGCTCGACGAATACGGCGGCGATCGTCTGTTGGGTGAGGACGCGCAGTGACGCGAGTTCCCGCCGTGTGCCCACGAGCGGAATCATGATCTCAGGCCGCGCGTCGATTCGCTGTGATCGGCACTCAATCGCCGCTTCGGTGATGGCTCGGACCTGCATCGTGAGGATCTCGGGATAGGTCACAGCGAGGCGGCACCCGCGGTGACCGAGCATCGGATTCGCCTCATGCAACTGGGCGACGCGGCGCTTGACATCCGCCAGCGCCACCCCCACCTCGTTGGCCAGTTCCTGCTGCTGCGCCTCCTCGTGGGGCACGAACTCGTGCAACGGCGGGTCAAGGAGCCGCACCGTGACGGGCTGTCCGGCCATCGCCGTGAAGATGCCAATGAAGTCCGTGCGCTGATATGGGAGCAGCCGCGCGAGCGCGGCTTCGCGTTCACCCGCGTCGTTCGCGAGAATCATCATGCGCATGGCCTTGATTCGTTCAGACTGGAAAAACATGTGCTCCGTGCGGCAGAGCCCGATCCCGATGGCGCCATACTCGCGAGCCACGCGCGCGTCCGCGGGCGTGTCGGCATTGGCCCTGACTCCCATGGTCGCGTGCTTGTCGGCCCACTTCAAGAGTTGTGAGAAATCGCCGGTGATGCCCTCGGGCAGCGTGCGCGCGACCTCGCCCGGCATCACTTCGCCCGCGGTGCCGTCGATCGACAGGGTGTCATGCCTTCCGAAGGTTCGGCCCTTCACGGTGAGCGTGCCAGCCGAAGCATCGATCGACAGTTCACCCGCGCCGACAACGCAGCACTTGCCCCAGCCCACGGCCACAACGGCGGCATGACTTGTCTTGCCGCCCGTCGAGGTCAGGATCCCCTCCGCCTTGTGCATTCCGGCGACATCCTCCGGTGATGTTTCCTTACGGACCAGCAGGACGCGTTCGCCGGCATTCGTGCGCTCAACAGCCTCGACCGCCGAGAACGCGAGCCGTCCGCTTGCGGCGCCTGGACTCGCCGCGATGCCTGTCGTGAGGACTTCGATGCCCTGCTTGTCCTGCGCCCGGTAGTAGGGCAGCAGCAGTTGTACGAGGTCGGCAGCGGGCACTCGTCGAAGCGCCGTCTTCTCGTTGATGAGTCCCTCGCGGACCATCTCGACCGCGCAGCGCACGGCCGCCGCGCCGTTGCGCTTTCCGTTGCGAGTCTGCAGCATGAAGAGCCGCCCCTTCTCGATCGTGAACTCGATGTCCTGCATGTCGCGGTAGTGCCGTTCCAGTTTCTTGCGCACCGCCAGGAGCTGCTTCCACACCTTTGCATTCCACTGCGCCATCTGACTGATGGGCTGCGGTGTCCGGATCCCGGCGACAACATCTTCGCCCTGCGCGTTGACGAGGAACTCCCCGTAGAACTCGTTGGCCCCCGTTGACGGATCACGCGTGAACGCGACGCCGGTCCCCGAGTCTTCACCCATGTTGCCGTAGGCCATCGCCTGCACATTGACCGCCGTTCCGGCGAGCCCCTTGATGCCGTTGATCTGCCGATACGCGATCGCACGCGCGCCATTCCAACTCTCAAACACGGCGCCGATGGCCGCCTCAAGTTGCTTCATCGGGTCCTGCGGGAACGCCTTGCCGACATGGTCGGCGTAGATCGCCTGATACCGCGCGCAGAGTTCGCGCAAACCCTCGACGGGGACCTTCGTGTCCTCGGTCGTGCCGTGTTTCGACTTGACCTCGCCGAATGCGTGTTCGAAGTGCTCATGATCGACGCCCATGACCACATCCCCGAACATGTTGATGAGCCGTCGGTACGCGTCGTACGCGAACCGCGGATTGTTGGTGCTCCGCGCGAGTCCCTCGACAACCTCGTCGTTGAGACCGAGATTGAGAATGGTGTCCATCATGCCCGGCATCGAGACAGCAGCGCCCGATCGCACCGAAACGAGCAGCGGACTCTTCGCACTTCCGAACCGCTTTCCCAGTTCCCGCTCGAGCGTGCGGATGTTGGCCGCGACGGCTTCCATGAGGCCCTTTGGAAGTTTGCGCTTCCCGGAGGCGTAGAGCGCGCAAGTCTCGGTGGTGATCGTGAATCCCGGCGGCACGGGCAGGCCGATCGAGGTCATGTCGGCGAGGTTCGCTCCCTTGCCTCCCAGAAGAAGTTTCTGATCCGCGCGCCCCTCGGTCTTCGTGCTCCCGAAGTAATAGACCAGCTTCGGTGATTTGCCCTTCGCACCCGCGTTGCGGCGAACCGCGCGGCGTGTTGTTGAGCGGCGAGTGGGGGATTTCGTGACGGTGGCGCTCGGCATGGACTCTCCAGTGAAAGACGCGCAGATTACCCGCGGAAGCGGCTCTACGATGACCCGATGCCGCGCCGTACCGAAGTCGATCCACTGCCGTGGACATTTGGTGTGCACGAAGCGATGCGCGCATGGGATGCTGACACCCCGCTGCTCGCGCTCACCTCCGGCTCGGGAGGGGGCAAACATGAGCGCTGGTCGATCCTCGCGCCCCGGGGCACAGTGCGGAGCCTCGAGGCCAACGCGCCGGGTGCCTCCGACACGCTTCTGCGCATGCTGCGGGAGTCGGCGCACGGCGCCGAGCCTGCCATCGCTTCGTTGGCCGGCATCCGCCTTCCATTCGCGGGTGGATGGATCGGCTTCGTCGGCTACGAGTGCGGTGCGCTGCTTGAGCCGCGCGCCCAATCGCAGCCGCCCGACGCTGTGCCCGCTCGAGGGAGAGGTTGGCCCGACGCGGTTGTGTGTGATGTGCCTCGTGCACTCGTCTATTCGCACGACTTGCGGCAGTGGTGGGAAGTTGGAGATCCCGCCGCCCCTCCCGTGCGCGAGTGCGTCGACGCACAGGTGTCATCGGGTACGGATCTCCAACCGCGCGAGTGGTCGACTGCCGATGGCGGTTCGCTCCGCAATGCGTTGCCGATGGCGGCCTACTTGGACGCGGTCGCGCGCTCGATCGAGCTCATCAGGGACGGCGACATTTTTCAAGCCAATATCTCGCAGTCGTTTGTCGCTTCCATCGAGGGCCGCTCGCGCGCCTTCGCGGTCGAGGCCCTGCACGAGATCGGTCCACGCTACGGCGCACTCCTCGAACTCGACGATGACCATTCCATCGTCTCGTTCAGCCCGGAGAGTTTCCTCGCGCTCGACGGTGCCACTCGCCAGGTTGTGACGCGACCCATGAAAGGGACTCGACCTGCCGGCGCCGCCTCGTCGGCACTCCTCGCGAGCGCGAAGGACGCCGCCGAACTTCACATGATCATGGACCTCATGCGCAACGACCTCGGCCGGGTCTGCGACATCGGATCGGTCCGAGTGTCGAGCGAGCGACTCGTCGAGCGGCATCCAACGGTGCTCCAGGCGGTCGGCGAAGTCTCCGGCAGGCTCGCCGACAGCGTGGGGCTCGACGGACTCCTGCGCGCCACCTTCCCACCCGGATCAGTGACCGGCGCCCCGAAGGTCCGCGCGATGCAAGTGATCGGGAACCTTGAGGCAGAGACGCGGGGCCCCTACTGCGGCGCCATTGGCATCGTCAGTGGTTGCGGCTCAGCCCAATTCAGCGTGGCGATCCGCACGGCGCTCCTCACGCGCGCGCAGGGAGCCCGCTGGGGCATCGAGTACCGGGCTGGGTGCGGGGTCGTCGCCGAGAGCGACCCAGAAGACGAGTATGCAGAATCAATCGCCAAGACGAAGGTGCTGAGCAAGATCCTCGAGGCGGGCGAGGATGCCTCCGCGTCGTCACATGTCAAAGCATCTCGGCCGCGAGGCTTGCCAGCTCGCTTCGTTCCGTCTTCGACAGCGTGACATGCCCTGAGATGCGGTGGCCCTTCATCCGTTCGATCAAATGCGAGAGCCCGTTGCTCGACGCATCAAGGTACGGATTATCGATCTGTCCAATGTCACCGCAGAGCACGATCTTCGTGCCATCGCCGACACGAGACACGATGGTCTTGACCTCGTGCGGAGAGAGGTTTTGCGCCTCGTCCACGATGATGAATTGATGCGGGATGCTCCGACCCCGGATGTAGGTGATGGGCTCGAGCACGAGCTTGCGCGTCGCGACGAGTTGGTCGATGCGCTGCTCGGTCGACTTACTGTCAGGCTCGCTCGAACCGTGTCCGCCCCGTGTGGAGAGCAGGTACGCAATGTTGTCAAAGATCGGCTGCATCCACATCGCCAGCTTCTCGTCCTTGTCGCCCGGGAGGTAGCCGATGTCGCGGCCAAGCGGCATGATGGGCCTCGCCACGAGCAACTTGTCAAACCGCTCTTCCTTGAAGACCTTGTGCATCCCCGCGGCAATCGCCAGAAGCGTCTTGCCTGTCCCTGCGGGGCCGATGAGCGTCACGAGTTTGACTTCGTCATCCAGCAGCATGTCGAGGGCCATCGTCTGCTGCACATTGCGCGCAATGACGCCGTAGATCGGCTTCCTCGGCCCGGTGATCGGGATGAGATGGCCCGTGTCAGCGAGCCGTCGTGCGAGCCCAGTATGCGACGGATCGTTCTCGTCGACGAGGCAAATGAACTGGTTGGGGACAACGCCGGCGTGTTCCTCGCCGCGATCGGATCCCCCTTCGAGGGTCGGGATGGCGCCGGGAACCTCCTCGAGCCTCGCAATGGGAAGTTGCCGCTCGGAGTAGAGGTCGTCGATCAGTTCGCGCGGCACTCGGCTCGTGATGAACCCCGTGCTCAACCAGTCGGCATCGACGCGGTCCGCCTCAAAGTCCTCAGCGACGACGCCAATAGCATCACACTTGACCCGCGCGTTGATGTCCTTCGACACAAAGATCGTGCGGACTCCCGCATCGTGAAGGGCATGAGCGACGCCAATGATCCGGTTGTCGATGACAGCGAGGTCCAAGTCGTACGACGCGGCGGGCTTGATGCGCATGACTCGCACGGAGCCGCCCTGCTCATTCCACACAACGCCCTCGAAGAGGTGGCCCATCCCCCGAAGTCGATCGAGCGATCGGATGACTTGCCGAGCGTTGCGCCCCTTCTCGTCGTTGTTCTTCTTGAAGTTGTCGAGCTCCTCGATCACTGAGATCGGGATGACAACCTCATGCTCCTCGAACTTGAAGATCGACTGCGGATTGTGCAGCAGGACGTTCGTGTCCAGTACGAAGTGCTTCCGAACCCGCTCCACCGACGGCGCGGCCTTCGCCGCAGCCTTTGGGGAGCCCGCTCCGTGGGCTGGTCGGCTCATCATGGATGCCCAATCTTAGGATTTGCGATTCCACCGTGCGGACAACTCCGGGGTTTTCTTCGACGAAGTACTGTGCCCCCCATGGCCAAACGACCCCTTCGCGTCCGCGAACTGAGTGCCGCCATGGCGATCGTCGCCCCCCCGACGCTCGCGGCGGCATGGGACAATGTCGGCCTGCTCGCCGGGGATCCGGAGAGCCCGTGCCAGCGCGTCCTCCTGACCATCGACCTCACGCGCGATGTCCTCGATGAGGCGCGGGAGCTTCGCGCCCATGCGATCGTGGCGTACCACCCGCCGATCTTTGACCCCCTCAAGCGGCTCGTCGCAGGAAGTCCGACAGGGAGCATCGTCCATGATGCGATCCGCCATTCGATCGCGCTCCTCTCCCCACACACGGCGCTGGACGCTGTGCACGGTGGCGTCAACGACTGGCTCGCCGACGGCGTCGGCGACGGCCCCCGACGGCCACTCGATCCGGCGAGCTCTCTCTCGGCCACCGAGGCGTTCAAGATTGTCACATTCGCACCGCTGGACGCCATCGACCGCATTCGTGGCGCGATGGCCGTCGCCGGAGCTGGGCGAGTCGGGGACTATTCGCAGTGCTCCGTCGCGACCCAGGTCGAGGGCACATTCTTCGGTGGCTCGTCAACACATCCGCGCGCGGGTCGCCGTGGCTCGTTCGAGCGCGTTCGTGAGGCGAGGCTCGAAATGGTGTGCGGCAAGCGCTCACTGCCCGCCGCGCTCGCGGCATTGCGCTTGGCGCATCCCTACGAGACTCCGGCGACCGAGGTCCACGCCCTTGCGCCGCATCCGTCCGCTCGCCATGGACAAGGGCGGGTGATCGAACTCTCGCAGCCGGCGACGCTTTCGGAGTTCGCGCGTCGACTCAAGCGCCATCTGGGAACGACCCGCCTGGAGTGCGCCGTCGGCGTGCGCGCGCCAACTGAGCACAGCGTCGTCGCGCTCTGCGCGGGCGCGGGTATGTCCTACTGCGACGCCGCGATCGATGCGGGGGCGACGCTCTACATCACGGGAGAGGCGAGGCACCACGAGCAGTTGGCGGCGAATGCCCGTGGGTGCACGCTCATCCTCGCCGGGCACACCGTCACCGAGCGGGGGTACTTGCCACGACTCGCCGAGCGACTTGCTCGCGCAACCCCGCGCATGTCGTTCACGATCTCACAGCGCGACATGCACCCTCTCATCGCACTCTAGTGCGGCTCCACGAAGACGCGAGGCCGATGATCTCGCCTCCGTGAGGACGCCGATCGATCGCCTTCGAGGCAACGAAGAACAGCAGGCACGACAGCGTTCGCCTTAGCGGGCCAAGAGCGCTGCGCCCACGATGCCAGCATCATCGCCGAGTTCGCTGGGCACGAACTTGCACTTCCGGAGCGTCGACGGGAACACATGCGCCTCGAATGACTCTCGCACTCGCTCGGCGTATCGCTCGCCGAGCGCCTCGGCCACGCCTCCGCCCAAGACAACCGCCTTCACGCTGAGCAGGGTCACCGCGTTCGCGATGGCGATCCCTAGGAGTTCCGCCGCGTCGTCCACGACACGCCGGCAGAGTTCGTCTCCTTCGGCGTAGGCCGACGCAATCACGCCGCTCCCGAGGAGTTCGCCGGGCTCTCGCCGCGAAAGCGCTGCTGTGATCGAACTCTCAGGGTGAAACCCGCACAGCGCCTCCATCGCGCGCACCATCGCCACGCGGCTGCAGTGCTCTTCGAGCGTTCGGCGACCGACACCGCCCCTCGGCATCAAGACCATCTGCCCGATCTCGCCCGCCGTATGAAACGAACCCCGCCAGAGTTCGCCGCCTAGAACAAGCCCGCCACCGATTCCGGTCCCGACCCAGACCGCCAGAATGTCCGCCCACGACCTCGCAGCGCCGGCCCTCGCTTCGCCCCAAGCCGCCGCATTCACATCGTTGTCGACGATGACTCGCTTTCCGAAACGCTTCTCAAGGATCGCGCGCAGCGGCACATCCTTCCACCCAAGATTGCCCGCGTTGATGATGATGCCTTCCTCGACATCGATCGCACTCGGTGCCCCGATGCCGACCGCGCCGACATCGGATTGGCCGCACTTGGCGTCCTCGCAGGCTCGCTCGACGGCCTCGGCGATGCGATCAAGAACCGCATCGCGGCCCATCGTTGCCTTCGTCTTTCGCTTGTGCCTGCCGCGGATGCGCCCGTCGCCATCGACGATACCGACACTGATACTGGTTCCGCCAAGGTCCACACCCGCGACCAGCCCAAGGTCCTTCTTGCCCATCGTGTCACTCCTTGCGCTTGAGCGTATCGGCAACGCTAGACTCGCTCCGCCAATGAGCGAGACACGCCCTCCGTTGTCGCTCGATGAGGTCCGGCATGTTGCGAAACTCAGCCGCCTCGCGCTCCCGGAAGCGCGGATGGCGTCGATGCGCGACGAACTCGCTGCGATCCTCGGGCACATTGCGCTCCTCCAGAATGTGCCGGTCGAGGGTCTAGAACCGATGGCGCGACCGCTTGCCATGAGCAACCGACTCCGCGAGGACAGCGAGTCGCCGCCCTTGTCTCGTGAACTCGCACTCCTGAACGCCCCAGCGCGTGAGGGCGAGTTCATTGCGGTCCCCAAGGTGCTCGGAGGCGAGTCATCGTGAGTGGCGACCTCGTCGCGCTCCGCGATGGCATCCGCTCGGGATCTCGTTCCGCGCTGTCAGCGGTCAACGGGTACCTCACCGCCATCGACGCATCCAATCCGTCGCTCAACGCGTTTCACGAGGTTTTCGCGGATGCTGCGCGCGAGGCAGCGTCGCAGGTCGACGGCGCACGGAAGTCTGGGCGGCTCCTTGGACGGCTCGCCGGCGTTCCCATCGCAGTGAAGGACAACATCGCCACGCGCCTAGGGCATACCACCTGCTCGTCGAGAATCCTCGAGAACTACCGCTCGCCCTTCGATGCCACGGCCATCGAGCGGCTGGCCGCCGAAGGGGCGATCATCATTGGCAAGACCAACCTCGACGAGTTTGCCATGGGCTCATCCTGCGAGCGTTGCGCGTGGGGTGCGGTACGAAATCCCTGGGACCCGACACGGGTGCCCGGAGGAAGCTCGGGCGGAAGCGCCGCGGCGGTGGGCGCCTCACTGTGCAGCGCCGCCCTCGGCTCCGACACCGGCGGCTCCATCCGTCAGCCCGCGTCGCTGTGCGGGATCGTGGGATTCAAGCCGACCTATGGACGCATCTCGCGCTATGGCCTCGTGGCCTTCGGCAGCAGCCTCGACCAGATTGGACCGCTCACGCGCTCCGTGCGCGATGCGGCGCTCCTGTACGAGGTCATGGCTGGCGACGACGCGAACGACTCGACCTGCGCGTCGCGCGAGGTCGAGGCCATTAGCGACACGATCGATCACGCGCCGCGCGCACCGCGGGTGGGGCTGCCCCGACAGTACCGCACGGGCAACTCCGCCGCCGTCGATGCGGCGCTTGAGCGGGCCGTCGACCTGCTCAAGGGAATGGGTGCGAAGATCGTCGACATCGATCTTCCAATGACCGATGTCGGCATCTCAACTTACTATGTGATCGCCCCCGCTGAAGCCTCAAGCAACCTCGCGAGATTCGACGGGATCCGCTACGGACACCGCGCCATGGGCGGGGACCTGTTCGAGCTCTACGCACGGAGCCGCGCCGAAGGATTCGGAGCGGAAGTCCAACGGCGCATCATGCTCGGGACCTATGTGCTCAGCGCCGGCTACTACGACGCCTACTACCGACGCGCGCTCCAGGTCAGGCGAGTCATCAAGCAGGAGTTCGACTTGGCATTCGCTGCATGTGATGTGATCCTCGGTCCGACCTCGCCGACCGCCGCGTTCCCGATCGGCGGCGTGACGGATCCACTCGCGATGTACATGTGCGATGTCTACACGGTGAACACGAACATCGCGGGAATCTGCGGCATCTCGCTGCCCGCAGGGCTGGATTACTCCTCAGGCTCCCCCCTCCCCGTGGGCGTGCAACTCCAGGCCCAAGCGTTCGCCGAGCCCACGCTGCTTCGTATCGCGTACGCGCTCGAGCGCGAGTTGGGACCCTTGGGCGCGGCGCCGCCGACCCTCACGACGGCCGCTTGAGTTTCCCGAGCCGTCGCATGGCCATCCGAAACTCGCGAACCCACCGCTCCGCCTTATCGAACTCTTCGCCGAAGACGCCGACCCTCGCCGTCGCGAGGTACATGAGCGGTGGCGGGCGCTGCTCGACAGTCAGGGTCGCCGGGGCGCCGCCGAGCGTCTCGGCCTGAAAGACCCACTGATCGTCGGTGAGCGAGGACTCCAACAATCCCATTTCCGCGCTGCCGGTTGCGAGCGACGCCGCCTGCCGCACATCGCTCCAGCGAACCGCGTCCTTCGCCGCGTCCAGTGGCGACACGGGCATGCCCTGGGCGGTCGCCCGCATTGAGGCAATGAGCACCCCTTCTTCCTCCGGACTCAGGATGCGGTTCCCGGGATAGGTTTCGCCAGGAAAATTGTCGTTCGAGGCCACCGGATTCACCTTCGACTCGCACGCGACGAGTGTCGCAATGCAAAGACATCCCGCTGCCGCGAGTGTCGGTGCGCTGCGTGAGGATGACTGCCTGGCCTGCATGAGCAATCAGCGTACTCCCGCTGTCGTTGGCTCGGCGCGCTCGCCGCGCGCCTCGACCTCGAACACCCTCATCGCCGCGCTGGCGACGATGGTGCGCGCAAGGCCCTCGTACGAACACCACCTCCATCCGAACTTCCGCGCGAGCGTCCCAGCGCGCGCTGGCGGCAGCTCCGCTCTGTACACAACGAAGTTGACGCGGCCTGCGGAGGTTGGAAAGTCGAATGATCCCCGCCGCGCCAGGGCCGCCCGAGAGAGTCCCAACTCGCGGGCCACCACTGCGCGCGAGGGCTCGCGACGACCTTCCACGAGGGGAGGAAACTCCATCGATGACCAGAGCCCCGAATCGCCGCGGCGCATGAGCGCGACTTTCCCGCCCCTATGCACGACAATGGCCGCCATCGCGATACGCCGCACTCGGCGACGCGCCGGAACTCCGGGGAAACTCGCTTGAAGCCCCAAGCGCTGTGCGCGGCAGATGGACCGCAGCGGACATCCGCCACAGCGCGGCGATCTCGGCGTGCACACGGTCGCTCCAAGTTCCATCAACCCCTCGTTGGCACGCGCGGGATTCCGCGCTCCATCGATGTACTCGCGCGCCATGCGCCACAGCTCATTGCGGCCCGAGGCGAGTCGCTGATTGAATCGCCGAGCGTGCAAGCGTGAGAGCACGCGCACAACATTGCCGTCCACGATCGGCTCGCGCAGCCCGAATGCGATTGAGCTGATCGCCCCCGCCGTGTACGGCCCAACTCCGGGAAGATCCCGCAGCGCACTTGCCGTGCGCGGAATCATCCCCCCGTGCTCAGCAACCACAGCTCGCGCGGCAGCGTGCAGGAAGCGCGCGCGCCGGTAGTACCCGAGCCCTCTCCAACACGCGACCACGGCGGCCTCGCGCGAACGAGCGAGATGAGAGATCGTCGGGAATCGCCGCATGAACACGCGCCACGCCTCCACGGCACGGCTGGCCTGCGTCTGCTGCAGCATGAACTCGCTGACGAGCGATCCGTAGGGCGACCTTCGCGAGCGCCACGGGAACTTGCGAGCCGATTCCGAGAACCATAACGCAACCCGCTGTGCTGCCTTTGCGTTTGCTACAATGGTCCGTTCCCTTGCTTGCGCAACCGCCATTGGCTCCGTAGCGTAGGCACTTCCCATCCCACCCATGGCAAAGCTCTTTTACACCATCGATGAGGCTGCCGCGAAACTCGGCAAGACCGGCGCCGACTTGCACGCGATGGTCGAAAACGGTCAGCTTGAGCAGTTCGTGATGCACAACACCCCTCACTTCAAGAGGGCGGCCATAGACCAGCTTGTGACCGACGATGTCGGAGACCTCGACCTGTCGCTCGGAACGAACTCCGCTTCGGATGCGCCACTGAACCTCTCGGGCAGTGGAGACCTCGGGGACCTGAAGTTCGAAGACACGGGGTCGCGGACGGCTGAAGGCTCCGCGAGTGAATTCGACCTCGGACTCGATGACGCGCTTTCGATGGCGGACTCTGGAGCGGCACCTGCGCCGACTTCGGGTCCAATGGCGAGCGAAGGATCCTCGATCGCCGACTTCCATCAGTCTGGCAGCCACGCGCCGATCGGTCTTGCCGACTCGGCGGGCAAGAGTGCCATTCATACTCCTTCGCCCGCAACAGGCGGAGCGGGGGGTTCAGGTGCCGGGTCGGCTCTCGACCTCGGACTCGACCTCGATCTTGGACTCGAAGCCCCCGCCGGCTCGGGCGGCGCGTCAAGTGGCGGTGTCGGCCTCGCCGACAGCGGCGCCCCTGCGAAGACCCCCCGTAGCGCTGATCTCAGTGGCTCCATGGCGGCGCGGTCGGGTTCGCGCGCACCAAGGGATCGCTCGGACTCTTCAGATGGCCTTCCAATGAACGCGCCGAGCGACTCGGGCAGCCTCAACCTTGAGACC
Organism: Planctomycetia bacterium; assembly: GCA_005799475.1. Classification (GTDB taxonomy): domain Bacteria; phylum Planctomycetota; class Phycisphaerae; order Phycisphaerales; family SM1A02; genus F1-60-MAGs104. Next base: position 5,153 of record SYGQ01000167.1, on the reverse strand, counting down.
GTTGGGTCCGGGAGCGGCATGCTGGATCTCGCGGGCGATGCTGACCAGTCGACGATGGGAGCGGCGCTCCTCGAAGATCCAGGCGATGGCGGTGTCGACTCTGAGGGAGTTGCACTCAGCGGCGCCGATGACCTCTTTGCCGACGGCGGTGGGGCCGAAGCCGACGAAGCGATCGCGCCGTCATCGATCGGAGCACCGATGGGATCGCCCGGTGTACTCGTTCCGGCCGCGTCGATTGCCGTCGATACTGCGGCGAGCGGTCTCAGCATCGGTTTGCTTGCCGGTGCTCTCGCTTCGATCATCCTTGTCGCCACGATCGTGGTGAGCACCCGCATGGGTGGCGGATCGGCGATGGCAGGCATGGTCACCGGTGACCTCCTGATGTGGTTGGCGGCGCTCGCTGGTGGCACAATCGTTGCCGGCGGCATCGGGTTCTTCGTCGGCCGCGCGATCGAGTGACGCTCTCTCGCTACGGTGTTCGTGAGTGGGGACTCGCCACCGCGGCGGCTGTCGCGATCATTGTCTGGTTCTGGCCAAATCAATGGATTGCACTCTCGAGCATCTTTGTGTGGATCGTGGTCGCTGGGTTCTTTCGCGACCCACTCCTGCGCCGGCCCGCGACCGACGACACGAAGGACCTCGTGAGCCCGGCCGACGGTGTCGTGTCCGCGGTGATCGATGTCCCGAGCCATGAATCGGTCGACGGTCCGGCAGTGATCGTCCGCATCTTTCTGAGTGTGCTTGATGTGCACATCAACCGCATGCCATGCGACGCGGAGCTCGTTCATATGCGGCACATGCCAGGGAGATACCTCGATGCGCGCACCGAAGAGAGCGCACGGGTCAACGAGTCGAATCTGCTCTGCCTCCGCACGCCGACGGGGATCCGGTTCGGGGTGAGGCAGGTCTCGGGTGCCATCGCCCGACGAATCGTCTGCCCTCTGCGAGTGGGCGACCTCCTCTCGCGCGGGCAGCGGTTCGGGATGATCAAGTTCGGGTCGACGACAGAGCTCATCGTCCCGCGCGCCTTGGTGGAAGCCATCCTCGTCACGAAGGGTGCCCGCGTGAAGGGTGGGGTCACGATCCTCGTTCGCCTGCGCGATTCAGCGCTGCCGAGCTGACAAGCTCCGCCGCGTTCCGTCCACCACACGCACACGGCCGCGCGCTGATGAGGAATGCGGCGCTTTGCCGCGCCCCGTCAACCGCCCATCAACTTTCGGGGCACTCGGGCGCCTCGGTCGGCCACTTTGGCGTCGCGCGATTCAATATGCGGTCGGTTCGATCGAGGGCGTACCCGAGCGCCGCGCCGACAGCGCGCGCGACGCGAATGTCGCCGTCTCCGTAGGGTCGTTGGCTGTCACGGAACAGGACGACAACTCCGCGTGAACGCGTGCTCTGGGCACCGTTGCAGGAGAACGCCAGAATCGATCGCCCAGGCAACACGGCCGCAAGACCCTCGCATCCTTCGCGCGGAGCACTTCCCTCCTGCAGGACAATGGGTGATGATGCCGCCGCGATGCGGGTTGCCCATGACGACGACAGTTGGTCGAGCACCTTCCCCGCCGCGCGGCGCGTGAGGTCATCGCGCACATATGCCGCGAGCCTGAAGGACTCGCCTTCGGCCACGAGCAGCGCGGCATTCGTTGGACCAAGGCGCGACACGAGATAGTTCGCGGCGATCTCGACAATGAGCTCGGGTTCGGCCTCTTGCGAAAGCAGCGTCCGGCACTCAGCCTGCATCGCGGCCAACCCTTCTCGATCGCGTGCGATGTCCTCGGCACCGGCCAAGTTCGCAGACGCGCCACCGAGTTTCCTCTGCAGTTGCGAGCGCTCCTCGGAGAGGCGCCGGCACGCGCTCTCGAGCACCGCGATGCGATCGACACCGAGCCGATCGGTCACAGCGCGAGCCAGCAACGCACCGAGGCGATTCACCAGTGAGTCGGTCACGATCCACGAATCGGCGTCGATCCACTCCGAGACCCCAGCTCGGAGGCACGCTCGGGTCGCGTCGGACGAGGGCCACTGCCCGACCACCACGATCGCCGCGCTGGGCTGTGCGATTCGCGCCGCGTGGGCCATCCAACGCGCACGGTGACCCATGCCATCAAGGTCGATCACGACGAGGTCGGCGCCCCGCGAACGAAGCGACCGGATCGCGTCGCACGCGCTCCGGGCACGGTCGATCCGGAGATCCCACCCATCGCGAGCGCACACGACTTCGAGCGGCCCCGAGGCCGGAGCACCGGGCGAGCCCACCAGAAGTACGGTGGCGCGGCCAAGGGTTCGGGGGTCAAGTTCACGGTTGGTCATGGGGCACCTGATCGCACATCGGGAGTTCCCGAGGCTGACTTCAGCGAAGCCCCCCGCTTTCTGGTGACTATTCCGCCTGTCGCGCGCGCCAGAGCGTCACGGCCTCGGGTTCGCGCGGATATCGCGGCCTGAGATCGATCGCATCAACTGTCTCCCCCCGCCCGAACTTCGCCATCGCCACACGAAGACAGGTCACCGCGCAGAACCGAGGCACAACAAGTGGGATCCCACTCCCCTTGCACCATTCGCGCATGGGCGCGGGCAGGTAATCATCAGCCACGACGACTGCCGGTGCCGAGCGCACAAACTCGTCAATGCCCACCGCACACTCCCACTCGACGCGAAGCTCGCCAGAGCCATCGATCACGATGTTGGACGCCCAACACCTCTCCCCTTTGGATGCCAGTGCGACCACGACGCGAGGCGCGACAACTGACCAGTCGCCCATCGTTGCCGCTGCAGCCACTAGCGCCGACGGGACATCGATCGCAGGAATCTCCAGGGCCTCACAGAGGCCCTTCGCGGTCGCCACCGATACCCGCAGTCCAGTGAAGCCGCCGGGGCCGGTCGAGACCGCGACAGCCTTCAGGTCCGTCGCGAGCATCCGTCCTCGGCCACAGAGTTCGTTGATGGCCGGCAGAAGCAGGTCTCGCTCCCTTGGATCCTCGGTCGACTCCACGGAGACGATTTCGTCGCCACCACATGCGAGCGCCACGCCGAGAACGCGCTGGCTTCCTTCGATCGCGAGCACGCCGCGCATCAGGCTGGATCGAGGTGATTCACGAGTGGTGTCGCCGTGCCCGCGACCTCACGCGCACTCGGCGCCGGCGCAGCGAGGTCGATCGAAACAACCATCCCGCGCGCGTGATCGCTGTTGACGACAACGAGTCCGTCGGCGGGACTCTCAATCCCCATCTCCGCGTGGCAGTGGCCGACAAGGAACAACTTCGCCCCAAACCGATCGAGCAAAGCGCGCACATGCTGCGGATCTTGGGAGCGTCCCCAGACGACCTGCCACGCTCCACCAAGCGGCCCGCGATAGTCCGTGTCTTCCAAGGCGCGATCGAAGATGGCAGGATCGAAGTCGCCCTGCGCCGGAATCGAGTGCGAGCACCAGATTCCGTTCAATGCGCGCACGGCCAGCGGCATCGCAAGGACAAAGTCTCTGATCGCGGTCGCTACTTCCTCGGCTCTGCCGCCGAATACATACTCAAGCCCAGCGTCGAACATCGCGACCTGGTCGCCCCCTCCCTTGCTGACGGCCACACGGAAACACTGCGCGAGCTCATGATTCGCGAGCATCGGGTGCACCTGCGCTGGGAACCTGAGCACCAGCGTCGCCACCCTGGCAAGGTTTCGGTACGAGAGATCCATTCCATCAAGGAGCCGCTCACCATGGATGAGTTCGTGCAGAACGACATGGTTGTCTGGTGACTCCTCGAGTGCGGCCAAGTGCACGATCGCTTCGAGGTGTCCCGGATAGTCGTGAACATCGCCCGAAAAGAGGAGCTTGCCGCGACTCGCCAGAACGACGCTCGACCCCTTTCGCAGCGGCGATGTCTCCATCGCGTCGGCCGCCCCCTCAAGCACCGCGATCACTTCATCCGCGTCAATGAAGTTGACGACGGGCAGGCTCATCACTGAGTTCCTGATCCGCGCACGACCTGCATGACGACGGGAAATGACCCGCGACCCGTCGCGGTTTCGACCTCGACAGGAATGATGAGAAGGCCCGACGCGCCCGCCGTAGGCGACACGCGGATGGTGAGGGCGGCATCTTCGCGCGATCCGGGGCGGGCGTCCTCAAGCGTCGCCACCAGTTGCGGCGAGAGTGAGCGCACAGACTTCACTGCGTTCCAGTCGGGGCGGACAACTGCTCCTCGCCCCTTGGGGTTGTAGTGCTCGATCGGCACCGTGACGAGCACGGATGCCCCAGGCTCGACGCGTCCGGCCACGGCGATGGGCTCGGGGAAGAACCAGAATCGATCGGCCTTCGTCGGGTCCGCGCGCGATCCTGTGCACTCATGGCGAATGCGCAGCGCGATGATCGGACAGTCAGCGCGATCCGTTTCAACGACCCACCACAGGGGCATTGTCTCGCACGGTTCCATTGGTGCGGTCCACCGCAGGGAGTACTCGCTGCGCGGCTGATCGCTTGCGGGATGAAACCCCTCACACACGGCTGGCTGGCCCCCTGCGCTGAGGATCGTGAACGGCTTCCCGTCCTCGCTTGAAAGCTTCACGAGACCGGTCGAGACTCCCTTGAGCGCATCAATGTAGGCCGGACTCGCACGGACTGGAAGGGTCGCATCCGCCTTGAGGAGGGCAATGATCGGCTGCGCAAACCCCTCAAAGGTGACAAAGACTTTCGCGTCCTTTTCGCCCGGTGTTGTGGGTACATCGAGCGTTGCGTCGAGCTTCACCGAGGCGCCAGCTGCGATGACGGTCCCGGCGAGCGCAGTGACCCCGGTGCACTTGCAGCTTGGCACCACAGACTTCACGGTGATGGGCGTGGTGCCCTGATTGGCGATAGAGAAACTGCCCGCGTGCCGCGTCCCCGGTTTCACCTTGCCGAAATCAATCTGTGCGGGACTGATGACAACGGGCGGTGACTGAATCGCGCTCATCCCGGCGACTGCGGCCACCGAGAGAAGCAGCCCCACTGCGCGAAAGGCGAGTCGTCGCCGTGACGGTGAAAGGACGAACATCGGCTTGCTATCGTAGCCCGCCCCATGGACCTCCTGACCGTCGACAATGCTCTCGCGCTCGTCACGCTCAGTGCCCTTGAGATCGTCCTCGGCATCGACAATGTCGTCTACATCGCGATTCTGTGTGGTCGCCTG
>SYGQ01000023.1 GCA_005799475.1 Planctomycetia bacterium | reverse complement strand
CGCGAACTTCCCCGCGGCGCGCTCGCGCTCGTGATGCACTCGTGCGAAATGGCCGACGCCAACTATTGGAGCGAGGTCGTCGCGACGAGCGCGATTGAGGCACTGTCGCGGCTCGACTATGTGGGCATCGTGGTCTTCGGAATCGGCAGCAAGGGCGGCGTGTTGGGATCGAGTTGGTACTTCCCCATGCAGATCGTTGGCGACAAGTCCGCGGCCATCGCGGCAGCGAAGTCCATGCCGGTCGGTGACATGCCCGACTTCGCTGCGTCGATGACGGTGGCGCTTGAGGGACTCCGCCAGGTCAAGGCGGGTCAGCGACACGCGATCGTGATCTCCGACGGTGATCCCATGCCGCCAACGAAGGAGCTCATGGATGAGTATCGCGCACTCAAGGTGACGGTCACAACGGTCATGCTCGCGGGCCACGGTGATGCCATGCAACTTCAGAACATGAAGGCGATGGCCGAATTGACCGGCGGCAGTTTTTATCATGTGACCAATCCCAAACTTCTCCCGAAGATTTTCGTGAAGGAAGCGTCGCTCGTCTCGCGGACTCTGATCGTTGAGGGTGACTTTCAGCCGGTTGTTGCGCCCTCGATCGGCGGCCCGCTCGATGGTGTTTCTCAGGTGCCGCCTGTCACGGGCTATGTGCTGACCGTGCCGCGTGAGGGACTTGGGCAGGTCGCGATCATCAACCGCACGGCCGAAGGGAACGATCCGATCTACGCGTATTGGAACTACGGCATCGGCAAGTGCGCTGTGTACACAAGTGATCTGCGCGGTCGCTGGGGATCGGCGTGGCCATCGTGGGGCGGCTTTCAATCGATGTGGGAGCGAACGCTGCGCTGGATGATGCGTCCCGCGTCGGCGTCGAATGTCTTGCTCAAGACCACGCTCGACGGTGAGGACGCGACCGTCGATCTCGAGGCGACGCGCGGTGAGGGCGGTCTGGCCAACTTCATGCGAACGCGAGCGCGCGTGGTGAATCCCGATGGCACCGTCGCACCACTCTCGCTCGAACAGGTCGGACCCGGGCGCTACCGCGGACACTTCCGCGTCTCCGAGACGGGCTCATACCTCGTCGATGTTGGACTGCTCGATGGCGCTGGACACTCGACGGCAGGGTCGGTGCAGGGGGCGATCGCGATCGCCTACCCGCGCGAGTTCCGTACGACCCGCGACAACAGTGCTCTCCTTCGCGCGACCGCAGAGGCCACCGGCGGGCGGGTGTTGAGCCCGGGCGACCTCGCCGTGGTCAACCTCTTCGACCGGGCGGGACTTCACCAGCCCGAAAGCGTCAGAAGGATCTGGGAAATCCTCGCGATCATCGCGGCGGCGCTCCTCGTCATCGATGTGGCTGTGCGACGGCTGTCCGTCGACCGCGAAGCGGCGCGCGATCTTGCACAGCAGGCACTCGGCGGTGGCAGCGCATCGGCGGGGAAGTCAGTGGCAGCGTGGCGAAAGGCCCGCTCGCGCACGGCTGAGACCGCACCCGGAAGGGACGACGCGGCAGCCCCGGCGATCCCGGCCCGAGGGGCCGCGCCGATGCGTCAGCCACCCTTCCGTGATGTGCCACCAGCGGCGCCAGCTCCCGAAGGCACGAGCGACGCGGATGCCACCGCACCCGAGGAGTCGCCGCTCGAAAGACTGCACCGCGCGAAGCGGCGCGCCCATGGCGGCGACGGCGGAGATCAGGCCCCTTGAAGACGGCGGCAGCGTCGATCACAACCGTCGAACAGCTCACAGAGGCGTGCGAGGCGTTTCGTGGTGTCGCGCAGCGGTTGCGCGCGGAGGTGGCCAAGGCACTCGTGGGTCAAGAGCAAGTCGTCGAAGAAGTCCTCTTCGCGCTCTTCGCCAACGGTCATGTGCTCTTGGAGGGTGTCCCCGGACTTGGGAAGACGCTGCTCGTGCGCACGCTCGGTCAGGCGCTCGGGCTCTCGTTCTCGCGCATCCAGTTCACCCCAGACCTCATGCCTGCCGACATCATCGGCACCCAGGTTGTCATCGATGACGAAGTGACCGGGGCACGCTCGCTGCAGTTCCGTCCCGGACCGATCTTCACGCAGATCCTGCTCGCCGACGAAGTGAATCGCGCTTCGCCCAAGAGTCAGTCGGCGCTCCTGGAGGCGATGCAGGAGCGGTCGGTGACGGTTGGCGGCGAGACTCGCACGCTCGATCGTCCCTTTCTCGTGCTCGCCACGCAGAATCCGATCGAGCAGGAGGGGACCTATCCGCTGCCTGAGGCACAACTCGACCGGTTTCTCCTGAAGGTCGTCGTGCCCTACGCCTCGCGCGCGGACCTCACGGAGATTCTCGCACGAACGACCGCTCCGACGGCGGCGCGCTTCGAGGTGAGGCAGGTCATCACCGCGCAGGAGATCGCGTTCGCGCAGGCGCTCGCCCGTTGTGTTCTCGTGGCGCCGCATGTGCAGGACTTCGCCGTGCGAATCGTGCTCGCCACACATCCGAGCGACGCCGCGAGCGACTTCACGAACAGGATGGTCTCGGTGGGTTCGAGCCCTCGCGGTGCCCAGGGGCTCGTGGCCAGCGCGCGAGTTCGGGCGCTCCTGCGCGGGAGGAGTCACGCGAGCACGCAGGACATCGCGGCCGTGTCACGGAGCGTCTTGCGCCACCGGATCGCGCGATCGTTCGAGGCCGAGGCCGCCGGCGTCACCACCGACGACATCATCGAAGGGCTTCTCGGCGAGACGCCCGCGGAGGCGCAGCCGTGACGCGCCCCACGACGGTCGACGAACTGATCGATTCGCGGCTGATGGCGCGCCTGGACCAACTCGATGTGGTCAGCCGCAAGATCTTCTCGAGCAAGATTCAGGGCGAACGACGAAGCCGCCGTCGAGGACAGTCCGTCGAGTTCGCTGACTTCCGCAACTACTCGCCCGGTGATGACCTTCGGTTTGTGGACTGGAACATCTACGCGCGCCTCGATCGTCTCTTCCTCAAGATGTTCCTCGAAGAGGAGGACCTGTCGATGGTGATCGCCCTTGACCTGAGCGCGTCGATGGACACTGGGATGCCAAAAAAACTGGACTACGCACGACGGCTCGCGATGGCGCTCGGGTATGTCGGCCTCGTCAACAACCATCGCGTGAGCCTGATCGGATTCTCGGGGAAGGATGGCGATTCATCCCTCGCTCGGTTGACCGGTCTCCGCGGCCGGCGCAGGACGCGCGAGATGGGTGCCTGGCTCCTCGGACTCGAGGCCTCGGGCGAAGCGCACTTCGCGCAGGCCATGAAGGCGATCGCGCTCGGAGGGCTCGGTCGCGGCGTGCTCATCCTCGTGAGCGACTTTCTGCACCGCGACGGCTTCGAGATCGGACTTCGATCGCTTGCCGGCCGCGGCTTCGACCTCTTCGCGATGCAGTTGCTCTCGCCGGAGGAGACCGACCCCTCGCGCGGCGGCCTCTCGGGCGACATGCGGCTCATCGACTGCGAGGCGAACGCCGAGATCGAAGTGACGGCGTCCTCGGCGGTGTTGTCGCAGTACCGCGCGTCGATGGCCGCGCATATCGAGTCCCTGCGCGCGTTCTCGGTGCGACGCGCCATCAGCCACGTCGTTGTGGAAACGACACATGACCTTGACACACTCCTCATCGACTACCTGCGCCGGCGGGGGCTTCTGGCGTGACCTGGCTCGCGCCGATGGCGGGGTTGATCGTGGCGCTCTCCACGGTGCCGCCATTGGTGGCCCTCTACTTCCTGAGACTGCGCCGCACGCGTCGCACCGTCTCGAGCACGATGCTCTGGCGACGCGCCACCGAGGACCTGCACGCCAACACCCCATTCCAACGGCTCCGGTTCTCGCTCCTGCTGATCCTCCAACTGCTCGCGCTTGCGCTCGTCGTGCTTGCGCTCGCGCAGCCGCAGGCGGATCTCGGGTTCGCTCAGGCTCGCCGCGTCGTGCTGCTCATCGATGCCTCGGCATCGATGGGGACCACTGATGCGTCCGGAGGTGGGAGCCGCCTCGATGAGGCACGGCGCCTCGCGCGCGACCGAGTGAGTGCCATGCACGCCGGGGGCTTCTTCCGCTCGACACCGCCGTCGATCATGGTGATCGCCTTCGCGCGTGAGGCGCGAATCGTCTGCCCGTTCACCGACAATGAAGCGCAACTCCTTGCGGCCATCGCGGCGATTGCTCAGACCGACGAGACGACTCGGATCGCCGACGCATTCGAGTTGGCTCGCGCGTTCACGACGGTCACCGATCCGGACAACGCCGCTGCGACACCCGCGGAGCCTCCCGCCTACGAGGTGTTCAGCGACGGCGAAATCGCGGATGCCGCCCAGTGCGCGTTGCGTTCGGGGGAGGAAGTGCTCTATCGGCGTCTCGGGAGTGCCGACGAGCCCAACGCCGGGATCGCGGCGATCGCCGTGGCGCGCACACCCGAACGACCCGAGGAAGTCGAAGTGTTCGTTCGCGTTGTCAACTGGGGAGCGGCGCCGCGCCAGACCGACGTGGAACTGCGGGTGGATGGATCGATCCGCGCGGTGACGCCTTCGGCGGTCATTGTTCCTCCCATGGCCGCGGGCGATGCGAACACACCCACAACTGCCGGAGAAGCGCAAGTCGTCTTTCCCGCGATCACGCTGCCCGCGGGCGGCGTGGTGACGGCGAGCCTGCTCGCCGGGGATCGCCTGAAAGCCGACGATCGCGCCAGCGTTGTGGCGTCACCGCCGGACGCGCTCCGAGTCGCGCTCGTGGGGCGG
>SYGQ01000166.1 GCA_005799475.1 Planctomycetia bacterium | reverse complement strand
GCAGCGGTCCAGTCGCTCACGGCGTCTGAAGCGGCGCTCGATGCCAGCGAACTCGCATCGCTCGCCCGCGATCGTGCGCTCGACCACGCGGAGGCCGCGGAGATCGCGCAAGATGATGCCGTGTCGGCCTCGAGTGGTGCCGCTGTGGTGCGTGCCGCCGTCGATGCGGCTTCGCGCGACGCCGAGGAGTCCGCACAGTCCACACAGTCGAGCGCGGCGCAGGCGCAGGCGGCGGCAGGGTCGGCCGACACCACACTCGCACACGCACTTGCTTCACGGGCGCTCGCACTTGCCGACGAGGCCATGGTGCGGGCGGTCGAGTCGGTCGCTTCCGCGGCCTCGGCGCGATCGGCGACACTCGCGATCGGCTCGGAACTTGATCAAGCGGGCTTCGGCGCCGCACGCGCTGCCGCCGACTCGGCGGCGAACGATGCAGCCCGAGCGTCAACCGCGGCCGATGATGCGGCGATGCTCGCCGCGAGCGCCTTTGATCACGGGCAACTCGCGGTCAGTGGGGCACTCGCATGGGACGGGGCCGCACAGGCGCGAGCGGGGCGAAAGGACGCCGAGGTCGCTCGCGATGGCGCCATGGCCGCCGACGAGGATGCATCTCGTGCCGTCGACGCGCACAACGGGGCCATCGCGCAGGCCACGGGGCACTACGAGGCCGCTGCTCTGGCAGCCACGAGCGCGCAGGTCGAGCGCGATCGGGCCTTCTTCTACCGAGACGAGGCCGTTGCGTATGGTGGATCGGCCCAGGCAGAATTCGACGCGGGCGGCCACCCCGACGGCGTGATCCACTTCGCAGGCCTGGCCGACGGCAGTGCGGACAACAGTGAGAGCGCATCGGTCCACGCCACGGCCTGGTGGGTCGAGAGCTCGTCGCATGCCAATCAGGCTCTCTCGTACGCCGAAGACTCCGCTCGCGCCTCGGACCGGTACGACGCGGCGGTCGTGAGCGCCGACCTTGCGACCGATGATGCCTCGAGAGCCGTCGCGCTGGCGAGTGACGGAGCGAGCAAGGCGCACGACGGCGCAGCGCTCGCATCACCATTGGCGCAGGCGATCGCGACGGCACAGGCCATGAGTGTGCTTGAGTTCGCGGTGATGGCGCGTGAACAGGCTGCGGCGCAGCGCTCCGCAGCCGTGGAGGCGCATCAGGCGGCGGCGCAGGCACTGCAGCACGCACGGTCCATGGGGGAACGAGTCTTCTTCACACGCACGGCGGAGATCGCGCAACAGGCCGTCGAGCGATCGGACGCGGCCCGGATCTTCGCCAACGAGGCGATCGCCGCGGCCACCGTCGCTCGGCAAGCGGCTGATGCGGCGGCAGCCCTGACGCCGGGGCAGCCGCACCGTCACGACTGACCAACGGCACGCCGGACGCGGTCGGCCGCGGGGGGTATGGCGCAATCGTCGTCTCGCAAGGAGAATGACCCCATGCGGCGCTTCTCACTCGTTTCATTCGGGACCGGCATGTGCGCCACAGTGACGGTGGCGGTCGCGTGGCAGTTCGGCCTGCTCGATCTGCCTGAGGCGCGCAGCGTCGACTGGCGTTACCAGCATGCGCGCACGACGGCCGAGCCTTTGAGCGCCGAGATCGCGCTCGTCGCGATCGACGACAATTCCTTCAACCTGCTTGGCCGATGGCCGTGGCCACGGCGCGTTCTCGGTGAGGCCATCAGCGAACTCGCGCGCGCAGGTGCTGGGACGGTGGCACTCGACCTCCTCTTGAGCGAGCCCGACGCGGATGTCGGTGGCGATGCCGCACTGGCCGCGGCGCTGCGCGGCCTCAAGAGCGTGGTCGGTGTGGACATCGGGCGCAGGCTGTCGCTCTCTGCGGCATGGACCACGCCGGCGGGGAGAGCCGAACTAGCTGCACTCCTTGCAGCCCTTGACGGGGAGATCGACATGGACCCTGCGGTCGCCGCTGGCCGAGCGCACCTCACCGAGCCAAGGCGCCGAGCGTTCCTTGAGGCTCCGCTCGAGTTCAAGTCACTCGCCATCTGGCACCGCGTTTGGGCCCTTGCTCGGGGGGGTGAGGTGCCCGACCTCGACGAGTTCTTGCTCGCGTTGACCGGCGGGCGCACCGTGCGAGCGGGAGCCGACTTCGACGCCGTCGGACGAATCGACGAGATTTGGGAGCGCGCGCAAAGTTGGCGCGTCCTGCAGGAGGAGCTCGCCAAAGACGAAGATCCCGCGAAGGCGCCCGATGGCCACATTCATGAGCCTCCCATTCCGATCCTCGCCGCCGAGTGCGACGGTGTCGGCGTGGCCACAAGTGATGTCTTTGATCTCGACGGTGCCAAGCGCCACACCGGCGTGGCGTGGGATGTCCCTGGGGGCCAATGCATGCAGTTCGGAATCGCCGCCGCTGCCACGCATCGCGGCGTGGCGGTCGACGCCATCGGAATCACACCGGACGCGCTCGTCATCGGGACCGTGCGCCTGCCCCTTCGAGATGGCAAACTGTTCATCGACTGGCCGACCTCCACCTTCGATGGATTCCCGTCGGTGGGGGGATTCGACGGAGGGCGCCAGAGTGCGATCTCCATCGCCGGGCTCGTGAGCCTCTCGCTCGAACGCGCGAAACTCAGTCGCATTGAAGACACGCGCGACAGAGCCCGGCGGACGCTCCACGAGACCGTCGCGTCGTTCGGTCAGGGAGCGCTCGTGGCACTTCCCCTCGGAGAGTTCGCGTCGATCGTCGAAGACGCCACGCTCGGCGACGGACTCACGAGCGCCGAGCGGGACACCGCACAGGCGTTCCTCAGCGCATTCCAGTCGGCACAGGATGGCCGAGTGCGACTGGATGAGGCGTCAGCGCGGCTGCGATCGATGGTTGAAGGCAAGCTGGTGTTCCTCGGATGGACGGCGACTGGCGCGCTCGCGGATCAGGTGCCGACGCCGCTGGAACCCAACACGCCGGGCGTCTTCGTCCACGCCGCGATCGCGGACATGGTGCTCGCCGGCCACGCACGCGAGCTCTCGTCGGCGTGGGTGGCGCCGGTGGCCGCGCTCGGGCTCGGAGCGCTCGCGAGTCTCCTCTGCGCGACGACGCCGACCCTGATCAGCACGGTGGGATCATGGCTCCTCGCAGTCGGTTGGGCTCTTGTCACCATCCGCCTCGGATTCGACTCGGAACGGATTCTCCTTCCGTTTGTCGCGCCTGCCGCGGCGCCCGTAGCTTCGTGGGCGACGGCGACGGCCGCCGTGGCGGTCGTCACGGCGCGAGACCGCGCCAGAGTCACCCGCCAGTTCGCCGCGCGTGTGTCCCCACAACTTGTGGCGCAACTGTCGCGCAGTCCTGATGCGCTCTCGGTATCGGGCGAGGAGCGTGAAATCACCGTGATCTTCGGGGACCTCGCGGGGTTCACCACCATCGCAGAGAAGCTCGGTGGCCCCGAAGTTGTCCGGACTCTCAACCTGTACCTCGGTGCGCTTGCCGACGCACTTGTTCGCAATGGCGCCTATGTCAACAAGTTCCTTGGAGACGGCTTTATGGCGTTCTGGTCCGCATTCGGCGCCGATGTCGGCCAAGAGTTGCGTGCCGCCGAGAGCGCGGTCGCGTGCCAGAGTGTGATTCGCGAACTCGGGAAGTCGACGCCCGAAGGTGCTCCCCGGATCTCGCTGCGCCTCGGGATCGCGACGGGCAAGGCGGTGGTGGGGGACTGCGGTGCCCCGCCGAAACTCAACGACTACACCGCCATCGGCGATGTCGTCAATCTGTCCTCTCGACTCGAAAGCGCGAACAAGCAGTTCGGAACGAGCATCCTGATCGATGGAGCGACCGCGCGCGGGATCGACCGGGCCGGCTCACTCGCGACCATCGTGTTGAGGCCGCTTGGTCGGGTGGTGGTTGTTGGGCAGAGCGTGCCGGTGGAGGTCTTCGAGGTCGTTGATGCCGGCACCGATCCCGCATGGCTCGCTGCATCCGGCCTCGCAGTGTCCTTGTTCGGAGAGGGCAAGCTCGCCCAGTCGGGCGCGGCATGGCGCGAGTTCGAGGCGGTGTTCGGCGCTTCGAAGATCTCGCAGCTCTACCTCGCCGCCATTGCGGCCGGTGACGGTGCCGTCGACGGCGTGCTGCGGCTTCGCGCAAAGTGATCTACGGGCGGCGGACGAACTTGTTCCTCAGCGCACCGACCAGTGAGCGAAGCGCTACCGCAGTCGCTTGATGATGACCGCGGTGCGATCGTCGTCCGTTCCTGGAGCTCTCGCGAATGCGAGCACGGCGGCGTCGAGCGCTTCACGAACCGCGCGCACCGGTGCGTCGCGGAGCGCACGCACCCTCTCCTGGACGCCGCTGTTCCCCCAGAGCGCGCCTGTCGGATCCATCGCCTCGTAGTAGCCGTCGGTGAGAAGCAGGAGGATGTCGCCGGGTTCGAGCAGGATCGATGTCGGTGGGCCAACAAACTCGCCGGGGATCGGAATGCCGAACGGCGGCGCATTGGATTCGATCTCCTCGAAGGTGTCTGAGGCGCGGCGGTACACGAAGACCGGTCCCTGCCCGGCGCTGAAACACTCCACGCGCGCGCGCGCATAGTCGAGAAGCCCGAGCCACGCGGTGATAAACCGCGCCGCGGGCAGATCGTCCGTGAGTTGGTCATTGATCGCCGTCACCGTGTCCATCAATCCCTGCTGCGCGCGCATGGCAAGGCGAAACATGGCGCGCACCTGCATGGACGAGAGCGCGGGACCGACGCCGTGCCCCGTCGCATCGGCAATCAGCATGGCGAGCGTTGTCGCGGACTCGCCCTCGGCGACGAGAGTCCCGTCGCGGACTCCGAAGAGGTCGTAGGCATCGCCACCGCACTGAGTGGCAGCCGTCGTGTGGCCCACGATGTCGTAGGCGGCATCGACAGGGACCCACCGCGGAAACGAACGCGTCTGGATCTCGCGCGCGACATCCATCTCGCGCTCAAGCACCACCTTTTCAAGGTGATCGGCGATGAGATGCGCCCGGCGCAGCGCCACCGCCGCCTGTGCCGCAATCCCCTCAGCCATGACCTCGTCATCCGTGGTGAAACGCCCGCCGCGTCGGTTGAGGACCTGCGCCACACCCACGAGTTCGCCCTCATGGTCCAGAAGAGGAATCGCGAGCACGGATCGGGTGCGGTACCCCGTCTGCCGATCAATCTCAGGATTGAATCGAGCATCCTGATACGCGTCCTCGATGTTCACGATCTGCTGCGAGGTCGCACAGGCACCCGCGATGCCCTGCGTGGCGGGAATGCGAATCTCGCGCGCAAGCGTGCCACTGACGCCGTGAGCCACATGGATCACCAGTTCGGCTTTCGCCTTGTCGAGGGTGAAAACCGTGGCACGGTCGGCCTCGAGGAGGTCGCGAAGCGCGTCGATGATGACTTCGAGAACGACCGTGAGTTCCGAGGACTTCCCGAGCCGCCGAGAGATCTCAAGGAGTCGCGTCAGCGCCGCATGCCGCGAAGGAGTGTCCACGCGTGTCAGGGGGTCGCCGCGGATTGCGGGGGCGCCATCTGCGGATAGACCAAGATCCGATCGTGGCACAGGAGGACGAGGTCGCGCGAGCCATCACCGGTGACATCGGCGATGATCGCTTGGCTCGGTTCAAACTCGCGTGGTTCTCCCCCAGAAAAGTGGCGGCTCTCGAACACCCTGAAGCTGACGGCCGGGACGAGTTGTCGCGACTGGCTCACGCCCAAGACATCCAGCATCTGCTTGCCCGCGTCGAGCGCGACAAGATCCGTGAGACCGTCGCTGTTGAGATCACCGACGCCAAGTTCATGCTCAACTCGCGCGGTATCGTCGGTGCGCCAGGCGGATATCTCTTCGAGCTTGCTGCGCTCTCCGGCGAATCTGAGAACGCCGAATCCGTCTTCGCCCACGAGGAGCAGTCCTTCGTCCTTGCCTCCGCTGAACGGCCCGGCGGCGATGGAGTTGAACTTGAACCCGCGCACATCGAAGTCATCGACTTCGCTCCAACGCTTCGTGGATGCATCCTGCGCGAACACGATGACGCGACCATTCTCACGGTCACCCACCACGATGCGGTCGCGGTGGCGTGCGATCGAACTGAGTTTCGTGTCGCCGCGCGCCGAGTTGATCTGCTGCACGACCTGCCAGCCCGACTTGGGATCGAAGCGCAACGCGCGAACGAAATTGCGGTCGGCGACGAGCAGCTCGTTCTTCCCGTCCCCGTCGGTGTCGGCGACCGTCGTGTTCTGTGCATTGGCGGCCTGCGCGAGTCCGAACTGGCCCATGTCTTTGCTTTCGAGCGTCTTGAACGCGGGGGGATCGGCTGCCATTGCGCCTTCCTTGACAGGCTCGTGCCGCAGCATCGTCATGGGCTTGTCGGGCGTGAAGAGCAGGAGGTCGGTGAGCCCGTCTTGGTCGGCGTCAAGGGCGAGGATTGTTTCGGGTGCACGACTGAGCGCGCCAAGCGGGAGCACGACTTTTGCAGCCGCGGGATCATCGGCGCGCATGAGTTCGAGGGAGTAGTTGCGCCCGTCCTTGGTCACCACGGCGACGAACGGTCGGTCGTCGATCGTGGCCATGCCCAGTGCCGAGGGGACGCTCGCGCCCGTCAATGGCATCGTCGTGGGAAAGGCGAGCGCGCCATTGGCGAAGGCCGTGCGACCGACAACGCCTTCCTTCTCGCTGCTGACGAAGACTTCGGCAGTGCCATTCCGGTCCGCATCGCCGGCCACGACATAGTCGAGTTCGCTGTAAGCGGGGAAGTCCGTCGAACTGACGAAGCCGCGCCCAGGCACTTGCACAAAAAGCGAAACGGCGTTCTTCTCCGTGTTCGTGGCGACGAGATCTGGAAGCGCATCGCCGTTGATGTCAGCAATCGCTGTGTCGCGTTTTCGATTGCCCGGATCTGTGAAGGCCCAGGTCTGAAGACTCGCCTCGGAGTCGCCCCCCTCACGGATGGGCTCTCGCGCGACCTTGAGCAGCACGAGTCGTTTCGATGGCTTCTCGAGCACGGCGAGCGCCGCCCCCTTGTCGCCTGGCGTGCGAACGACATCGGCGTCGCGCAGTGGGGGCATCTCGAACCGATGCTGCGCGCCGAGCGCAGACGCGCCGTCGGTTCTCGTGCCGAACCACGCACGGATCGGGGATGCGTCATCGGGGATGATGCCGACGAGATCGTTGACCGCGTCGCCGTCGAGGTCCTCGACGAGAGCCGCGACGAGCTGTCCGTTTCCAGCGGCAAGTTCCGTCGGCGTGCCGAGGTCGCTGCCATTGAGCGGCCAGACTTGAATGCGCCCGTTCGCGATCCCGACAAGCTCGGGCTTCGCGTCACCCATGAGGTCGGCGACGAGGAGCGCTTCGCGCGTTGGCGCGAGGTTCTTCACCGAATGCTTGCGCGCCACCTCAAAGACGCCCGGCGCGGCTTGGCGAAGGAACACCAACTTGCCTGTGGCGGCCGAGTAGATGAGATCCATCCGCCTGTCACCATCAAAGTCGTGCGCGACCACGGCGCCCACTTCGTCCGACACGGGCAGTTCGACGCGGCGAAACCGCCAGTGCTGCGGAATCTCATTCACGCTGCTCGTGGGCGGCACCTCGTCCGTGGGCTTGGCATCTGGTCGCTGGTACAGCACATCGATCCGGCTGTTCCGGTTGTTGACGGCGACGATGTCGACATGACCGTCGGCGTCGATGTCTGCCGTCATGACAGGGCCAGCACCCTTGTCGATCTTCACCACCTCAAGCGGATCGAATCCGAAGTGCTCCGCGAGCTTTGCCGTCGGCGCGGGGGGCGTCTGCGCGAGCGCGAATGGTGAGCCGAGGGCGAGGAGTGATGCTGAGACAAACGCGGCGCGTGGATGGGGCATAGTGTGGTCCAAGATCGGGTGGGTTATAGTAGCCGTTCCGATGCTGAACCGATCCATCTGGACTCTCTTCGTCGCGCTGGGCGCACTCACTCTCGCTTCGAGCGCACTCGCCGACGAAGGGCCCACCGCGCCTGCCGCCGATATCGTCCTTCTCAAGAGCGGACGCAAACTCGAAGGCACGATCGTCAAGCGCACCGATCGACGACTCTGGCTCGATGTCGGCCCTGATGTCATCGTCTTCGAGATGGCGGATGTCGGCGAGGTGCAGAACGCCGCAGGAGAGTCGCAGGCGAAGCGAACCGATGATTCTCTCTTCTCCACGGCCACGAATCTGCCGGAGATGTCCCCGCGCGAGCACGCCAAGGTCATTGGACCTGCCGTCATCAAGGTGTCGACCCCGGCGGGACTCGGTTCAGGTGTCATCATCCATCCCGAGGGCTATGCGATCACGAACGCCCATGTCGTGCAGGGCGAGACCAATCTTCGGTCAACGATTTGGCTGCCGCAGTCCGACGGGACGCTCAAGCGCATGGAAATCGATGACATCGAACTCATCGCGATCAACAGCCAGATCGACCTTGCGCTCATTCGGCTCAAGCACCCTGACGGAAAGCCGTTTCTCTGCGCTCCCGTCGTGCTGCAGGATGGGCTTGAGATCGGCCAGCCGGTCTTTGCCATCGGGAATCCGCTGGGACTTGAGCGCACCATGACACAGGGTGTCGTCTCGACGACCTCGCGCAACTTCGACGGACTCACTTACATTCAGACTGACACCGCCATCAACCCGGGGAACTCTGGGGGGCCGCTCTTCAACACACGCGGCGAAGTCGTGGGCATCACGAACATGGGCATCCGGGGCGGCGAGTCGCTCGGGTTCGCGATTCCGGCGCGCTATGTCAAGGATTTCGTGCGCAATCGTGAGGCCTTCGCGTTCGACCGCAACAACCCGAACTCGGGCAACAACTACCTTGAGCCACCCCCGCGAAAGAACTTCGGTGCGCCGGACCAACTCAAGGACGCCAGCGGCAAGTAGTCGCTCCGCGTTGGCATCGCTCGCCACCCATGCACACAACAAGGACCGCTCCATGACCACTCGCCTCCGCATTGTTGCCTCACTCCTCGCCGTTACTGTGGTGAGCACCGCCCACGCGCAAAGTAATCGCTTCGACGCGATCGCTCCGAAGGGCAGCGCACTCGTCCTCTTCGCACGGAACGCGAAGGTGGTCGTCGATGGCATTGATGCGTCGCCGATCGGTCGGTTCTTCGCATCGCCTGAGCTTGCGCCCCTCGTGGCTCCCGTGCAGGAAGAGTCCAAGAAGGCGCAGTCAAAGCAACTCCGGGAGATGGGCATTGATGCGGACTCGATCCCGTGGCCCGGACCGGTGGGGCTCGCGGTGTTCGTCGAACACAACGAAGAACTCGATGCTCCAGAACTCGGTGCGTTGGTCTGGGCCGACTACGAAGACCGCGCCGACGAAGCCGCGAAGGTCCTCGACGGGCTCGTGCGGCACCTCGAGAAGGACTCGGGCAGGCCGTTCGAAACGGTCGAAGTCGCGGGCGGCCTCAGGGCAACGCGTATTGAGTTTTCCGAGGATGTGCCCGCGGGTGGAGGCTCGGATCCGCAGCCTCCGCGACGGGGACGACCGGGTGGGTTCGATGCGCTAGCGGAGTTTGCTTCGGTGCCCGAGGCGGCGTACATCGTGAGGCAGGGGAGCCAGTTTTTCTTGGCCACGAGCGTGCCCGTCCTTGAAGAAGCCATGGCCGCATCGGCAGGACAGGGAGGCGCGTCCATCGCCGGCTCGGACGACTATGTCGGGGTCATGGGACTGGCCGGGTCACCGGACATTGCGCTGGTGCTGATCCCAGAACCGCTGGAGAAACTCGCCGAACCGCTCTTTGCCGGCCCGATGTCATCCGCGAAGGTGGTGGTGTCGAAACTCTTCGGCGGCATCCGCGCACTCGCACTCTTTGGCTCCGTGTCTGAAAGCGACGCGCCGATTGCGTTTGGGTCAGCCATCTTCGCACCGGGGGTACGCACTGGTGTGCTCGAACTTCTCACGGAGTCGTCGGTGATTGAGCCGCCGCTGCCAGCGCTTGGCGAGCGCGCGGTCACCTACCAGCGCATCAATGTGAGGTTCGCGAAGATCCTCGAGCTCATCGAAGCCGTGATCGCCGGACTCCCTGACACCGAAGCCGATGCCATCGAGGGGATGATCGCGCCGTTCCAGGCGGGACTGCAGCAGGGGTTGTCGAGCCTCGGGCCTGCGGTGTACTCGGTGACGGAGCCCTCCCGTGGCGATGGCACCCCAGCCCGTTCAATGACCGCGATGAAGTGCTCGAATGAAAAGGTTGCCAACGCGCTGCTCGCGACGATGCTGCCGCAGGCTGGGATGATGCCGCGGGACTTCAAGGGTCAGGTGGTCTACGGTGGAGATGGCATGCCGATCGAGTTCGGTCTGGGCGGAGGCGCCATGCTCATCGGGACCCCCGAAGCGGTGGAGCAGGGATTGCGTGCGGCGGCCGATCCGGGCGCGAAGTCGCTCGCGGATGAGGCCGTCTACCAGCATTGCCAGAAGGCGATACCGGATGGGCCGGTGTGCGCGTGGGGCTACATGGATGTCGCGACCATGCTGGCCGAGGACCTTGAGGCACGGCGGAAGAGCGAGACGAGCACCCGTCCGGAGCAGGATGACGGCGATCTCGAGGCCTTCGGCGTCGCCGTGCCGCCGCTGCCCTACGACGGACTCTTCGAGACGGCGCTCGAGAAGATCGATGAACCGCTCATCGCACGCTACTTCGGCCCGGTGGTGTGGGATGTTCGCGAGAACGCTCGTGGACTCGTGATGAAGGGCGCGTGGCTCAGGCCTCGATCCCCTCACTGACGCGACGACGAACATCGGTCGCGAAGTCAACGCACGCTTGCGCCATCAGCGTGTCGTCGCCGCGGTCAAGTTCGGTGCCGAGCGTGTCGTGAGTCGTTCGCTCGGACATGTGCACCCGCGAACTCGCGCACCGTGCGAGTTCCTCCGTGTGAGCGGCGCGGACGGTTGCGTCACCTCGCGCGGCGGCGATGAAGAGTGGACAGCCGGCGACAGTCAACTGATTGAGCGAGTCGCGGGTCGGTGGCGGCGCGCCCACGACGAAGTCCAGCACGCGCGCGGCGACGCGCGCGAGCGCACGGCTGGGGACCCCGCGCGCGGCAAGGCGATTGGCCAGCGGTTCGGTGAGGTCGGCGTAGGGAGCGAAGGCCACGACGCCCGCGACCCGCCGTGCGTCGAGTTGTCGCGCGAGATCGACCGCGATGACGGCACCCATCGAGTGGCCCACAAGGAGGAGCCGCGGCGGCGATGCCCGAGGCACCGACTGAACCAGGATCGCCTGCGCGAACGAAACGAGTCGTGAGGCATCCGTCGCGCCCAGCGTCGTCGGTCCCTCGGGTGACTCCCCGTGACCGGCCAGGTCGATGACCCAGAGATCGCGCGAGACACCCAGCCACGGTTCGCGGCGCCGCAGTGAGTCGATGCGGGAACGGCGCCAACCATGAATCACCAGTGTGACGACGCCTTCGGGATCGCGTCCGTCGAGCCGCCACGCGCGCGTGCCACACACATCGACTTCTTCGAACGCGACTCCCAGCGCCGCGGGATCGACGGCGAGCCCGCGCGCGAGCGCCCAGCCGGCCGTCGCGCGCGCGGGATGGCGTGCATCGCGCACGACCGAAAGGAGCATGAGCACGACAAGGACCAGCGCACCCGTCGCCAGCAGCAGGATGAATCCCATTGCGTCAGCCGCCCGGGTTCGCGGCAAGTGTCATCGCGTCGCCCTCGGCGCGCCTGGCGTCGATGAACGCTCGGAGCTCGGTGGCGCGCGCGGCATCGGTCACCGATGGCAGGTTCGCCTCAACATTGAGGAGTCCACCTTCGAGGGCGGCCTGGGCGAAGCGTGCCCCGATCAACAGGTCGCTTCGCAGCGATGCAGTCGTCACTCCATCGAGTGCGCGCACTGCCGCGAGCGTCGCCAGTGCGAGGTCAGCGATCGTCCTCGGGGCGGCGATCGCTTCATCGACGGCCGTGCTCCACCCGGGGGCGCTCGTGCGCTGGTCCGGGGGAAGTTTCCAAAGTGCATTGAGAGTGAGGTACGCCCGAGCGTCTCGGTCGGCCAGGAGCAGCGCTTCGGCGCGGACGCCCGCGAGAAAGGTCGCAAGATGCGCGAGACGACTCTCGTGGGCGGCGAACGCCTTCTTCCCCGTTGTGTAGGCGATCACCATCGAACCCAGTGCGGCCGCGTGCGCCAGGACCACGGCCGCCGCGGCGCCGCCACCGGGAACCGGGCGCTTTTCCGAAAGCGCGTCGGCGAACTGGCGCACCGTCATGGAGGCGATCTCAGGGCTGTCGTTCATGCGCGAAGTTCCGCCTTGAGTTCGTCCGCGAGTCGTGCCGTGGCACGCGCGAGTTCTGGATCTACTTCATCGCGACGGAGGGTCCTGCCTTCCGCACGAAACACAAGCCGGAGTGTGACGGACTTGCGTCCCTTGGGGATCCCTTTGCCGCGCCATGTGCCGACAAAGCCGACTCGCTGGAGGTACGGGAGGCGTGCGGCGTGAATGGCCGCCTCGATCTGCGCCCAGTGGCAGGCGTCATCGACGACGACGGAGAGGTCGCGATCGAGCGCGGGACTTGTCGCCAGAGACGCCAGGGTCGGAACGGGGGGGAAGTCACGGCTCAGGGCGATCCAGTCGCACTCGCACGCGGCGACGAAGCCGTCGAGCCCGAACTGAGCCGCGACTTCCTTGCGCACGAGACCGATGGTGCCTACTTCCTCTGCGTCCACGGTGAGAGCGCCGAATGGGTGCAGTCCCGCCGTGGCATTGACGCAGACCGTCGTCGCGCTCGTCCCGACCACGATGCGCGCCTGTGGCCCGCGGAGCGTTGCGATCACCGAGTCGATTGATCCACGCGCCATTCGGAATGCGACCTCCGCGTCCTTCGCCTGTGCGACGACCAACGCGAGGGTGCGCCGCTCGTGGTGGGCACCGCCTTCGAGCCAGAATGTCGCGCCCATCTCGAACAGCAAGGGCGCGTCAGCGCTTCGATCCGCATTGAGCTTGAGGGTTGCGAGAAGACTCGGCAGGAGCGATGGGCGAAGAAATGGCGCGCCCACGCTGCGCGCATC
>SYGQ01000165.1 GCA_005799475.1 Planctomycetia bacterium | reverse complement strand
TGCGCCTGCGCCTCGGCCTCACCGCCGCGTGCATCAAGCATTCCTCGGATGGCCTCGTCGAGGTGTTCCATCCCGGTCGCGACATCTGCGGCGGCCGCTTCGGCCGCTGTCGATGCTTGCAGCGCAGCGATCGCACCGACTGCCGCGGCGACCGCGGCTTCCTCTGCGGTGGCAAGCACGGCGCTCTCAGCAGCATTTCGTGCTTGCAGCGCGATTTCGGCGGCGGCGACGCGTGACGCGTCGGCATCGACGACGGTCTGCGCCGCCCCCGCGAGGTGCTCGAGCGAGTCGCTCAAGCTCTGTTCGATCTGGCTCAACGGCCGTTGGCTCAAGACATCTTGGATCGCCGCGCGTGCGGCCTGAACACCCGCAAGCCCCACCTGCGCCGCAATCGCGGCCGTCGCGGAGTCCTGCCATGCCTCCGTGCAGTCGGCGACCGCATCGGTCAGTTGGGCGTGGCGACCGCTCGCCACTTCGGCCGCGATCGTGGCCTCATCGCCTGCAGCGAGCGCCGACGCCGCCTCGGACGCCGCGCCATCAGCGTGCTGACGGGCGGATCCGGCCGACAGAAAGGCTTCTTCAGCGAGAGCCTCTGGCGAAGGCTCCGAGGTCTGTTGGCTACCGCTCGCGAAGGCGAGCAACGCCAAGCGCGCGAGTTCGAGCGCTTGAGTGCGCGCCTCGTCCGTGTCGCCATGTTCTTGCACGGCCGCCGCGAGTCGCTGCGCGACCGTCTGGGCGGCTTCGAGGGCCACGCCCTCGGCCGCGCGGTACTCGTCCGCATAGTTGAGGGCGGTGTCGAGCGCGTTGCGCGAAGCTTGAAGCGCTGCGAGAGCGTTCTGGAACGCGTCATGAGCGTTGGCCAAATGGCCCTGCGAAGTCTGGAAGAACCCCGCGACTCGCACGAGGTCGGCGATCATCGCAATGGTGCCTCCACCACCGGGGGCATCGCCGCTTCCGGAGGCCGCCGCCCCAGTATCCGCGACGACTTGCGCCACCGTGGCGACGGTGTTCACGGTCTGCGTCTGAGCCACAGTCTGCGTCGTGCCCATCTGCGCCGACGCCACATGCTCGCTCGCGCTTGTGACGGTGCCGACCATTGGTGGTGGACCGATCGTCGCCATCATCGCCGCCTGAGCGGGCTCAGGCTGCGCGGTCGAACTCTTGGCCTCGCCGCCGCCGCCCGAGAGCGACTGCGTCTGCTGTGTCGCGGCGTAGCGAACTTCGATCGCTGCGATGGTGTTCGTCCGAGCGCCCACGATCTCGGTCCCGGCCATCGCCCCAGAGGTGACGCCGAACGAGGTGCCGCGCACGGCGAGCGTCGTGCTCGGCGTCACAACCTTGAAATCGTTCTGGAGCCCGACCTTGTCAACTTTGAAGTCCGCGCGTCCGGACTTGACCTGGGCAATCGTGCGAAGCACATCGCCGTCCTGTTCGATCGCCGGCATCGAGAAGTTCGAGTTGGCATCGACGAGAACCGTCGCGTTCTTGAAGCGCAGCGTTGCGCTCGCGCGAAGTCCGGTTCGGACCTCCGCGCCCGGATCGAGGATGTCCCCCTCCGCGGCGGCATGCCAGGGAGCTTCGGGCGTCGATCGCCACCGAACTTTCCCGGCGACATTGATGAGGAGCGCGCGCTGCGGCGTCGCAACTCCCGGCGTCGGAGCAGGCGGAACTTGGGTCGGAGGTGCCGCCGCATCCTGCGCCGATGCCACCGACGGCGTGTCCGCGAGCATCGCCGCAAGCGTGCACAGAGCACCCGACGCGGTGGCAAAAAACCTGTTTCCCTTTGTCGACGGCATCACAACTCTTCGCACTCACTCCAACCGAGCACTCGGAGGCTGCAGCCGCGGCGATTTCGCGTCGGGTGCAACGGTTCCGACTCCGCCAGTCCCCGACGGGGACGAACTCGTGGCGGAATACTTCCGCAACTCTGACATCCGATCCAACCGCGTCAAGAAATCTACAAACTCTAGACCAGAAAATGACTGACCCTCTCGCTTCCCCACGAGAATCTGGCTATTCCCAAGCTCGCGGACCGCGTACCGAGGGACCGGTCCGAGAATCGACATCGTCAAGCCGCCCTTCATCCGCGCCAACATGCAGGCGACCCGCGCGATCCAGCCAGTTTCGGCGCTCTCATTGGCCGGCTCGTCGAAGCTCTTGGGGAGCCACTCGCGGCGCCTCGCCTCACGAACCCTCGCGTCGTAGCCGCCCCAGTGGTCTTCGCCGTCGGACACCAAGAAGAATGCGTGCAGCGCATCGTTGTTGCTGACGACTGTCTGCTCTTCGAGGGCGTGGAAAAAGTCGAGTTCCTCGGGAGGCTCGGGATGATCGTCAATGGCGGACCGCACAACCGTGGCTCGCTCGCACGCGGCCACCCCGACGAGCGCCCCGGCGGCGAGCACGCCGACCACCATCGCTCGCGTCAACGCTGACCGCTCTTCAGAATGCATAGGTGACTCCCGCATAGAGGAGGTCCTGCACTTCGGTCTGTCCCGGGAAGAAGGCATCGAGATTGGGCACGAACATTCCGTAGCGGATGTTGAGGTCGACATCGCTCATGATGCGCCACTCCACGCTGAAGTCGAGTTCGCAACCAACGAGGTTCGATCCGCCGGGCACTGTCGTGAACGACAGCGGCGCCTCGGCGTCCAACCGGCCGAAGACAAAGGCGGTGGCGCCGAGACGAAGCGAGCGGAACGCGCCCCCACCGGGGAGCGGTGTGGTGCTGATGCCCAGTGAAGGACAGATCAGGTTGGCGAAGTCCGGCGAGAGCACGAGTCCGGTGTTCACGTAC
>SYGQ01000164.1 GCA_005799475.1 Planctomycetia bacterium | reverse complement strand
GGGCGACACCGTAGCGATGCTTGTGGGGCTCATGGAGTGTCCGCGCGCCCTCGGCGAAGTCGTCAATGTTGGCAGCGACCGGGAGATCGCCATCGCCGATCTGGCGCAGCGTGTGATCGGCGCGTGCGGAGGTCGATCTCGCATTGAGTTCGTCGCGCCACGGGACATCTACGGCCCAGGTTTCGAGGACATGGAACGGCGCACGCCGGACCTTGGCAAGGTGCGTCGGCTGCTCGGCTCCGCGCCGTCGCGCCCGATCGAGACGATCATCGACGAACTCAGTTGAGGATTGAGTGGGCGGTCGAGTCGCCGAACGGCGTCATCGTGGCACCCGCGGAGCGGGCGAGCGTGAGATAGAGGTTGCACAGCGGCGTGTCGGCCGCATGCGTGACGACCGTCCCACCCGTGTGGCTGCGAAAGGACCGCCGAGAATCGGGCAGTCGGGAACCGGTTGATGGACCCGACGACGTCGAGCGTCCTTGGAGCCGTCATTGGCGAGTACGAACGAGACGATCCGCGTGGTCTCGGTTGCCATCGCGCGTGCATCGACCTGAAGGAGGAGATCCGTGCGGCGCTCGAAGTCGAGAGGGCCGCCGCCGAGTTCGGGAATCTCGTCAAAGGTGAGGCACCGGTGGCAACGGCGTCGCCGCGAGTGAGTTGCGCCTTCGGGCGATCGTCGTCGTGGCGGTCGATGCGCCCAACACAACCGAATACATCCGCCCACATTAGGATGGCCGCACTCGAACCCGTGGGAGCTCTCATCACACCATGATCACACACATCGTTGCACTCGCCGCCGTTTTCGCGTTTCAAGCGGAGCCGAAACTCCCTGAGGAGAAAGACACCAATCAGGCGACTCAGGTCGCACCGGCGCCAACGGCACCAGTCGCCATTGCCCCCGCGGACGCTCCCGTCGCCGCTGCGGCAAGCGCTCCTTCCGAGGCCGCCCCGGACGGCTTCGGCTACGACGCGTTCCGCAGTGCGGCAGGAGCCATCGTGTCCGGTCCGGTGGACGAGGAGTATCTCCTGAGCCCCGGCGACGAGGTCGTCATCTCAATCTGGGGAGCGATGAATGAGACGATGAACCTGAAGGTGAGCGACGATGGATTCCTCGAACTTCCCGAGGGCGGCGGGCGGATCCAGACAAACGCCATCGCGCTCAAGGATCTTCAGGGGCTCGTCGTGCGCGCCCTTTCGCAGATTTACGCGGCCTACATCAACGCCGGCGACCCCAGCAAGAGCAGTGCGTTCGTCGATGTCCGGCTCGGCAAGATCCATCCCATGCTCGTCTACATCGTTGGGGAGGTTGAGAAGCCGGGCGCGTACGGGATGAGCGCGACGGTCGCCAATGTGATCAACGCTCTCACCAATGCTGGCGGCGTCAGACCTACGGGCACGCTTCGCGATGTGAAGATCCGGCGCAAGGACGGCAGCGTGGACTCGGTGGACCTCTACAAGTTCGTCCTCAGCGGCGAGATCGACTTCCGCAAGATCAGGGTTCAGCCTGGCGACTACATCTTCGTGCCGCTCAAGGCCAAGAGCGTGCGCGTGACAGGTGCAGTCCGGCGGCCCATGGCGTACGAGTTGATCGGCGATGAAGGCGTTCGCGAATTGCTCGCACTCGCGGGCGGTACAACTCCCGAGGCGTACCTCAAGCAGGTGCAACTTCGCCGGACGATTCCCAATGTCGGCGAGAGCGTGCTCGATGTGGACCTCGACGCACTGCTCATGACCAAGAACGGGAACATGGCGCTCAACGACCGCGACATCCTCACGATTGGCGACAGCGTGCAGGTCCGTCGGCCTGTTGTGTCCATCAGCGGTGATGGCATCAAGCGCGCCGGAACCTACGAGTGGCGGCCGGGTATGCGACTCTCAGATCTCATCAGCAAGGGCGAAGGACTGCGCGAGCACGCATTCCTCGAGCGCGCCGACTTGATCCGAACGGAAGATGACTTCTCGAAGCGGCTCCAGATTTTCTCGCTCACTGGCCTCTACGAAAAGGCGGTCACCGGTGGGTTCGTGAGGAGCGCCTCGTCGGACGGGGACTTTGACCTTCGCGAGATGGATGCCGTCCTCGTGCAATCGAGTTGGGGACTCGCGGGCAATGACAAGAGCGTGACGCTTGCGGGGCATGTCAAGGAGCCGGGCGCGGCCGTCCTCGCGCAGGGCATGACGCTCTACGACATCCTCTTCACACGCGGCGGATTTCAAGATCCCGACTTTGCGAAGGCGGCCTACATGGACCTCGCGCATGTCAGACGCCAGATTCCCGGAGCCGTCAGGACGAAGACCATCGCGTTCGATCTCGGTGCCCTGCTTCGCAAGGAGCCGACAGCCAACATGCCGCTCGAAGATGGCGATGTTGTGCAGATCCACACATACGAGGACCTCACGGGCTCCCCCACGGTGGTCGTCGACGGACTCGTACGCAAGGGTGGGGTGTTCGAGTACTCCGAGGGGCTCTCACTCGAGGATCTGATTGTGATGGCTGGCGGACTTGTTTCTCAGGCCGTGCGGCCCGAAGCTCTCATTGCGAGAACGCTCGGGTCAGGTGGGTCTGATGCGCCTCCGGTCCTTGTTGTTGCGCTCGATGGCGGCCGTGGTGCGGAACGGGTGCGCACGCCGCTCATGCCCGATGACCGCGTCACGATTCGGCACCAGAAGGGATGGGAGCCGATGGCGGTGGGAACGATCCGGGGCGAGGTCTTTTATCCGGGCACCTACACGCTCGGGCGTGAAGGAGCTCGGCTCACCGATCTCGTCCGACTCTGCGGCGGACTCAAACGGGAGGCGTTTCCCGCCGGTGCCGTGTTG
>SYGQ01000163.1 GCA_005799475.1 Planctomycetia bacterium | reverse complement strand
GCGCGGCAGAACCCCTGAATGAGCCCCGAGAGCGTCGAGCCCTCCTTGCTCATCTTGATGAAGATCTCGCCGGGGCGACCGTCGGGGAACAGGCCGACCGTGAGGTAGCCCTCGTAGGTGCCAATGGCGAACTTGTGGGTGACGCTGTGCCTGGTCTCGGGCAGCGTCTCGCGGTGGGTCGAGCTCGTCAGCATCCGTGCGCGCGCTCCAGAAAAAGTTCTCGGTCCCACGCGCGACACAACGGCGCGCGCGGCCGGATACTCAATCGGCTTGAGACGGCGCGGTCCTCCGCATTTTTTGTGGCGATGTCGATCAGTCCTTGGCGGTCTTCTTCGATGCCTTGCGGGCGCTCTTGGTGGCGCGGTCCGCCTTGGTCTGGTCGGCTGGCTCGAGCGACTCCGGAGCGGCATCGGCGGCGGGTTCTTCCGTGTGCTCGTCGTGCCCCTTCGCGTGTCCGGGAGTCTCCATCTCGATGATGCGGTCGGGTTTCACATCGACGGTGATGTCGGCAAGAAGGTCGCGCCCGAACTGAATCGTGACATGGTTCGAACTCACGCGGCGGATCGGGTTCGCGAGGCGCACCGCGCGCATGTCGACCCCATAACCCTCCGAGATCAGCGCGTCGCTAATGTCACGCTGCGTGACGGCACCGTAGAGCACACCCTGATCATTGCACGCACGGATGAGCTTGATGGTCACGCCGGTAAGCCGCGCGATGATCGCCTCGCGGTCGGCGCGCTGCTTCGCGACTTCGGCCTCGGCCTTGGCGCGGGCTTCTTTCAAGGATTCGATCTTCTCGGCAGTCGGAGCCTCGGCCATCTGGTTGGGAAGAAGGAAGTTGCGGGCGAACCCGGGTCGCACCTTGACCACATCGCCGACGAGGCCGAGGTTTTCGATCGTCTCAAGCAGAAGGAGTTCGTACGGTCGTGCCATGGGCGCTGTCCTTTCGGGGGAGAGTTAGGGGCGCCGCCTGGCCCCAGCGCGTTCCCCGAGCACACGCGCGGGGGGCGGCAGAGATCCCTCGGCGTGGCACGCCGAAGGGGGAGGGATTATTCCACAAATGGACTGGCGGCGCAAGCCCTCAGGCGGTGGCCTGGCTGCGGAGGTGGTGGATGAGGTCCGTCTTGGTGATGAGCCCGAGAAACGCCGTTCCATCGTGCACGACAGCAACCTTCTCAGCCCGGAAGATCGCGATGAGGTCCTGCACGCTGCGACCGGGGTGAATCGTCTCCACGCGGCCAGTCATGAAGTCTGAAACCGGCCTCGACTGCGCGAGCGGCTCCTGTGCCAACGCGAGCATGACATCGCTCTCGTCAATGATGCCCACGAGCGTGTCAGAGGCGTCGAGGACCGCCATTTGACTCACCGAGAACATGCGCATGCGACGGATCGCCAGCGACAGGGGAGTCGTCGGCGCGAGGACGAAGTCCTCGCGCTCATCGTGACGCCGAGCGATGAGGTCGCGCAGGTCTCCCGTGCGTGTTCGGGCGATGAAGCCCTGGTCGCGCAGCCAGAACTCGTTGTACATCTTGGAGAGGTACTTCGCGCCCGAGTCGCAAATGAGTGTGACGACGCGCTTGGGTGTCTTCTGCTCCCGGCAATACGCGAGCGCCGCGTGCAGGAGCACGCCGACGCTGCTGCCCGCGAGGATGCCCTCCTTGCGCAGCAACTCACGAACTGCGGCGAACGCTTCGGTGTCCGTCACGGTGTACGCGTGGTCGACGATGGAGAGATCGAGGATCGACGGCACGAAGTCTTCACCGATTCCTTCGACGAGCCATGAGCCCGGTTCAATCGTGCGCCCCTCGTTGACGAGTGGCGCGAGGATCGAGCCCCGCGGGTCCGCAAGAATGACTTCGCACGAGGGGTTGCGCTCCTTGAGGAACTTGCCCACGCCAGCGATCGTGCCGCCACTCCCGACGCCGGCAACGAACGCATCGATGCGCCCGTCCATCTGCTCCCAGATCTCGGGGCCGGTCGTCTCGTAGTGAGCCAGCGAGTTGGCTGGATTTTCGAACTGGTTCACGTAGAAACACGAGGGGTCTTCGTCGGCGAGGCGTTGCGCGATGTCTTGGTAGTACTCGGGGTGTCCCTTGCCGACATCCGATCGTGTGAGCAACACCTCGGCGCCCATCGCGCGGAGGTGCGCCATCTTTTCTTCGCTCATCTTGTCCGGCATCACGACTGTCAGCCGGTACCCCTTCAGTGCCGCGACGAGCGCCAGTGCGATGCCGGTGTTGCCTGCTGTCGCCTCAATAATCTTTCCGCCCTTGCGTAACTTGCCGGTTGATTCTGCGATCTCAATCATCTTGAGCGCAATACGGTCCTTGATCGACTGGCCGGGATTCTGCGACTCAAGTTTGACGAAGAGTTCGCAACAGCCGGTCGACAACCGGTTGATCCGGAGCATCGGCGTGTTCCCGATCAGGTCGAGCGCGCTTTGGAAGACCGTGCCGCTTGTCTCAGGCATCATCTCCTAAGTGTAATGTGCACATCGTGCCGGGACTTCCGAGGAGCATCATGGCCCAGATCGATCCGCGTGGTCGCATGGAACTCATCGAAGCGGGCGAGAAGCCCGGAACGGGCGTGTGTGTCGACTTCTGCCGACTCGATGTTCGTGGTGTCGCGACGCAGCCGCTCGTCCGCGCATGCGGTCCGCGGGGCCGACTGATCGACGCCACCGCCGGCCTTGGCGGCGATGCGTGGATCCTCGCCGCAGCGGGATTCGCGGTGACATGCATCGAGCGGTCGACACCGGTGGCGACCGTCCTCGACGACGGCATCTCGCGGGCGCTCAACGACGACTCCCTGAGAAAGATCGCGCAGCGCATCGGACTGATCGTCGGGAGTTCCAGAGATCTGCTGATGACCACAGTGCCCCCGGATGCCCGTCCGACTTCAACCGTCTACCTTGATCCGATGTACCCGCCCAAAGAAGGATCCGCACTGGCACCGAAGTCGATTCGACTTGTGCGCGCGGCCGTCGGCGATGACCACGATGCCAACATCCTTCTCGAGAGCGCGCGCGGGGCCGGATTCGGTCGGGTGGTGGTGAAACGACCCCTCAGTGCAGCGCCGCTCTCACCTGGAGTTCACCACGCCGTCGAGGGCAAGTTGGCTCGATTCGATGTCTATCAGGATGCGCGCGTGTGAGCACAGCATGGGCGTATTGCCCCGACCTTCCGCGGAGCGCACCTTCGACGGCCCGGCTCGGCGCCGATGAGTCGAAACACGCAAGCGGCAGCCGTCGCCTGCGTACCGGGGACGCCATCACGCTGTTCGATGGGCAGGGGGCGGTTGCGGATGGAGTCGTCGGCGCGGCGGCGGACTCGGGCGAGCTCGACATCGCGATTCGCAGCGTGCGGGTGGCCGCGCGCGGCACGCCTGAAGTGGACCTCGCCACCGCGCTCCCCAAGGGCGATCGCTTCGCGACGCTCCTCGAGGCAGCTGGACCACTCGGCGTGAGGCGACTCACGCCCTTGACCTGCGAACGGTCCGTCGTGTCATGGTCCGACTCGATGACGGCTCGGGCGCAGCGTGTTCTCGTCGCCTCGTGCAAGCAGTCGCGCCAGCCATGGCTGCCCACGATCGCACCGCGTGCAACAATTGCCGAGGCGATACGGCGTGTGCACGCGCCATCGACCACTGTGCTCCTCGCGCATCCCGAGGGCGAACCGATCTCGTCAGTGGCGCACGCGCTCCGCTCGGGCACCGTGCCGCTCAACGCGCAGTCAGTCTTGCTTGTGGTGGGTCCCGAGGGCGGACTCACGCACTCGGAAGTCAGCGCGGTGCTCTCGGGGGGCGGGGTCCCGGTTTCACTCGGATCCGCGATCCTGCGCGTCGAACTCGCGGTGGCATGCGCGGTCGCGGCGTTCCGAGGTTAGGAAGCGACGAACTCTTCGCTGGGAAAAAGGGAATGGAGCGTATCGGGATCGAACCGACACCCTCCGCCTTGCAAAGGCGGCGCTCTCCCAATTGAGCTAACGCCCCTTTCGCCCAGCGACGAACCGGAGATCCTACCGACTCAGCCGTCGCCCTTGGGGGTGAGGTAGTCGATGGTCGTTGGCGAGATCGTGTCGAGCTTCAGCGCGTCGTCAAAGCACTTCTCGCCGCGCACACCGATGAGTGTGCCCAGCATGGTTGTCAAGGTGTACGAGTCGTCGGGCACGATGTAGGCAACGGTCTGTCCACTGCTGGGATCCTGCAATCGATAGAGCAGCGGAAGATTTGAGCCGTCATAGACGATGGAGGCGTTGAGAACGCCCACAGCCAAGTAATCGCTGCGTGCCTCAATGGCCCTTGCGACTGAGGCAATCTGGTCGCACTCACCCGAGAGCCTGGCCTTGGCGTCCTTGATTTCGACGAGTTTCGTTTGAACTTCCTGCTGGACGGCCAGTTGCTCCGTGCGTGCCTTCGCACGCGCTTTCATTCCGGGTTCGCACGCCGGATCCGCATAGAGCGAGGTGTAGGCCGCGAAGAGCGCACCGAGCTCAGCCTCGGCAATAGGCTGTCCTTTCACCGTGAGCCAAGTTGCTTCGAGGTCGGCAAAGGTGGCGCGCCGCTTCTGCGCGGCCAACTCTTCCGGTGTTGGTCCTTGGGGCGCGGCGACCGCAGTGTCGACTCTTGCTCCGGGCTCGCCGGGCTCGTCCGACAGCGAGGCGGTGGCATCGGATCCGGCCGCGCTCGCCGCGTGAGCGATCGTCGCGGCTTCCGCGTCGGTGGCTCGGCGCAGGAAGTTGGAGTTGATCCAGCCCTCCGCATTGTCGGGCAACTTCACACGCCAGACAGAACCACGCTCGCCGTCAATGCGGTTGAGGGCCGCAAGGGTGGTGCCCGCGTCGACCTTCGCAATCTGTTTCCATGAACTCTCTGGCGACGAGTCCGCCCCGATGTTTGGGGCGCGAAGTTCTGTGACCGCCGTCGCAGTAATCGATCCGCCGTCGGCAGAAAGTTGGACGCGGTCATCGGCAGCGACAAATCCCGTCATGTCCGCGAAGGCGGGTCCCGCGGTCTGCACGCGCGACCAACCGAAACTTTCCTCGAGCACGCGCACGACTTTCGTGCGATCAAGTTTGCCGAATGGGTACGAACTCTGCACGCTCGGCCCCGATCGGACATAGACATTGTCAGCCGTCACTACGGCGACGAATGGAGTCGTTGTCGCGGCGGGTTCTGCGAAAGGAGTCGCCGAAGGTTCAGACTGCGACCACGCCGTGGCGCATGGCGCAACACCCCCCATCGCAAAAATGGCGTACGCGACCATGGAACGGGCGATCCGTGCTCTGTCCATGCGCGAATCGTAGCCGCTAGCATCGCAACGATGCCAGTAGGTGGTGTGAAGTTTTTGATGACCGGAGTCGGGATCGCCATCATGCTGCTCACGGGATGCCAGTCGCCGCTCGATAGCGATGACTCTGACGAGGGGGAAGTGGCACTTCGAAGCGCGATCGAGGCAGCGGTGGCACGGCAGGGGGCCGCTCGGACCCCCGAGAGCGGCAACGAGCCTCTGTTCGTGGCCAGCCAGGTCCCCAACGACCTGTTTGAACGGCTGAAACCGCGAATCGTGGCGCTCGAAGCCCTAGGTCCTCAGGGAACTGATGCTGGTGAGGGTCTGAGTTTGGGGCCCGATGTCTCTGGGGGTCCCGCCGTCGATGTCAAACTGAGCCTCCGGACAGCCATGGCGTCGTCCGTTCGCAACAACCTGGGGGTTCAGGGGGCGCGCATGCAGTCTGCCATATCGCAGACCGAGGTCATTCGCGCCGAGGCAGCGTTCGACGCAGTGCTTCTGGCGAGCGCGGGCTATCAAGTGAACAGCATCCCGCCGCCGCCGCTGGACCTCGGGGGCTTCGACAACGCCTTCACGCAAGAGGACACGGTCACGGCGCTTTCAACGGGCATCCAGAAGCGCCTCATCTCCGGCGGGACCGTTTCGGCGAGCCTCGACCTTCAGCAAACCCAACAAGCAACCACCAGCATCTACGACCCGGCCACATACTGGACCAACGCCGTCAACTTCAATCTCAGCCAGCCGCTCTTGCAGGGGTTCGGGAGCGATGTCAACGAGGCCGAGATACGGATCGCGCGCAATCAAGACCGCGCGGGTGTTGTAAATCTCCGCCAGTCGCTCCTCGATGTGGTCCGCGACACGGAGGTTCAGTACTGGACGCTCGTGCAGACGCGCCAGCGCGTGGTCGCGTCCGCGTGGCTCTTGAAGGTCGGCCTCGATGTCCGCGACATCTTGAAGAAGCGTCTCAACTTCGACGCCACCGTCGCCGACTATGCGCTTGCAGCTTCGATCGTGGAGGTTCGACGGGCCAACCTCATCCGCGCGTGGCTGGCCGCGCGCGACGCGAGTGATCGGCTCAAGCTCCTGATGAATGATCCTGCGGCGACTGTCGGCTCCGACGCGCTCCTCGTGCCTGTCGATGCGCCCGCGCAAGAACCAATCCGGTACAGCTTGCGCGAGGCCATCATCACCTCGGTCGAGCAGAATCCGTCGATCGCGCGGAGCCTGCTCGCCATCGACGACGCGGCGATCCGCCTCGTCGTGGCGGACAACGGTCGGCTTCCGCAACTCGGATTGCAGGCAGGGGTGACGCTCACCGGCCAAGACAACACCAGCGGTTCATTTGGCGGCGCGATGGGCGATATGTCGAGTGCCGACTTCGTTTCGTGGTTGGCGCAGATGGCGTTCAGTCAGCCCATCGGCAATCGTGCAGCCGAAGCCGAGTATCGCAAGGCGCGACTGCGGCGATCGAGCGCGGTCATTTCCTATCAGCAGGCCATCGAAAATGCTGTGTATGCCGTCAAAGTCGCGCTGCGTGGCGTGACCACGAGTTACGAGCTCATCGAGCAATCGCGCGCGAGTCGGCTCGCCGCGGCCGAGAGCCTGCGCGCGCTCAATGTCCTCGAGCAGACGCTTGCGGCGCTCACGCCGGAGTTTCTCCAGACGAAGT
Source organism: Planctomycetia bacterium (assembly GCA_005799475.1). Classification (GTDB taxonomy): domain Bacteria; phylum Planctomycetota; class Phycisphaerae; order Phycisphaerales; family SM1A02; genus F1-60-MAGs104. Next base: position 12,077 of record SYGQ01000163.1, on the reverse strand, counting down.
TTCAGGCACAAGAGCGACTCGCGGCCGCCTACACCTCCGAGGTCGACGCGAGGGTTGACTACAACGGCGCCCTCGCGCGCCTCTATCACGCAATGGGGACCGGGCTCACCATGAACCGCATCGAGATCGATGTGATTGAGCCAGCCAGCTGACATGGCAGCCATCCTTCCATACACGGATGACAGCATTGACCTCGCGGCCTCAATGCTGCGCTCGGGCAAGGTCGTCGCCTTTGCCACCGAGACCGTCTACGGACTCGGTGCTGACACATTCTGTGCCGAGGCGATTGCTCGCGTCTACGCGCTCAAGGCGCGGCCCGAACACAATCCGCTCATCGCGCATGTGGTCGATCTGGCGATGGCGAAGGAGGTCAGCGAGGGCTGGACTCGCCGCGCGATGCACCTTGCGGGCGCGTGCTGGCCGGGTCCGCTCACCATCATCATGAACCGGCGTGAGCGAGTCCCCGCCTCGGCGGCGGGCGGCTTGGGGACGATCGCCGTGCGCAGTCCCCGTCACCCTCTCGCGCGCGGGCTCCTCTATGGAGCGGGCCGTCCCATCAGCGCGCCGAGCGCGAATCGCAGCGGTGGCGTCTCACCAACGACCGCCGGTCATGTCGCCGCGGACTACGCGAATGAGTCCGAACTGATCGTGCTCGACGGCGGCCCGTGCACCGTTGGGATCGAGTCAACCGTCATCGACCTCGCAGTGGCCAAGCCTGTTGTGCGCCGTCTCGGAGCGGTCACGGTCGAACGGCTTTCGGAGATCCTCGGACCCATCGAGGTCGATATCGCTTCAGAGCAAGGGGCGAGCCCTGGGACGGCGCTGCGACACTACGCACCCAAAGCGCCGGCCACACTGGTCGATCCGGATGCAATGGCCGCGTCACTGGCGAGCGGTCCACCCGCCGCGGTCCTGTGCTTTGAGAGAACGACCGTCGATGCTCCGCATGTCCGCGTCGCGATGCCACCGGAAGCCGACGGGTATGCGTCGCAACTTTACGACGCGCTTCGTCGCGCTGACTTGACGGGCTGCTCGCGGATTCTCATTGAACGGCCACCAGCATCGCCGGGACTTTGGTCGGCGATTCATGATCGCCTTGCGCGGGCGACGGCTCCGTAGCCGCGCTACCAGGAGCGAGTGGGAATCTTGACGCCCAGCCGATCCGCGCACTCCTGCGCGGCGGTGTAGCCCGCATCGGCGTGGCGGAACACCCCCATCATCGGATCATTGGTGAGCACTCGCTCGAGGCGTCGAGCCGCCTCCGGTGTGCCGTCGGCCACGATGACTTGTCCGGCGTGCTGACTGAACCCGATCCCTACTCCGCCGCCGTGGTGAAAGCTTGCCCACGACGCGCCCGAGGCGATATTGACGGCGAAGTTCAAGAGCGCCCAGTCACTCACGGCGTCGGTGCCGTCGCGCATCCCTTCAGTCTCGCGGTTCGGACTCGCCACGGAGCCGCAATCCAAGTGGTCGCGGCCGATCACAATGGGCGCCTTCACGATGCCGCGCGCAACCATGTCGTTGAACGCGAGCCCTGCGCGATGTCGTTCGCCGAGGCCGAGCCAACAGATTCGCGCCGGCAATCCCTGGAACGCGACTCGCTCTTGCGCTTTCTTGATCCAACGCGAGAGCCCTTCGTCGCGCGGGAAGAGTTTCAGTACGGCCTCGTCGGTGGCTCTGATGTCGGCTGGATCACCCGAGAGCGCCGCCCACCGAAAGGGACCGCGTCCGACGCAAAACTGCGGCCGGATGTAGGCGGGGACGAACCCCGGAAACGCAAACGCGTTCGTGAGGCCTTGGTCCTTTGCGCGCTGGCGAATGTTGTTGCCGTAGTCGAAGACGCGAGTGCCGCGATCCATGAACGAGACCATTAGTTCGACATGGTGTCTCATCGATGCGAGCGAGCGCCCGACATAGGCCTCGGGGTCCGACGCGCGCAGCAGGTCCGCCGACTCCCGCGAGAGCCCCATCGGGTAGTACCCCTCAAGCGGGTCGTGCGCGCTCGTCTGGTCGGTCAGCGTGGCGGGGACGATCTTCCGGTCGCGAAGGCGCTCAAGGAGATCGACCGCGTTCGCCAGGACGCCGACCGAGATCGCCTCGCCGGCCTTCGCAAGGTCGACGGCGCGGTCGATACCGCGGTCGAGCTCCTCGTGCCACTCGTCGAGGTACCGATCCTTCACGCGCTTCTCAAGCCGTTCGCGGCACACATCGGCGATGAGGCAGGTGCCGTCATTCATGGTGATCGCCAGCGGTTGCGCGCCCCCCATGCCGCCGCAGCCAGCGGTGACATTGAGCGTTCCCCGCAGCGTTCCACCGAAGTGCTGTCGTGCGCACTCGGCGAAGGTTTCGTAGGTGCCTTGCAGAATCCCCTGCGTCCCGATGTAGATCCAACTTCCCGCGGTCATCTGCCCAAACATGATGAGCCCGCGCGCGGCGAGGTCGTCGAAGTGTGACTGCGTGGCCCAGTGCGGGACGAGGTTGGAGTTGGCGATCAAGACGCGCGGCGCATCCTCGTGCGTGCGGACGATGCCGACGGGCTTGCCGCTCTGCACCAGGAGAGTCTCGTCGGTGCCCAGGGCGCGCAGCGACGCAATGATCGCATCGAATGACTCCCAGTCGCGCGCTGCCTGCCCGCGGCCGCCGTAGACGATGAGATCGCCGGGTCGCTCGGCCACCTCGGGGTCGAGGTGGTTCATCAGCATGCGCATCGCCGCTTCGGCGGCCCATGTCTTGCAGGTGCGCACGCCGCCGCGGGGGGCGCGAATGGCTCGATCCGACGCGGTGGGCAGGGGCATTCGGTCAGTCTAATCGCGGATGCGGCCGCGTCAGCGCGCGATGGACGCGGCGGCGCCAATGGCCCCACTCGCGAGCGCCTCGGCAATCCGTGCGATGTCGGGAGCGAGCGGGCGATCGCCCGTCAGCGGCGGCACGACGGCGCGCAGCGCGGCGTGGACGCGCTCGACACCGATGCCACTCTGAAGCGGACGATGGTGGTCGATGCCCTGCGCCATGACGAGGAGTTCGCACGAGATCACATCGCGACAGAGTCGGACGGCGGCCGCGGCGTGCAGGGCACTCGTGGCCCCCATGCTGTTGTAGTCCTCGATCCCGGCACAGGTGGGAATGTTGCCGACGCTCGAGGGGTAGGCCAGCGTGCGCAGTTCGTTGCAGCATGCGGCGGCGGTGTACTGCGCGATCATGAGCCCGCTCTCAAGACCCGGTCGCGGTGACATGTGTGCGGGCAGCCGACTCTCGCGGTCGTGGCCCGAGAGTGCCCAGTAGGTCCGTCGCTCGGAAATCCCGGCGACATGTGAAAGCGCAATCTTCACGAGGTCCAAGGCAATCGCCAACGGCATCCCGTGGAAGTTTGCGCCGCTGACGATGTCGGCGTTGCGCCCTTCGACAAACACGAGCGGGTTGTCAGTGACCGCACCGAGTTCGCGCTCGACCGCGCCGCGCGCGAACTCAAGCGCGTCGAGCGCGGCACCGAGGACCTGTGGGATCGCCCGCAGTGAATAGGGATCTTGCACGCGCGGGTCGTTGTCCTTGTGCGATGCTGGAATCGTGCTGCCGTCGAGGAGCCGACGCACGGCGCGTGCGATCGTTTGCTGGCCAGGCTGCGCGCGGGCGTGATGGATGCGCTCATCCAAGGCTGAGTGCGTCGCGCGGCATGCGTCGAGCGCCATCGCGGAGGCCGCGATCGCCGCCTGCACGACGCGATGGGCATCGTGCATCACGAGCGCTCCGAGCGCCGCCATCAAGTGTGTGCCATTGAGGAGCGCGAGTCCTTCCTTTTCGGCCAGTTGGAGCGCCCCGATACGGCGTGCACGATGGGCTTCCGCAGCGGGCATGACCCGTCCACCGAGACGGACGGTGCCCTCGCCGATGAGGGCCAGCGCGATGTGAGCCAGTGGGGCGAGATCGCCGCTGGCGCCAACGGACCCCCGCGAGGGCACCACGGGAGTCACGCCATCGTTGAGATGCTGGACGATCGACTCGACGACGCACGCCCGCACGCCGGACTTTGCGCGTGCGAGGCTCGCCGCCAGAATCACCATCGTCGCCCGGACCACATCGTCGGGAAGGGGATCGCCGACGCCTGCACTATGCGAGCGCACGATGTTGGCCTGCAGTGTGGCGAGGTCCGCACCCGAAAGTCGCACCGACGCGAAGCTCCCAAATCCGGTGTTGATGCCGTAGAGCGCTTGGTCACCGTGCGCGCCCACAAGCATGGCCGCGCGAGTGGACTCCATCGACTCGCGCGCTGACCCCAAGAGGGTCACTCGTCGACCGCGACGCGAGACATCAGCGACTTCGTCGATCGCCAGCGGACGGCCGTCCAAGCCAATTGCGTCCTCCGCGGGAGAATCCACGCGAGCGAGGATACGCCGAGTTTGCCTCACGGGTCAGGAGCGGATACACCATGCCTCGATGGAGCGTCGCCAGCACACCCAGAGCGAACGATCGTTCCGCGCGCCGCTCGATCGCGCGTGGTTGCGTGGCGTCCTTCTCGGGCTCGCCATCCTTTCTTGCGCGTGGCTTGGGATCTCGCTCAGCGGCATCGCCGTTGATGACCGCGGCGGCGCCTCGGGGGCGCTCACGACGGCAGTGAGTCCGCTCGCCTGCGCGGGTGCCTTGGCGCTGCTCCTCGTCGTTTCCACAGCGATCGCATGCGGCATTGGCCGCTTGGTGAATGCCATCGTCGGGCTCTTTGTTCTCGGCACGGCCGTCACGGCGTTCGCCATGCAGACTGGGACGGCGCAGGCGGCGATCTTCGATGGCGCCAATCTTGCCTCGATTGGCGTGGAAACGCTCGCGTGGACGATCCCGATCGCGCTCCTCGTGACATGTGTCTTCCGAGTGTCGGGGCCCTTGCCCGATGTGCCGTTGCGAGGCGAGGCCGGGTTGTGGCGCGAGTACTTCGATATCGACGCCCTCAAGGCGAGCCTCGTCGGCGCGCTCATTCCAGTCGTGGCGTGGTTCGTCGTGCGCACCATGATGAAGGGGCAGGCCATCGGCGGCGTGTTCGTCGGCGGCGTCGCGGCCGGTATGGCGTTCCGTCTCGTGGCTCCGCGCGTGCAGCCAGTCGTCATCTTCGTCTCGCCGATCCTTCTGATGGGCGCCTACCAATGGTTCGTCGCCAGTCGGCTCACGGCCTCGCCGAGCGTGCTCCTTGCACTCGGATCGCTCCCACCCGAACTGCGCGTGATGCCACTGGACACGGTCGCTGGCACACTCACCGGCGTCGCCATCGGCATTGGCTGGGCACGGAGTTTCAAGAAGACCGATACGATCGCGTCGTGAGGCTCGTCGTCACTGGGACCATCGGGATCGACACCGTGCACACGCCACGCGCGAGCCGCGAGGGTGTCTCCGGCGGCAGTGCGGCCTACTTCGCGGCGTCGGCGAGTCAGTTGTGCCCGGTCGGTGTTGTCGCAGCCGTTGGCGACGACTGGCCGACGGAGCATTCGGAGGCACTGCGATCGTTCCCCGGACTCTGCTTGGACGGTCTCGAATCGCGGCAAGGTTCTCGCACATTCTCTTGGGGCGGGCGGTACTTCGAGGATGTGAACCGACGCGAGACACTCTTCACGGAAGTCGGCGTACTGCAAGAGAGTCCCCCGCGTGTTCCCGAAAGTTTCAAGAGCGCGGAGTTCATCTTTCTCGGCAACACACACCCCGCTGTGCAGTTGGGATTCCTCGACCAGTTCCCCCATCGCAAGCTGGTGGTGGCGGACACGATGGATCTATGGATTCGCACAGCGCACGGCGATCTCAGTTCACTGCTCAAGCGCGTGGACGGGGTGATCGTCAACGATTCCGAAGCGGCGGAGTTGACCGGTCTCCGCAGCGCAGTCAGCTCGGCGCAGCGCATCATGGAGCACGGACCGAGCTTTGTCGTCGTCAAGAAGGGCGAACATGGAGCGCTTCTGACGCATCGCGAGGGGCGGGCCGTGCTGCCGGCGTTTCCCGTTGAGGAGGCCGGCGTCGTCGATCCCACGGGGGCGGGAGACAGTTTCGCGGGCGGCTTCATGGGATTCCTTGCGCGCGAAAACCGCCGTGACTTCAACGCGCTTCAGACCGCGATGGCCTACGGCACGGTGCTCGCAAGTTTCACGCTCGAGTCCTTCGGACTTGATCGGCTGCGCGCCCTCAAGCCCGGAGAGATCGACAGTCGATTGCGACAGTTTCAGGCCGCCGTGCGCGTGAGCTGATGACGCGCGTGACCTGGATCCTTGCCGCGGCGCTCTCGGCCTCCGCCTTCGCGCAAGGCGAGTCGGGAGTGGTGCGCGACATCCGGTGGGATGCGGACTCGGCGTGGTTCCGTCGCGACGGGAGTTGGCGACGAGTGGATCTTGAGTCCGGTGCGATCGAACAGGGGGCCGCGGATGCGGTGATTCCAGCAGCGAGTGACCGCCCGCGTGCGCGGTCGCGACCGGGAGCGCCCGCGCGCGGACGGCAGCGGCCCGTCGAAGTGGCGCCAAGCGGGGAGCGCAGTGCCCTCTCGCAGAAGGGCAATCTGTTCGTCAAGTGCGGCGAGGCCGAAAAACGCGCTGTCACGACCGACGGCACAGCGACGCTCCGCTACGGCACCGCAAGCTGGGTCTACGGCGAGGAACTCGACCAAACGACGGGCATGTGGTGGAGTCCGGACTCCTCACGGCTCGCGTTCTACAAGTTTGATGACGCGAAGGTGCCGCAGTTCCACCTTCTGTCGGGGCTGACCTCGTTGCGCACGGAAGTCGATACGGAACGGTATCCAAAGCCGGGCGACCCGAACCCGATTGCGACGCTTGGGATTCTCGATGCGAGCGCCTTCTGCGAGTCGAAGTCCGAGGACCCCCTTGCGCATGTGGTGTGGGTGAGTGTCGGCGATGCGGACCAATACATCTATGGTGTGGAGTGGTCACCTTCGGGCGCCGAGCTGTTGTTCCACCGCCTCAATCGGCGGCACGATGTGCTCGAACTCTGCGCGGCGGACGCGGAGTCGGGCGCGGTCCGAGTCATCCTGCGCGAGCAGCAGCTGCACTGGAACCACCACCTTCCCGAGATGCGATTTCTCGCAGATGGACGGAGGTTCATCTGGGCCAGCGAGCGCACTGGCTTCAAGCACTACGAGATTCGTTCGCTCGACTCGCCGCACACCGTCGCGCTGACAGCCGGACCCTTTCCCTGCGGGCGAATCGAAGCCGTCGACGAGGCGTCAGGCGATCTCTATTTCACGGCTTTTCCCGCGGCCACCGCAGTCAATCAGCAGTTGATGGTGGCGCGGCTCGACGGTTCCCAGCAGAGGCGGATGACAACTGAGGATCGCCACTACGGACGGTTCAAAATCGCCCCCGGGGGCGACTCCTTCGCCGCCACCGATGAGAGCGTCTCGCGTCGTCCGTCAACGCGCCTCTACACCCGCACGGGGAAACTCATCGCGACGCTCGCCGAGCCCGAGGGCGATCCGTGGGCGGAGCAGGGGGTGAGGCCGCCGGAACTCAAGGTGTTCAAGGCGGCCGATGGCGTGACTGACCTCTATGGCATCGTGCATTTTCCCAAAGGGTTCGATCCATCGCGCGAGTGGCCGATCATTGTGAGCGTCTACGGGGGGCCGTACTTCCAAACCATTCACGGCACCTTTGCCGATCAGCCCGAGTCGTGCGATCACGGCTTCGTCTCGCTCCGCGTCGACAACCGAGGCACGCCCGGCCGTGGCAAACTCTTCGAGGATGCGACCTACATGGCGCTCGGGATCGCCGATATGGATGACCAAGCAGCGGCCGTCACGCAGCTGGGCGCGCAGCCGGGTATGGACGAGAAACGCGTTGGGATCACCGGGCTTTCGTATGGTGGATACCTCTCAGCCCTTTCGCTGGTGCGCCATCCGGAGGTGTTCGCCGCGGCAGTGGCCGAAAGCGGCCCGACGGACTGGCGGCAGTACGACTCGATTTACACCGAGCGGTTCATGCGCACGCCGCAGGAGAATCAGGCGGGCTACGACGCCGGCAGTGTCGTCGTGCACGCGGACAAGATGCGCGGCCACTTCATGCTCGTGCACGGGATGGAAGATGACAATGTCCACCCGAACAACGCGTGGGCGCTCGCGCAGCGGCTCTACGACCGAGGTTTCGAGTTCGAACTCATGTTGTTCCCGCGTGCCGGCCACGGCGGATTCGGCCAAGCCGAAGACGCCGCCAAGTGGCGCTTCTTCAAGGATCACCTCTCGCCGTGACGCGCGCGCTCCCGCCCGACCGTTCGCATGTGGCGACCGAGCAGCGGCAAGCGGCCTCGCAAGACTTTGATCGGCTCTCGACGGCCGACCAGTTGGCGCTCATGGCGAGCGACCACGAACGCGTGGCGGAGGCGGTGTCGCACGCGGCGCCAGCGCTGGGCGCGTTCATCGACGCGCTTTCACTGCGCATGCGCGAGGGAGGCCGGCTCATTTACTGCGGGGCAGGCACTTCCGGACGGCTCGGTGTGCTCGATGCGAGCGAGTGTCCACCGACATTTCTGAGCGATCCTTCGCAGGTCGTCGGCCTCATCGCCGGCGGCGACGCGGCGCTTCGGCGAAGCAGCGAGCGCAAGGAGGATGATCCTGATGGCGTTGTTGGCGAGTTTGATGCGCTTGGGCTGTCCTCACGCGACACCGTGCTGGCGATCGCCGCAGGCGGAACCACGCCCTATGCCCGCGGGGCCATTCGTCACGCGAGGCTGCGCGGCGCGCTCACCGGATTCCTCGTCTGCTCGGAGGGCGAGATTCCGGACGGTTGCGACCACTTCATCCTGCTCGCCACCGGCGCCGAGGTCTTGACTGGCTCGACGCGGCTCAAGGCCGGATCGGCCACCAAACTGGCGCTCAACGCGATCACAACCATTGTCTTCACGAAGCTCGGAAAGGTGCACGGCAACCTCATGGTTGACCTCGCGGCAACCAACGACAAGCTGGTCGATCGCGCGATTCGCACGCTGTGCGAGTTCGAGCCGTCACTCACGCGCGAGGTTGCGGCGCAACTGCTCGAGGACGCGCGCGGGAGTGTCAAGGTCGCCATTGTGATGCGCTCGTGCGGCCTCGACGCCACCTCCGCGAGAGCGCGGCTCGCTGCGGCGAGCGGCATGTTGCGCCTCGCGCTGTCACAGCGCGCGCCGGAGTGACAGCACGCATTCGGACCACGCGCCCCTGGGGACCGTTCGCGACGCGCGGCGCGCTCCAAACTGTCTGCGGGCACGCGCGTGTGGCGACGGACCGTGAGCGCAGGAGCAGTTCGACACACATGCGTGGCAGCAGCGCCTCAAAAAGAAAGCGGCCCCGCCGAAAGGCAGGGCCGCATGCGAATCGATTTGAGTCGCTCAGACTTTCGGTCAGCTGACGAGCGAGTTGAGCGTCTTCGTCGAGCGTGCACGAACCTTCTTGCTCGCTGGCTTGGCCTTGAAGACCTGCGTCGCACCCGTGAACGGATTCACGCCGGTTCGCTCCTTGGTCGCGGGCTTCTTGACGGTCTTGAGCTTGAGAAGACCCATGAAGCTGAAGGTGCCCGGGCCGCGGCTGCTGAGGTCGGAGCCGATCATCGTGGTGAGGTTCTCGAAGATCTCCTTGACGACACCCTTCTTCACATCCGACGCGCAGGCCAGATCAGCGATCACTTGGCTGCGGGTTCGCACCTTGGTGGTCGTCGTCGGCTTGTACGCCTTCTTCGCGGTCTTCGTGTTCTTCGTCGCCTTCTTGGCCGGCGACTTCTTGGTCATGGTTGCCATGTTTTCAGATGTCCTTTCTGTGACAGTCCGTGTCGAGAATGTGGTCTCGCTCCCAACCGCACAATGCATGCGGCACGGGGAATGTAGGGCTCCCTCAAGGGTCGTCGCAAGTGCGCGGGCGACAAAAATGCTAGTTTTTCCGACGAATCTGCTTGGGAGTGTGGCCTAGGTCGGTCGCGCGGTCGCACGCCCAACTGACGCGTAGGTGAACCCCTCGGAGGTCACCTGTGCGGGCCGAAACAAGTTTCGGCCGTCGACGATGAGCGGACGGCGGAGTCGGCGCCTCAGTTCCCCAAAGTCGGGTGAGCGGAATTCGGCCCATTCCGTGCAGATAATGAGGGCTTCCGCGCCATCGAGCGCCGAATACTGATCCTTCGCCCGCTCGACCGAAGGCATCTCGGCGGCAAGGTGCTCGAGCGCGACCGGGTCGTAGGCGCGCACCTTGGCCCCGGCGTCGAGGGCCATCTGCATGAGGGTCAGGCTTGGTGCCTCTCGGATGTCGTCGGTTCGCGGTTTGAACGCAACCCCCCAGAAAGTAAGGAGTTTGCCGCGAAGATCTCCCCCCAGCTCCCGTTCGATCTTCGCCCAGAAGTGTCGTCGCTGGTCCTGATTGACCTCGTGCACGGACGCATTGAGCTTGCAGTCAAGACCGGTCGCGCGCCCCATCGAGACGACCGCCTGGGTGTCCTTGGGGAAGCATGAGCCCCCGTAGCCGAGTCCCGGGTACAGGAACTGATTCCCGATCCGCTTGTCCGCGCACATGCCCTCGCGGACCGCGGCGATGTTGGCCCCGTACCGTTCGCAAAGATTCGCAATCTCATTGATGAACGAGATCTTGCAGGCGAGCATGGCATTGCTCGCGTACTTGACCATCTCGGAACTGCACACATCAAGGATGAAGATAGGATTGCCCTGACGGACGAACGGGTCGTAGAGGGCACGCATGGTCTCGCCGGTGGCCTCATCGTCGACGCCGCAGACCACGCGATCGGGCTTCATGAAGTCTTGGATCGCGTCGCCTTCCTTGAGGAACTCTGGATTGTCGGCGATGTGGAAAGAAACCTTCGTGACGGCGCGGATCGCGTCGCGCACGCGGTGGGTGGTGCCCACGGGCACCGTGCTCTTGACGACCACGGTCTTTCCTGCGCCCTTGGCACCGAGGCGCTCGATCTCGTGCGCGATGTCTTCGGCGACGGCGAGGACGAACCGAAGGTCGGCGCTGCCATCGTCGCGACTAGGGGTCCCCACGCAGATGAAGATGACCTGCGCAGAGGCATACGCCTTGGCCTTGTCGGAAGTGAACTCCAGTCGACCTGCGGCCGCGTTGCGCTGGATCATCTCCGACAGTCCAGGCTCGTAGATCGGGCTCTCACCCCGGCGAAGCGTGGCGATCTTGCGTTCGTCGATATCGAGGCATGTGACATGATTGCCCATGTCAGAGAAGCAGGCCCCCGTGACGAGTCCCACATAGCCCGTGCCAACCATCGTGATGCGCATGCAGCCAGATCTCCTGAGGTTCGCGAGTGGTTCGAGGGGGCGAAGCGTACAGGAATCATGCGCGTGCGATTCGCGCGCCCTCGCGTCGCAGGAGATCCGCCTTGAGGGCGAGGAATCTCTTCGCGCGCGCCGTCCTCTCGCCCATGTGTCCGGCGCCGCAGAATCCGCCGGGATCGTTCGTGCCAGTGACTCGGTGGCAGGGGACCAGGAGCGGCAGCGGGTTGCGCGCCATGGCTTGCGCGGCCGCGCGCACCGCAGTGGGGCGCCCAGCCGCCCTTGCCAGCCACGCGTAGGAGCGCGTTTCTCCGCGCGGGATCTTGAGACACGCCTTCCAGCATTCGACGAAGAATGCAGGGCCATCGGGAAGAAGTTTCATCACCGGCGCCGCCGAAATGGTGCGACCATCACGCCATGCGGCAACGAGCGAGGCGATCACTCTTGCGTCCTTCGAAGCCGCACGCGGCCCTCGCGCGATGGGCGATAGACGCCACGCCCCGTGCACCGTGCCCTCGCGGATGACGAAGCGGAGTTGAGCCTTCCCGAAGGAGAACGCGATGCTCGTCACGATGTTGACGATACCGACGACCGCGTGAGTACATTGGCCCGATGCCCACCGCCACTCCTCGATCCTCCGGCAGTGCCAAGACCGGTTCGATGTCGGACGCCCTCCTCGACCTCCTCGGGCATGCGGATCCGGAGGTGGCGCGGTCGCTCGAGGGCGAGCGCGAGCGGCAGGAGTCCACGCTTGAACTGATCGCGAGCGAAAACCATGTGAGCGCAGCGGTCATGCACGCGGCGGGCTCGTGGATGACCAACAAGTACGCGGAGGGCTACCCGGG
>SYGQ01000162.1 GCA_005799475.1 Planctomycetia bacterium | reverse complement strand
GCGCGCGGCAACTGGCTACACGGCGCTTGCTGACTACGCGGCCGAGTTCGGCGTGGCGGTGCCTGCCGATGTCAGTCTCGGATTGCCCCTCGGAATGTCGGACGACGGGCTGTCGATTGTCGGCACCGCGTTCGGAAGTTTCGGCATGTCGCCCTTCGTCCTCGACCTTCGCGGGGGCACGCCGCCGTGTGCTGGCGATCCCAACGGAGACGGCGTGGTCGACGGCCTCGACATGGGATTGGTCTTGAGCGCTTGGGCGTCGGCGGAGCCCTCGGCCGACCTCAACCTCGACGGTGTCGTCGACGGTCTCGACATGTCCGTGATTCTTTCGGGCTGGGGTGCGTGCCCATAGTCGCACTCACGGGAGTCCGTCTTCTGGTAATCACTCGGCTGGAGTTTCCCGAATGACACCCCCGTCCATCGCACATCCTCCGCAGCAGGCCGCCCCGTTCCACGAGGCGTGCGCCGAGGCGATCGCGGCGATGCGCGATGCGGTTGTCGCTGCATACGAGTCGATCTCGCTCAACATCGAGAAGCCGCAGGAGGCCTCGCGGCTCCTTCAGATCGACAAGAGTCTCGCGTGGAAGGTCTCGCGCATGGCGACCGCGACCGATCCTATGGAGGCGGCGTCGCTGGTGCCCGGTGCCGAGGCGCTGCGCATCGTCGCTGCGGCCCTCGAAGGCGCAGGCGCGAAGCCGACGCTCGTGCAGGCGGTGACGGATGCGGCGGGGGGCTTCGAGGCGATGGTCAAGCTCCACGCGGGCGATCGCGCGACGCTTCGGCTGCTCCTTGATGGCCTGTCTACCGACAGCGGCCTTGCCGAAGCGCGCAAGCTCGCGTTCCGTGGGTTGAGCGGCCTTTGGGGCCTTCAAGCGCGCATGCGATCGGGCACCGTGGTGCTCGCCCCCAATCGCAAGAAGCCCGAACTGTTGGACCTCGCGATCGTCGGCGCGTGGCACGATGTGCGGCGGTTGCGCCCCATTGATGGATGGCCGCTCTTTGAGTTCCGCAGCTATCAGGGCGACGAACAGGTCACCGTTGCCGATAGCAGACGGCAGCCGATCGAGCCTCCGCCGTGCAAGGATGCCCCGTATCTCGTGCTCAAGAGCTTCTCGTCGCCGAGCGTGCTTCCGGTTCGGAGTTCCGAAGTCGGCGGCATTGTGCGGCATGAACTCACCGACGGACCTGTGGGCATCAACGGCTCGGGAACATTCGTTTTCGGCGGATTCGATGTCGCGAGTGCTGACCGCTACTCGAAGCCCGGGGTCTTGGAGTTCGGCGAGGTCACGGCGGCGATCAACATTCCTACTGAGACGCTGCTCTTCGACATCCTCGCGCACAAGGACATGCCCGAAGTCGACGAGGCCGAGGTGCTCGTGTACGGAAGGCCATTCGGCGAGTTGCCTCACGACCCCGCGCGCCGCGAACAGCTGCGACTGCCGGTGCGGGCGAAGGTGCGCGTCTTGCGCGGTGGACCATCGCGCTGGGGAACTGAACTCTTCGCGCGCCACGGCGAGTTGTGCTCGCTCGTGTGCGCGAGGCTGGGTCACGCGGAGTCGGACTTCCGCCTCGTGCGCCTTGAGATGGACTATCCCCCGATGCCCTCGACGGTCATCGTGCGCTACCCGCTTGCGCCCCCCCCCTCGTGATGGGAAGAATCGGTCCCACCGCGGGACCGTTCCTTCCCATCACACGGGGATTACACTTGAGTGATGGGTCAACTACGCGCCGCGATCGACGGCTGGCGTCGGACACTCGCGTCTCTCTGCATCGCGTGTGCGCTTGCCGCCACCGCCGCTACCTCGTCGCGCGCCCACGGTGCCGAGGTCGAGCCGCTGCGCAGCACCGAACTCGAAACGCAGCTCACCGCCGCGGGATTCGACGCGTCGCAGCGCGAACGCGTACTGGCCGATCACGCGGCCTATGTCGAGCGCTTCACCGAGGTGGTGGCGAAGCGATTGGTGGAGTGGCAGGCCATCGCGCGCACGCAATCCGCCACGATCGAAGAGGCCCGCGCGCTGCAGAGCAAGTCGCGAGCAGCGGCGGCCGCGATTGACGACGCCGAGCGCCCGCTGCTCGATGGGATCCGTGCGGTGGCGCGGCCCGAGCAGGCCTCGGCGCTCGCACGGGTGATCGCCCTCTTGGAGATTCGGCGCGACCTTGCCATCGCGAGAGCCGTCTCGTCTGGCTCGCTCGGTGGACGCGCTCTCGATGTGCGCGACGCAGTCGATGGACTGCAGCTTTCAGCCGAGTCGATGGCAGCGCTCGAACCGGTCCTCTCGCAGTACCTCGCAGAGCGACAGACCGTTGTTCACAGGATTCGCGAAGCGACGCTCGGCGTGCCGGTGCGGCGGTTTGAGGCGGTCCTGAAGCATCCGGCACCAGCGCCGCCATCGGCGCTTCGTGAAGGGGAGGACGACGCGGCCATGCACGCGTGGCTGGACAAGTATCAGGCGCACCACCGCACGGTCAGCGAGGCAGCGAACTCCGAGCAAGCCGCAGCACGCGTCAAGGCGACTGAGTTGGATTTTCGCACGCTCGACTCGCTGTGCGCGGGACTCTCGGGTCGCGAGCAAGCGCGACTCGTCTGTCGGTGGTGGGATGGCAACGGCGTCATGGAGTTCCACCGAGTTGACTCGGGGACCCGTGCCCTGCAACGCGCGTGGGCCAGCCCGAAGGACGGTCTCTCGACGGAACTTGCACAGCGGCTCGATGCGATCTGCATGGAGTGGATCGCGCAGTGGTGGCCGGTTGCGAAGGAAGCGATCGCCGCCAAGGCCGGGCATTCTGAAACCTTCTTTTTCGCCTTGACGGACGGTGATGATGCGATGTCCCCCAAGGTCGCGCAGGCGAACGCGGCGACGACGCGCGCGCGCGAGGCCATCGCGCTGGCGATCGATGGCCGTGTGGCCGAGTCGGTGCCGGTGGTCACGATCGCGCCAAATGTTGCGGTCACCGGGACTGGTGGCGGCGCGGCGACGACCGTCGTCACCGGCGATGCTGACGGTGCGCAGTTTCAAGTGGCAGCGGTGATGGCCGAAGGGATCTCGCTCGATGGCGGCGAGTTGTCGTTCGAGGGTGGCATCTTCGACGGCGAAATGCTCGGGCTTGACGGCGGCGATGGAATGCTGTCGTTCACGGTCATGGGAGATGGACCTGGCTCCAATCGACCCAGCCCTCTTCCGCGACTGATCGACTTTGAAGAGATCCGGCCGGTCCTTGTGGCAGCGGGAGTCGATGGCGCGATGCTCGGTGTCGCCGAGACCGCGTTCGACGACCTGCGAACGGACGCCAACGCGCTTGTGAAAGAGAGCGAGGCGGGACAGTCGCGATCGTTCTCTTACGCCTTCGATCAAGCGGCACGGTCACGGCGGTGGGAACAGGACTCGGCGTTGCGAGCACGGCTGCTGGCGATGGAGGCGACGACGATCGACGAGGTGTTGGCGGCGGTGGTGCCCACGGCGGGGATGCCATGCGTGTCGTGGATCGCGCCGTGGCGACAGTTTGTGAGCGAGCGCGCGGCACTCTCGGTCGGAGATTTCTTCGGCATGGGAAGCGCACAACCTGACCCGACGCAGGCCGTTCGATCGGCCGCTCTCCATGGGAACGAGTGGCGCGCGGTGGGTCCGGAGCTCGCGGCCGTCTGCACGGATCTTTCCAGTCGCTCACGAGCGGCCGTGCGCGCGGCCGAGCGAGCGCTGGCGGCAATTCCGATGCCGACACAGCAAGACGACGGCACTGTGCCCGGGGTGTCGTTGGTGTCGAGCGCGCAAGACGAGTTCATGCGCCTCCACGGGCAGGCGGATGAGTCGAGGCAGGCCGTGCGGAAGGCGACGATGCAGTCGATCCCGAAGCTCAAGGCGCAGCTGCCAGCCGAGGCGGCGCAGCGGCTCCAAGACGCATGGGACGACCAGCTCTACGCACGAGACCTCCAGGATCCAACGGTGCTCACGAGTCGATTCGACGGCGCACTTGCGCTGGGGTTGGCCGAGGAACTGCGTCCGAAGGTTGTCGCGCTCCAGTCGTCGTGGATCGCCGCGTCGCGCAGTGCGCGTGCCACGATCGTTGCGCTGAAGGCGCAGGCACCGACGGAGCCGGACCCGAAGGAAGATCCCGCCGCGCGCAAGAGAGCCTCGGCCGAGCGCAAGGTGAAGTTGCAGGCGGCGAAGTTCGAGCGCGACGAACTCAATCGGCGAGTGTTCAGAGAACTGTGTGCGCTGATCGGCGAGGAGCACGCGTCGAGGCTTCAGCCCCTGCCCAAGGGCAAGAGTCCGCGGGGCGGGATCGAGATTCTCGGTGGCAGTTTCACGACGCAACCCGTGGCCGACTCCGCGCCGCCCGCGCCAAGCGCGCCCTGAGGCGCCCTGACGCGCCCTAGGGCGCCGGGTCCCCCGTTTCCCCGTTCTCCCCGTTCTCGGGAAGAAACGGTGAGACTCAGTCGCCGTCTTTTCCCGAGATTGTGCACCCGCGCGCGGCGTCGCGCCCTACTCCACCGGTCTGAACCGCGCGAGCAGGATGCCAAGGTCGAGAGCATCAACGATGCCGTCGGGCTCAAGGTCGCCGAACGGCGGGTTGGGCCATCCCCACACGGCGAGCAGTGCCGCCAGGTCGGCCGCGTCGATCTGACCGTTGAGATCAAGATCCCCGTATGAATACTCGCAAGCGTCAGGGACGCCGTCGAGATCCTTGTCGGTCTCGCCGCCGGCGATGTCGCACGAATCGGGGATGCCGTTTGCGTTGCAATC
>SYGQ01000161.1 GCA_005799475.1 Planctomycetia bacterium | reverse complement strand
GGCGGTCAGCATCGCAACCGTGTCGAAACCGCGGTCTTCGTCGTGCACACGCCCACTGGGGTCGAGGCGCAGGCGACGGAACGGCGCAGCCAAGTCGAGAATCGCCGCGTCGCGCTGACGCGCCTGCGCGTCCGACTGGCCATCCACGCGCGCACCCTCGTCGGACGGGACCACCACGATCCGAGCGCTCTCTGGCGATCACGAGTCCGTGGAACCGCCATCCATGTGGCCACAGATCACCACGACTATCCAGCGATCCTCGCCGAGGCGCTCGATGTGGTGGTCGCGCACCACTTCGACATCGCGACCGCCGCGAAGGCTCTCGGGATCTCAGCGAGTCAACTCTCAAAGGTGATTCTTCGCGAGAAGGAAGCGCATTCGTTCGTTGCGCGCGGTCGTGCCGCCGCGGGGCTTCGACCGCTGCGGCGACCATGAAGTCTCACGCCGATAGGCTGAAGCCATGACCTCACTCCCGACGCTGGCGACGATCATCGGTCGGGAACTGCCGTCGCTCGTCGCGCTCCGGCACGACCTGCACGCCCACCCCGAGATCGGCCTCGAGGAGAAGCGCACTGCCGCGCGGGTGTCGAAGGAACTCACCGATGCGGGCGTTGAGCACCTGACTGGCCTCGCCGGCGGCACGGGCATTCTCGCGCACATCCCAGGTGCGTCGCCGAGGACGATGGCGCTGCGCGCGGACATGGACGCGCTCCCTATCGCCGAAGAGACGCGGCTGCCGTACGCGTCGACTTGCCCAGGGGTGATGCACGCCTGCGGGCACGATGGTCACACGACCATCCTGGTCGGAGCGGCCCGGATCCTCGCGAGCTTCGCGCGCGCGAAGGCCCTGCCGCGGTCGGTGACGCTTCTCTTCCAGCCCGCTGAGGAGAACCTCGACGGCGCGCCACGCATGATCAGCGACGGCGCACTTTCGGGCCGCCTCGGGGGCCCGGTCGAGTCGATCTACGCGCTGCACGGATGGCCGTGGCTTGAAGTGGGCTCCATCGGGGTGAAGGACGGCCCCGTGATGGCGGCCGGCGACTTCTTCTCCATCACGCTCGCGGGCCGAGGATCGCACGCGGCCTGGCCGCACCTCGCGCACGATGTCGTGGTGGCGATGGCCGCGACGGTCGCGTCACTGCAGACGATCGTCAGCCGATCGACCGATCCGTGCACGAGCGCCGTCGTCTCGGTGTGCCGCATCCGTGCGGGCGACGCGCTCAATGTGCTCCCCCAGCAGCTTGTTTTCGAGGGCACGATCCGGACGCTCGGTGGCGATGCCCGAGCGCGCACCCTTGCGCGATTCGACGAGATCGTGACCCTCACCGCGCGCGCCCACCAGTGCGAGGCGACGATCCGATACACGGTCGGCTGCCCCGCCACGATCAACGACGCTAGTGCAACGAATGCTGTGCGCCGAGCGGTCGCGTGCATGGCGGGCGCCCAAGTGCACGAAGTCACCGACCCTTCGATGGGTGGCGAGGACTTTGCCTACTACGGCGAGCACGCACGGGCAAGTTTCTACCTGCTTGGCCTGCGCCCTCGGGGCGCCGACTCGATGCCATCCCTGCACCACCCCCTATTCGATTTCAATGATGATGCGATCGCGGCAGGCGTCGAGTCCATGGTCCGTCTCGCCATCGCACAGCACTGAAACACAAGTGCCCTGTTGCATTGGCCGTGGATCGTGGCACAATGGAACACCCCCACGATGATCACGCTGACACTCACGACGGCACTCGCCACCGCCTTCACGGGACCCACCACGCAAGAGTTGCCCACCACGGCGATCCCATCGCTCGCGCAGGTCGTTGCCGTTGGCGCCCCGATGCGCCGGCTCAACGACCAGTCGTCGATCCTGCCGCACCTACGCGAGTCAGTGTCGGCGCTCGTCATCGATGAGGGGGCATGGGCTGCGCTCTCAGCAACCGATCACGCGCAACTCGATCGACTTCCGCTCGGACCGGGACTCGAGGCCACTGTCATCGTGCACCGCGTCGATCCATTTGCACTGAACCCAGAACTGATCGCCGCTGAGCTTGACGAGAAGGGACGACTGATCGAAAGGGAGATTCCCCGCCCCACACTCGACTGCTTTCTCGGCGCGATCGTCGGCCGACCCGACTCGCGGGTCATGCTCTCGCGCGGCGAGGGATTCGTCGCCGGCTATGTCATCGATGACTCGCGCACATGGGTGATTTCCACTGGACCGCCGAGCGCCGGACTTCCGCTGGTCTCCTACGCCATGGATGCCGTCCCGCCGGGGACATTCCCAGTCGAACCGTGGAGCTGCGAGGCGATCCTCCCACCCAGCGCCGGAGACCCCTCAACGACGCAAGGTGGCATCGCGTCGATTGAGCCGTGTCGGCAGAGCCGGATCGCCATCGAAACCGACATGGAGTTCCTCGCCAAGTTCGGCGGCAATGAGGCCAGCGCCGTCGGCTATGTCGGCACGATGTTCGCAGCGCTCATCGACATCTACTCGCGCGATGTTTTTCATCGGCCCGGGATGATCTATCTGCGACTCTGGACGGGCACGACAGACCCGTGGTCAGCGACAAGCTCGGGTGCCGCGCTCGGTGAGTTCCGCGACCACTGGTACTGGGGGATGTTCCTCGTCGAGCGCGACTCGGCGCACATGATCTCGGGTCGCGCATTGGGCGGCGGGGTGGCCTACCTCAACTCCGGGTGCGGCGACTACGCCTATGGCGTCAGCGGCAATCTCTCCGGCAGTTTCCCCTACCCGCTCCTGGACAACAACGGCGCCAACTGGGACATCATGGTGGTGGCGCACGAGCTTGGCCACAACTTCGGTGCGCCCCACACGCACAACTATTCGCCCGTTGCCGATGGATGCGGATCGAACCCGCAAGACTGCTCCGCCGCCGATCAAGATATTGGCACCATCATGAGTTACTGCCACATCTGCCCGGGTGGGATGACCAACATCCAAATGAAGTTTCATGCGATGAGCATCGGTTCGATCAACACCTACTTGCAGTCGGGGGTCTGCCCCTTCTTCGCTCCGCAGCAGCCACCCCTCGCATTCCCGGACCGACTTTCCGCCGTCCCCGGAGCGGCCGTGGACATCGATGTTCTGGCGAATGATGTTCGATTCAATTGCGAAAACATCACCGTCACGGGCGCAACGACTCCGGCGACGGGTGGATCCGTGACGATCCTCCCCGGCGCCGGACCCGATGGGCGAGACATGATCCGCTTCACGCCGCTGCCGGCGCAACCCACCCCAGCGCAATTCAGTTACACGATCTCGGAGCTCGGCGACGCGACGCACACGACTTCTGTCACCGTGGATCTCACGCCAATGCGCCTGCCCGAGAATCCGATCGGCGACACGCCAGGAGTCGCGACTGACTACTACGCACTCTCGAATCCGAGCGTGCTGCCGAACTTCTCGGCACTCACGCCCTACAGCTCGACTGTGCTCGCGGATGTGAACATCGCGTCGACGAGCGGGAATTTTGCAACGAGCGGTCGAGCCGATCAGGTGGGTGCGCGTTTCGTGGGCTGGGTGAAGGTGCCCACCTCTGGAACCTGGACCTTCTTCACCAACTCCGACGACGGGTCACGGCTCTTGATCGGCGCAACGCCAGTAGTCATCAATGACGGACTCCACGCCATGCAGGAGGCCAGCGGAACCATTCAACTCGCCGCTGGACGCCACGCCATCACGATGGAGTTCTTTGAGAACGGCGGCGGCGCCGGAATGATCGGCTCGTGGCAGGGCCCGGGCACGACCAAGGCGACGATTCCCGCAACGGCTCTCACCCATGGCGGCGCACCCAACCGTGCGGACATCAACCACGACGGATCGGTCAACGGCCTCGACCTGACGACGATCCTCTCGGCGTGGGGAACAGACGACGCCAGTGCTGATCTGAATGATGACGGCACCGTGAACGGCACCGATCTGACCGAAGTGCTCGCAGGTTGGACGCCCTGAGGGTTGTCGGTCGGCGGCGAGGAGCTACCGCGCGAGGACGGCGGACTTCTCCGCGATCTTCGCTAGGAGTTGCCGCCAACTCGTGTTGAACGAGTCGCGACCTTCGACCTGGAGTTCAGCTGCGGCCTTCTCAAGGTTCACGCCGGCGGCGGTGATCGCCTCAAGCATTTTCTGCCAGTCGGTCTGCCCGGGGGCGAGCACGCTGCCCGCGCGAGCTGTCTTCGCTGACGCGAGGAGGGTCTCTTCGGGCATCGTGTTCACTGTGCGCGGCGAGAGCAGCGCCTCGACATACAGGGTCGGCGAGAGTGCTGGGTCTTTGGTGCTCGTACTTGCGTAGAGGAGGCGCTGCGGACGCGCGCCCTTGGCCTCGAGCGCAAGCCAGCGATCGGTCGCGCACAGAGCGCAGTAGGCGCTATAGCACTCGCGGCTGACCGCGATGCCCGCCTGATTCTTCAGTGCCGCGGGTAACGCCGGCGCCGTCTTCCTGTCCCAACGGGACACGAAGAGACTCGCGACGCTCGACACCGCGGTGAGCGAACGGCCCGCCGCCGCACGGCGCTCGAGACCCCGAAGATACGCCTCTGCGGCGGCGAGATACTGCGCCTTCGAGAAGAGCAGGGTCACATTGATGCTGATGCCTTCAAAGACGAGTTCTTCGATGGCCGGAATCCCTTCGGGTGTCCCGGGCACCTTGATGAAGAGGTTGGGGCGGCCCGCTCGGGCGTGGAGGCTTCTTGCTTGCGCGACTGTGGCCGCGGTGTCATTGGCGAGGAGCGGCGAGACCTCGAGTGAGACCCAGCCATCGACGCCACCGGTCCGCTCGTACACGCCCTTGAACAGGTCGCATGCACGAGTCAAGTCAGAAATCGCGCACTCAAAGAAGGTCGCCTCTGGGTCGCTCCCCTTGGCTTGGAGCGAACGAATCTGCGCGTCGTAGTCGGCGCTGCCCGTCACTGCCTTCTCGAAGATCGACGGGTTCGAGGTGAGACCGACGACTGAGAGTTCACGAATCCAAGTAGCGAGTTGGCCCGAGTCGAGCAACTTGCGCGTGATGTTGTCGAGCCAGATCGACTGGCCTGTCATGGCGATGAGTGCGGTTGGGCGCATGGTGAACTCCTGTGAATCGAGAATACCGCGCTCGGTCAGGGCGGGCTGCCCCCCAAGCTCGCCATCTTGCCCACGACCGAGATCACACGATCGGCGGCATCATTGGCAAGGGCTTCGTCGGCCGCGCGCCCGAACGAAAAGCGCACGGCACCATGCGCTGCTTCGCGTGCGACCCCCATGGCAAGGAGGGCAGGCGACGGTTCAAGCGAACCCGACGAGCACGCCGCACCCGCCGACGCGCAGACTCCCCGTCGCGACAGCGCGACCACGAGCGCGGACGCTTCGAGCCCCGGAAAACTAATGAGCGAAGTATTGAAAGTTCGTGTGACCCCTCCGGCGATGACAAGGGACCCCGCCACGGCGCGCGTGATCCTGTCTTCGAAGGCATCGCGCATCGCTGCGACGGCCAGGACGCCGCGGACGCCCTCCCCGCAAAGCCACTTCGACGCGAGATCGGCGGCAACGCCAAGTCCTGCGATCGCTGGGACGGCCTCGGTGCCGCCGCGCCGCCCTCGCTCTTGCGGACCCCCTACCAACAGCGCTCGCACGACCGTCGATGGAGCCGCGATCAGCGCCCCCGCCCCCTTGGGACCGTAGAACTTGTGCGCCGAGATCGACAACAGGTCGATCGGAAGAGAGCCGAGATCGACGGCTCCCTTCCCCGCCCACTGGACGGCGTCCACATGAAATGGGATCCCCCGCCCGCGACAGATGCGCCCGATAGCGGCGACATCCTGGATGACACCAGTCTCACTGTTGGCCCACTGCACCGAAACAAGTGCGACATCATCGTGTCGTGAGAGTGCCGTGGTCACCTGCTCCAGATCGACCCGTCCGCACCGATCAACCTCGAGCCACTCGACGGCACCGCCACGCGCCTCGTGAGCGCGAACAACCTCACGCACAGCGCTGTGCTCGACGCGACTAGTGACAATCCGCTGTCGTCGCGGATCCGACGCAAGGCACGACCACAGGGCGAGGTGACACGATTCGGTGCCGCCGGAAGTGAAGATGACCGAACCCCGTTGGCAGCCGACAAGAGTTGCGACTTGGTCGCGGGCTCGTTCAACCACCATCCGCGCCCGCTCACCCACTGAGTGAATGCTCGACGGGTTTCCCCACTCGACGGTGAGCGTCTCGCGGACGGCTTCAACCGCCGCTCGATCCGGCGGTGTCGTCGCGTTGTGGTCGAGGTAGATCATGGCGATGGCTCACGCGCACGCCGATTGACCTCGGAATCCAGTCGTATCGGAAGCAATGCGGGCGAGAGGGGTCGAACCTCCACGGGGGTGAGCCCACAAGAACCTGAATCTTGCGCGTCTGCCAATTTCGCCACGCCCGCGTGGGGCGCGAAGTGTAGCAAAGCCCCGTTGCTACCAACCCATCGCGACCAACAGCGCCGGCACGCTGGCCCAGCGCGCCGGCGCCTGAAGTCGCGAAGTCCCGCCGTCGCGGTATCAGTCGTCCGACCGTGCGGTTCGCGGCGTGATGGCCGCGTCCGGGTTCACAGCGCGCTTGGCAAGGACTGCGGCACGAATCTGAGTAGAGAGGTCGGGATTCTCGCGCAAGAACTGCTTGCTCGCCTCACGACCCTGTCCGAGCCGCGTGGACCCGTGGCTGAACCACGCGCCCGACTTGTCGACCACGCCGTGGTTCACAGCCAGATCGAGCAGATCGCCCGACACGCTGATCCCCTCGTTGAACATGATGTCGAACTCCGCCTCACGGAATGGGGGAGCGATCTTGTTCTTGACGACCTTCGCCCGCACACGGTTTCCGACATTCTGATCGCCTTCCTTGATGGCGCCGATCCTGCGGATGTCGATGCGAACCGACGAGTAAAACTTGAGCGCGCGACCGCCCGTGGTCGTTTCGGGGCTCCCGAACATCACGCCGATCGTCTCGCGCAGCTGATTGATGAAGACGACGATCACCTCGCTGCGAGCGATGGCCCCTGTGAGCTTCCGCATTGCCTGACTCATCAGACGCGCCTGGAGACCCACATGGCTGTCCCCCATCTCTCCTTCGATTTCAGCGCGCGGAATGAGCGCGGCCACCGAATCGACGACAATGACATCGACTGCATTCGAGCGAACGAGGAGTTCGCAGATCTCAAGTGCCTGCTCGCCGGTGTCAGGCTGTGAAATGAGCATCTCCTCGAGGTTGACGCCGATCCGTCTCGCCCACGAGGGATCAAGCGCGTGCTCGGCGTCGATGAAAGCGGCAGTGCCACCCTGCTTCTGCGCGTTGGCCACGACCGTCAAAGCCAGCGTCGTCTTTCCCGATGACTCGGGCCCGAAGATCTCGACGATGCGGCCCCGGGGAAGCCCACGGCCGCCGAGCGCTAGGTCGAGGCTCAGCGCACCCGTGGAGATGCCAGCGATCTCGGGCAACTTGTCGCCCACGAAGCGCATGATGGATCCCTTGCCGAAAGCCTTCTCAATCTGCCCAACGGCCGCCTCAAGGGCGCGAACCTTTCCCTGATTCTCCCCCTCTTTCTCCTTCGCATCGGGCTTGGCCGCCTGGGGGCCCTTTGGCTCCGTGGTCATGGCCTTCACCGGAGTTGCCGCAGGAGTCAACTTCGCTTGGGATGGAGTTGGCATGACGGTTGTTGTAGTCGAGGAGATCGGCTGCGAACTTCCCGAACCGCCACGAACGATTGTTCCCGCCGCCGCCTGAACTGTCACGACCGGGGTCTTTGTTGAGTTGCTGTTGCTGACCATTGCTGGAGTCCTTTCCGCCAAGCGTCCCTGACCAACGCGGTCGATCGAGATGGGCTGGCCTCATGTGTTTGGTGTCTGTACGGTATCAGTGGTATCGGCATTCGTCAACGGTTTGTTCGGATTTTATTCGGGTTGACGGTTCGGCCATTTTCGATGGCCACGGTAGGGTCAAATGTGCCCAACACAGGTCGAACGGCCCCTTTTTCATCGCGTCTCCCCCCGTGACCACCAAACTCGAGATCCAACCCGATGGCCCGAGTCGCGGCGGACCAACCCTGTACCTCGCATCCTCCCCGTGCAGCGGCTTGTACGGAGCAAACATGCTGCCGGGGTTCCGCCTGTTAGTGAAACACCCCCAACTCGAAGTTGTGTGCTGCGAGAAGCGCGGCCTCACTCGGTTTCTTTCCAAGGATGCCCAACGCCATCGACTCGCCATCAACCCATCCTGAACTCGGATCGAAAGCACTGCCCCCACGACCCCCCGTCAGTAGTTGGGCGTCGGCGCGCGGTACTGAGACAAATCGACCGACCTGAACCAGTCGATGGTCTTGCGGAGCCCCGCCTCGAGGTCGACCTTCGGCGTCCATCCAAGAACCTGCTTCGCCAGCGCGATGTCCGGACACCGCTGCTTGGGATCATCCTGCGGAAGCGGCCGCGCCAACTCGATGCTCGCGCCGGCACCCGCAATCGCCACGACCTTCTCCGCCAACTCGCGAATCGTGAATTCCATCGGGTTCCCGAGATTGATCGGCCCGGTGAACTCGTCGGGTGTGTCCATGACGCCAATCATTCCGTCGATCAAGTCGTCGACAAAGCAGAACGATCGCGACTGCGTGCCATCGCCGTAGATCGTGATGGGTTCGCCCGCGACCGCTTGCCGAACGAAGTTGCTCACCACGCGCCCATCAAACGGATGCATCCTCGGCCCATAGGTATTGAAGATGCGGACGACCTTGATGCGGCACTGGTGGGCGCGCCGGTAGTCGAACATGATCGCCTCGGCGGCACGCTTCCCCTCGTCGTAGCACGCGCGCGGACCGATCGGGTTGACGCTCCCTCGGTAACTCTCCGGCTGCGGGTGGACATCAGGATCCCCGTAGACCTCGCTCGTCGACGCTTGCAGCACCTTCGCCCCCACGCGCCGACCCAGTCCCATCGCGTGCATGGTTCCCAGCACACTCGTCTTCATGGTCTTGATGGGATTGTGCTGGTAGTGGCCAGGGGCCGCCGGACAGGCAAGGTTGTAAATCTCGTCGACCTCGAACTTGAATCCCTCGGTGACATCGTGGCGAACGAACTCGAAGTTCGACCGCTCCAAGAGACGCGTGATATTGAGTTTCTGACTCGTGTAGAGATTGTCGAGGCAGATCACCATGTGCCCGGCGTCGACAAGCCGTTCGCACAGGTGCGAGCCGAGGAATCCCGCACCACCAGTCACGAGAATCCGCTTGGACATTGGCGCGGAAGTCTAACAACTGATTCAATGCCGCTGTGACGACGCGAGGACGACCGCGAATGGTGCTCGGCGCGATGACCGGAACAAGCGCGGATGGCGTGGATGTTGCGGCCGTGCGCGTGCGCGGACGCGGCCTTCGCGTACGGGGCGAACTCGTCGATATGGCGTCGGCATCACTGCGCGACCTCGCCCAGCGCGTGCGCAGCGCGCAGCGCCAGGTCGCAATGTCCGCCGGCGACTTTGCACGACTCTCTCGTGACCTCGCGCTCGCGCACTGCACCCCGATGCTCGAACTTGCCGCCCGTCACGGCACGCCGGACCTCGTCGTCGTTCACGGACAGACGCTCTTCCACGAACCACCTGTGTCGCTGCAACTCATCGATCCGTTTCCGTTGGCGCAGGCGATCGGGTGCCCTGTCCTCTGTGGGCTTCGCGGCGCGGACTTGGCCGCAGGGGGCGAAGGCGCACCCATCACACCGCTCTCGGACTGGATGATGTTTCGTTCGCGCACGACGGCGCGCGCCATCGTGAACCTCGGCGGGTTTGTCAACGCCACGCTCCTCCCCCCGAACCCCGGGACCGACGAGGCGTGGATCGCAGCGGTCCGCGGGTGCGATATCTGCCTGTGCAACCAGTGGCTCGACCACATCGCCCGCACCCGCGCGGGTATCGACTTTGACGACGGTGGGCGGCTTGCGACCACCGGTCGCGCCGATCAGGCACTCGCCGACTCGCTCTCGACGCGCCTCAACCAACAGCGCGCAAGCGGCCGCTCCCTCGGCACGGCGCACGAATGGGCGAAAGAACTCGCTGATGCGCTCGCCGCGCTTTCTCCTGAGGACGCGCTCGCCACGGCCGTTTGCGTCATCGCTCGCACAGTCT
>SYGQ01000160.1 GCA_005799475.1 Planctomycetia bacterium | reverse complement strand
GAAGTCGCCATCCGTCGGGAGTTCGAGCCCCGTCGCGTCAGCGAGTTCCGACAACGGCACGCCACCGTCGACGGTCCAAGAACCGTCTGCACCGGCGACGATGCTGGGCACTTCGTCCGACGACGGCTCATGCTCGTCGTAAATCTCCCCGACGATCTCCTCGAGGACATCTTCGATCGTGACGAGCCCCGCGGTGCCACCGAACTCGTCGACCACGAGCGCCAGATGCACCTCGCTGTGCTGAAAGTCGCGCAAGAGGTCGCTTACGGATTTGTTCTCAGGAATGCGCAACGGCATACGGAGAATGGGTGCAAGTTCGAATCCTCCCGCCGATGCACCGAGGTACTTGACGAGGTCCTTCACATAGAGGATCCCCACCGTGTCATCGAGGCTTCCGCGGTAGACGGGGATTCTCGAGTGTCCGACTCGTTCGATCACGGTGCGCACCGCGGCGAGATCGTCGGTGTACTCGAGCCCCTCGACTTGGGTGCGCGGCGTCATCACCTCGGAGACCACCGTGTCGCGGAACTCCACCGCATTGCGCAGGAGCTGCGCGGCGTGGCGGTCGAGCCCCCCCGCTCGCGCGCTGTCCTCGATCGAGTGAAGAAGTTCCTGCTCCGATTCTTCCGGGGTCGGCAGCGCCCCCATGACCCGCCGCGCGGCGGCGTCGATCCCTTCGCCGATGAAAAGGAGAGGCCGCGTCAGCACAAAGAACACCTTGAGAAGCGGCAGCGTGCACGCGACGAGCCGCGCGGCTCGGTGGCGCGCCACGGCCGCGGCGATGACGCTTGTCGTCAGCCAGATCGCGGTTCCGGAAATCAAGATCGCGATCACGATCGTGTCCCAACCCAGCGGCGCCGGGCCCTCGCGCTCGTCGTGCAGCAGCAAGAGGACCGTCATCACGCAGGCGAGTCGGCCGAATGTTCGAACGAAGGCCACCGCATGGTCGAGTGAGTCGCGCCGCGCGTCGAGCCAGGGACCGCTTACGGTGTCGCCTTTGGGGCGAAGAAACTGTTCGATGGCGAACAGGCTCGCCTGACGCAGCGACATGCTCAGCGCCGAGAGCATCGTCGTCACCGCAAGCAGAACCGCCAGTGTCGCCAGGAGCGCAGGAGTCATAGGTCGCGTCGGCGCACAGCGTAGACCGCGCCCACACCGATTGCCCCGAGGATCCGGTCCTCCTCTTCATGCATGCGCCGCGCATCGTCATCGGTGGCGTCGTCGAACCCGGCCGCGTGGAGGAGCCCATGCACCGCGTAGAGAAGGAGTTCGGACTCCACACTCGTGCCTCGCGCGGTGGATTCCCGTGCCGCGACATCGCGACAGATCGCAATGTCGGTTTCGACGGGCGACGGCGCCGCAGCATCGACAAAGGTCAGCACATCTGTGGTCCCCTCGACGCCCGAGTGCCGCACATGCAGCGCGGCCATCTCCTCGTCGCCGACGATCCGAAACGAGGCGCGTGCAAGCGCGACGGGCGCGCCCTCGGGCATCCTCAGGTGCGCGGCCACGGCTTCGATCGACTTCTCAAGATCGCGCGGGGCCGGACCCACGGCGCCGACCACCTCGATGGCCCGCTCGGGTCGGCTCATCGCGCGGACACATGCACGGGGACGAAGCGCGGCTTCACGCGCGCCTCGAACTCGCCTCGGAACTTCGACACAATCGTGCGAACCGCCCAGTTCGTGCCGTCGGCCAATCCGCAAATCGTCGTGCCCTCGGAAAGCCCCATCGATCCAGCAACTTCGACAAGAAGATCGAGATCGCCGGTCGTGGCATCACGCTGCTCAATGCGCGTCAAGAGCTTGTAGACCCAGCCCGAACCTTCGCGGCATGGCGTGCACTGCCCGCAACTCTCGTTCATGAAGAACCGCGCGCAGTTGCGGGCGACGGCCACCATGTCGGTGTCCTCGTCGAAGATCGTCGGACACGCGGTGCCAAGCCCGAGCACATCGCACGCGCGGCCGACATCGAAGTCCATGCGCGCATCGAACTGCTCGGTGCCCAAGACACCCATCGACACGCCACCGGCAATCGCCCCCTTGAATCGCTTGCCGCCGCGCATGCCGCCGCAGTAGTCGTCGACCAGGCTTCGGAGCGTGATCCCAAGCGGCGCCTCAAAGACCCCGGGGCGGTTCACATGTCCGGAAACGCCCATCAGTTTGGGGCCCCACGACGGCATGCCGCCGAATGCGCTCTCGACACCCACTGACTTCCACCACGACACGCCGCGATCGATGATGGGCACAACGGCAGCAAGCGTCTCGACATTGTTGACAATCGTCGGCCGACCGAAGAGACCCTTCACGGCAGGGAACGGCGGCTTGACGCGCGGCCATCCGCGCTTGCCTTCGATGGCTTCAAGAAGGCCAGTCTCCTCGCCACAGATGTAGGCGCCGGCTCCGCGGTGCAGGTGACACTCGGCCGCAAACTTCACCTTGCCCTTCATCATCCCGCCCTTGCCGAAGATCCCCGCGGCGTATGCCTCCTCGATGGCGCGCTGCATCACGCGAGCCTGATGGTGGTACTCGCCGCGAATGAAGAAGTACGCGACATCCAACTGACAGGCATAGCAGGCGATCGCGATCCCCTCGAGCACAAGATGCGGATCGAAGTCGACAAGGAGGCGATCCTTGAATGTGCCAGGCTCGGCCTCGTCGCAGTTGATGCACAGATAGCGCGAACCCTTGCCATCGACCGGCGGCAAGAATGACCACTTGAGTCCGGCTGGGAACCCCGCCCCGCCACGACCTCGCAGCACGGCGTCCTTCACAAGCGCGACCACTTGCGCGGGCTCCATCTCCAAGACCTTGGCGAGCGCCTTGTAGCCGCCGGTCTTCACATACTCGTCGTACGAGACGACATGCCGCGACTTGGTGTCGCCGTGGGGAAAACACGGAATGCGCGCGGTGAGTGCTGGCTCGAGGAAGTTCATGGTGGAGTGGGTCCAACGATTTGGTCGACCTCGATGCGCCGGTAGGTGACGCCGTCGCGCGTCTCTTCCTGCATGCGGGCGCTCACGGTGCGCACGGGTGCCGGCGGGACAACATCGGCGCGGCACGCGGCGATGACTTCGCCGACAAACTGGCCGCAGCAGCGCGCGAGGCTCGGATTGTTGGACGCCGCGTCAGCCATGGGCCTTCGTTTCCTTCGCGGCCGCATCGATCAGTTGGTCGACGCGCTCTGGCGTCAGATTCTCGTGCAGAACATCATTGAAGAGCGCCACCGGTGCCGTGTCGCACGACCCGAGGCATTCCATCGCCAACAGCGTGAACTTCCCGTCGGCGGTCGTTTCATGCGGCTCGATCCCCAGGCGTTCGCGCACCCGGTCGAGGATGGCCTTGTGCCCGCAGCACTCGCACGCGAAGGTCTGGCAGACGCCGATCACACACTTGCCGACGGGCTCGGTGGTGTACTCCTCGTAGAACGACACCGTGTCCAACACCGCCGAGGGCGCGATCTTCAGAAACCTCGCGATCTCGACCATCGCCTGATACGGGACATGCCTGTACGCATGTTGCACATCGTGGAGGATGGGCATGAGCGCGCCGTGGCGGGTCGCATACCGAGGGATGACCTCCGCCTCCCACTTCGCGAGCATCGCGCTCGTGCAGTAGGGCTCGGTTCGGGTGGGCACCTTCATGGTGCCCGATGGCTTCGTCTTCCAGGACATCGTGTTCCTCGAGGTTGGCTCGTCTAGCGGTCCAGTTCCGCGGCGATCACATTGAGCGATCCCAGGACGGCGACCGCATCGGCCAGCTGGTGTCCCTCGATGAGCTTGGGAAAGAGCTGGTAGTTATAGAAAATCGGCGGACGCACGCGCACGCGCCACGGGCAGCGGGTGCCGTCGGCGACGATGTGGTAGCCCAACTCGCCGTTGGGACCTTCGATGGCGCCGTAGCACTCGGCCACCGGTGTTGCGAACCCGCGGTTGTGCATGATGAGTTCGAACTGCTGGATGGTCCCTTCGATCGACCCGTAGACATCTCCCTTGCCGGGAAGGCTGGACTTCGGGTTGGCGCTCGAGTTGATGTTCCCCTTGGGGATGGCATCGATGAGCTGGCGGATGATCGAGATGGACTGCTTGATCTCTTCGACGCGGACCAGGTAGCGACCCATGCAGTCGCCTGTCGTCGCGATGGGAACCGTGAACTTCAGCGCCTCGGCGCCCTCGCCATCCCAGTTGGGAGCGAAGCACAGATACGGGTCGTCCTTGCGGACATCGCGTCGCACGCCAGAAGCGCGCGCAATCGGGCCGGTGGCGCCCCAGGCAATGGCGTCGGAGGCGCTGAGCACGCCAACACCCTCCAAGCGGTCCACGAAGATCCGGTTCCTGTTGAGAAGCGTTTCGATGTCCTTGACCGCGCGCGGCAGCCGGACATCGATCAGGTCTTTCACCATACGCGCGAAGACTTCGTCGTCGGGGAGATCGCGCCACGCACCGCCCACTCGCGTCCAGTCCGGATGGAAGCGCTGGCCGGAAACATACTCAAGGATGTCGTAGATGCGCTCTCGCTCGTTGAAACCGTAGAGGAATCCGGTGAAGGCGCCCAAGTCGAGCCCGGCCGCGCCCACGCAGAGGAGGTGGTTCTGGATGCGCCCGAGTTCACCCATGATGGTGCGCACCACCTTGCATCGCGGGGTCAAGTCGACACCCATCAAGACTTCGACCGCGTGGTGCCACGCGATGTCGTTGACGATTGGGCTCGCGTAATCCATGCGGCTGATCGTGCAGACGAACTGGTTGTAATCGTGGTGTTCGCCGAGCTTCTCGAATCCCGAGTGCAGGTAGCCGATGTGCGGGGTAACGCGGGCGATCCGCTCACCGTCGAGTTCGAGAACCAGTCGCAGCGTGGTGTGAGTCGCCGGGTGCTGCGGGCCAAAGTTGAGCACCCAGCGGTCCGGGGCCTTCACATGGTCGTCGAGATAGTCGGTGGAGTCGACATCGAGCCCGAATCCTTCCTCGGGCTGCAAGGTGAACGGCATTGCCGGAGTATAGAAAGGCGCGTTGCGCCCCGGGGCGAGCCCGCCTAATGCGGGGATACCGCCAGTGGGTCGGCCCACCCGCGGTATCCCGTTCGTATTCGGAACTCGGGGTGCCTCAGGGCAAGCCCGAACCCTGCCAATGATCCTGGACCCCTATCGCCTCTCCCGCGCGATCACTCGCAACGGATCTGGGCGTGGTCTGCGCGTCCATGCGCGTTGGTGTGCTGGCGACGCGGAACCCGATGTTGTTGTTCGAG
>SYGQ01000022.1 GCA_005799475.1 Planctomycetia bacterium | reverse complement strand
TCGAGGAACCTCGCACGCCCCGCACTGACCTCAGCCGCAGCGACCGGGGGCTGCTCTTGCTGCGCTCGCCACGCGTCGAACTCGCGTGCTTCGACCGCACGAACGCGCAACAGCATGTTGGCGTGCTGTGTCCCGCAGTACTCGGCGCACTGGCCAAGGAACACCCCAGCGGACTCGGCGGTGAACCATGTGTTCGATGGATGGCCCGGTACCAAGTCGGTCTTCCCGTTGAGCCGCGGCACCCACCACGAGTGGATGACATCCGCCGAAGACATCCGGAGCCACACCGGTCGCCCCACGGGCACCACAAGTTCGTTGGCGGTCACGATCGTTCGGCCCGCGGTGGAACCCGGCACCCGATACTCCCACCACCACTGGTGCCCAATCACTTCGACCTCAAGCGCGCCTGCGGGGGCCTCTGTGCGCTGCACCTCGCGGATGGTTCGCACCGTGGTGAGCGCCAGCACGAACACGACAATCAACGGGATGATCGTCCATGCCATCTCAATGGGGGTGCTCCCAAAGACCTGTCGTGGCTCTTCCGCATCGGTCCGCCGCGCGCGGAACTTCACGATCGCGTACACGAGCGCCCCCTCCACGAGCACGAAGATCCCGCCGCAGATCGCAATGACCAGCCACGCCAGCTCGCGGATTTCCGCCGCAGGCGGGCTCACGCTATGAAAGATGTTGAGATCGCCCGCATTCAGCGGCGTTCCCGGGACGCACGCCACAGCGTCAGTCCCGGCGCCTGACGCCGACACGCACGCCAGCGAGAACACGCTCACCGCCAACTTTGCGTTCCGCAGTCGTCCCACTCACCGCACGATACACGCGCCGCGCTATCCTCGAAGCTCACGCGCCGGCGTGGCGGAACTGGCAGACGCGATGGACTCAAAATCCATTGGGGCTCACACCTCGTGCAGGTTCGATTCCTGTCGCCGGCACTCCCGAATCACTCGCCTTGAGGACCGCGAGAGTAATTCGGCGATTCCTTCGTGATCTGGATGTCGTGCGGATGGTTCTCAACGACCGTTGCCGAGGTGACCTTCATGAACTGCGCGCAGGCGCGGAACTCTTCGATCGTCGCGCAGCCGCAGTAGCCCATCGCGCTCCTCAACCCGCCCACCATCTGGAAGACGAAGTCGCTCAAGGACCCGCGGTAGGGCACGCGTCCCTCGACGCCCTCGGGGACGAACTTGCGCGAGCCGCCTTGTCCGTAGCGGTCGGCACTTCCAGCCATCATTGCGCCCTCGCTGCCCATCCCGCGATAGGCCTTGAATCGCCGGTTGCTGTGCAAAACGAGTTCGCCCGGGCTCTCGTCGAGTCCCGCGAACAGCCCGCCGAGCATCACCGAGTGCGCCCCCGCCGCGATCGCCTTCGCGATGTCGCCGCTCAATCGGATGCCGCCGTCGGCGATGACGGGCACTCCCGAACGCTCGGCCTCCCGCACCGCTTCCATGATCGCCGTGATCTGGGGAACGCCCACGCCGGTCACCACCCGCGTCGTGCAGATCGACCCTGGACCGATGCCGACCTTGACCGCATCGGCTCCCGCATCGACGAGCGCCTTCGCCCCGTCGGCGGTGCCGACATTTCCCGCGACGATCTCGATCGTGAATCGCTTCTTGAGTTCCCGCACCGTGTCGATGACATTGCGACTGTGTCCGTGCGCGGTGTCAACGATGATGACATCGACCTCTGCAGCGATCAGCGCCTCGGCGCGCTCGTACTGGGCCACACCGATGGACGCGCCGACTCGCAGTCGGCCGCGGGAATCGCGGCACGCACGCGGGAACCGCCGGGTGTTGTCGATGTCGCGCATCGTCACAAGGCCCGCGAGGCACCCGCGCTCATCCACAAGCGGCAGTTTCTCGACACGCGCGGCGATCATCGTTGCTTCCGCATCCGCGAGCGAGGTCGCCAGCCTCCCCGTGGCGAGACTGACCCTCGTCATCGCGTCGCCGACCGTCGTCAGCCCCGTGCTCTTGGCGACGAACCGCATGTCGCGCCGAGTCAGAATGCCGACGAGTCGTCCGCGCCGTGAGCCATCTTCCGTCACTGGGAATCCGCTCACCCCCTGTTCAGCCATCAGCGCCTTCGCTCGATCAACCGAGTCACTCGGGCTGAGTGTCACCGGGTCGGTAATGACGCCGTTCTCACTGCGCTTAACCTTGGCGACCTCGCTCGCCTGCTGCGCGGGCGACATGTTTTTGTGAATGATGCCGATTCCGCCCTCTTGTGCGAGCGCCCGGGCGAGCGTCGACTCGGTGACTGTGTCCATTGGGGCCGAGGCGATCGGCAGTCCAATCGAAATCCCCCGAGTGAACCGAGTGGCCGTATCCGCCTGTTCGGGAACCACCGAACTCATCCTCGGAATCAGGAGGACATCATCGAAGGTGATGCCATCGCCGACAATCTTGGGCTCCATTGGGGGATGATCCTCGCCGGGCGGCGTTTCGTCAAATCACCGTCATGCGACGGTTGCGGCTCTCTGCTAGCCTCTCGAATCTTCGACCATCGGGAGCGACCGTTCGTTGAGCGACCCACGCAAGGAACTTCTCACTCCAGTCTCCACGGACACACGGGGTACCCATCCCGGTGAAGGGCGCAAGGCGTGGAACTCGTGGCTCGCCGCGATTATCAAGATCGAGGGCAGCGATCTCATCGTGAAAGCTGGGCTCCCGCCGCGCGTTCGCCATCGCGGCGCGCTCCGGGATCTCGCGACGCCGTCGATCACCGATGACCTGATGTTCCAGGTGGCCAAGGACATCCTCGATCCCAATCAGCTCGACCACTTCCGGCGCCATGGATCGATGGACTTCGCGTTCGATTTCGACCACGGCCGACGGTTCCGAGTGAATCTCTTCATGGCCCGCGGCCGCCCGGCTGTCGCCGCCCGCCTCATCACGAGCAAGATCAAGACCTTTGAGGAACTTGGCCTGCGATCGATGCTCGGCGATGTCGCGATGATGGCGCAGGGACTCATTCTCTTTTCCGGAGTGACCGGCAGCGGCAAGTCCACCTCGATTGCTGCCATGCTCCAGTATGTGAACGAGCGCAAGAAGGTCCACATCGTCACCAGCGAGGACCCGATCGAATACATCTTCACGGATGTCAAAGCGACGATCAACCAGCGCGAGATCGGCATCGACTGCACAAACTTCGACGACGCGCTTCGCGCCCTCGTGCGCGAGAATCCAGACATCTGCCTCGTCGGCGAAATGCGCGATTACGAAACCTTCGAAGCCGCCGTTCGCGCTGCCGAGACGGGGCACCTTGTGTTCGGCACCATTCACGCCTCGAGCGCCTGGCAGACCTTCGGCCGCATCTATGACCTCTTCCCCGAGAACGAGCGCGATCAGATCCGCAAACTGCTCGCCTACAACCTTCGCGCGATCATCTACCAGAAACTCCTGCCGACGCTGAAGCCTGAGATCGCGCGTGTCCCCGCCCTAGAAATCCTGCTCAACACGCCCGCAGTGCAGAAGTACATCCTCGACGGCCGCGAAGGCGACCTCCTCGATGTGATCAAGTCGAGCAAGGACGAGGGCATGCTCGACTTCACGACGGCGCTCGTCGAGCTCGTGGAGTCTGAGATGGTGCATCAGCGCGTCGCGATCGAGGCGACGCCACGGCCCGAGGAACTCAAGATGCGACTCAAGGGCATCACCTGATTCCCAATGGATCTGTCCCCCCTCCACCCTCATGGTGCTGGCCCACTCTTGGCCGACACGGCCATCTCGGTGCAACTGCTTTCGGTCTACAAGCCGTTCCTTGTCGCGCTCGTTGTCCTCCCCTACGCGTGGCTCATCTCGTCGGTGATCGACAAGGATGTGCGGTACTACCATCTCAATGAGAAGGTGTGGAACGCCGCGTGCGTCGGCACACTGCTCGCGGGGCTCGCGTGCGTCCTCTTCATCCCACTGTTCTGGGTCGGTTGGCCCCTCATGCTCCTCATGTTCGTGGGTGTGTCGTGGGGGTACTGGAAGTACCGCGACCCGAAGGTGCCCAAGGGCAAGCAATTCGACCTCTTCGCCGGAAAGTGGGCTGCGTACAGCGCACGGCGCAAGGCGGCGAAAGCCTTCGGCGAGGTGACCGCCAGTTTCAGCGACGCGAAGGGAAACAAGCAGGTCCCGCCGGGCAAGGAAGACCCCCTCTTCGAAGTGCACCTTGCGGCGGAGCAGCTCATTCTTTCCGCGCTGGCGCGGCGGGCGGCCCGCCTTGACCTCGTCCCCGGGTCCAACGCACACGCGAGTTCGATCGTGGTCGACTCGGTCCGCGTGGGCCGAGAGGCGGTTGCGTCCGATGTCGCGGCTCGACTCATTGACTACCTCAAGACGGCCGCTGCGCTCGACACAAAGGATCGCCGCAAGCGCGTCCGTGGATCCATTCGCATGGATGTCGGCGGCGGAAGGGTCAATCTCCTTCTGACCGCATGGGGGGCGAGTGCCGGACAGTCCATGCGCATCGACATCGAGCGCGACAAGCAACTCACGCGCCCGTTTGAGGCTCTCGGACTCCTCCCTGCACAGGTTGACGCGATCACGCAGGGGCTCAGTGATGTCAAGGAAGGCGTCGTTCTTGTCGCCGCGCCGCCCGGACAGGGCCTCACGACGCTGGGGTGCTCGCTGCTGACACGGCACGATTCGTATGTCAACAACATCAAGACACTCGAAAAGGTTGTCGAGCGCAAACTCGAGGGCATCGACCACCTCGAGTGGGATTCCACGGACCCGAGTGCGGATTTCGCAGCGCGGCTCCAGACCGTCGTGCGGCGCGGCCCGGACATCGTGCTCGCCTCGGACCTCACGGACCCTGGCACGGCCGGCGTGTTCGTTCATCCCAACAACGCCGGCGTCCTGTTCTACGGACTCATTCCCACGGAGAGCGCTCAGGTCGCCATTGCAACCTTTCTGAAGGCATCTGGGGACCCGAAAGCGGCCGCGGCGCGATTGAGATTGGTGGTCGTGCAGCGGCTCGCGCGCACACTCTGCACCGAGTGTCGTCAGGCATACCAACCGACGCCCGACCAAGCGAAACGGCTCGGCGTCCCCGAAGGAAAGGCGATCCAGCTCTACCGCGCAGGCGGAAAGGTGCAGGTCAAGAACGACATTGTTGACTGTCCCACCTGCGGAGGCACTGGATTCGGAGGTGTCACCGGGCTCTTCGAAGTGCTTCGTGTCGATGGTCCGAGCGCGGCGATTCTGGCGACGGGAGACACGGCCGGTGCGTACACCGCGATGCGCCGCGCTTTCAAGACCCCGACCGCACAAGAGTGCGGGCTTCTCAGGGTCCGCAACGGCGAGACGAGTCTCGAAGAGATCGCGCGCGTGTTCGCCCCCAAGGCGAGTGCGAGCAAGCCTGCTCCCGTGCCCCCCACTGGCACCAAGCCCGCCACCAAACCCAGCACGAAGTCAGCCTGACCAAGCGCCCCATGGACTCCATTCTGAACATCCTCCTCATTGGGCTCGTCCTCTTGATCGCATACTGGTGGGCGAACCAGGGGCTCTTCAGCAGCATTCTTCACTGCCTGTGCGTGGTGCTCGCAGGGGCGATCGCGCTCGCGTTCTGGGAGCCACTTGTCGTAGGGCTCCTCCTCAAGGGTGGGCCGATGGACAACTACAGCTGGGGACTCGGACTCGCCGGGCTCTTCGTTGTCTCTCTCTTCGTCCTGCGCTTGATTTCGGACCGGGTCGCCCCCGCCAATGTCAAGTTCCCCGTCGCCGTCAACAACTTGCTCGGCGGCATCGTTGGGCTCTGGGCAGGCATCGTCACGATGGGCATCACGACCATCGCGTGCGGGATGATTCAGGCGCCGGTTGAGGTGATGGGATTCGTCGGATGGGCACGCACGGGAAACAACAACGGTGCCCCGGCCGAGGTGCAACAGATGTGGGTCCCCGTGGCACAGATCACCGAAGGGTTTTATTCGATGCTCTCGCGCGGGGCGCTTTCCCCAGTGCGCGCGACGCCGTTGGCGGATCATTACCCTCAACTTGCGAACACCGCACTCAGCCTGCACCGCGACAGTTTTTTTGACGGCGACGGCCGTGTGTCAATCGCACCGGATGCCATCACGATCGGCACCCTCACGAAGGACGACTCGTTCCGCGCGAAGGATGGATCCGTCGGGGCCTATGCGCTCGAGTTCACCGTTGGAACCGGTGCCTTTGACGGCGGAGAGCAGTTCATCCTCTCCGCGGCGCAGGCACGACTCGTGTCCGATGGAAAGAAGCCCGAGGTTGTGTTTCCGGTGCAGTTCAGTCAGCCCAACGCCGGCGGCGAACGGCGGTCCTACAAGTTCGATGACATGAGCAATTATGCCAGCAGCGTTCCAGGAGAGCAGGACGCCACGATCGTGCTCGTCTTTCCCGCGTTCTCGAATCCAGCGCAAAACCCACGGTTCGTGCAGATCAAGGGGACACGCTTCAAGCTCCCACCAGTCGCCCTCGGTGACATTGCGGCGATGATGGACACGACGGACGGTCCGTCGGGGACGGCTCCGGATCTGACCGGCCCCGACGGCGGTTTCGCCGAGGACCTCTCGCGGCTGATCCAGGTGCGCAACACCATTGCCCCGGCCCAGCTGAATACGAACATTCTGCCACCGATGGAGCACACGACCACAAACGACGGCGCCCACTTCATCAGTAAGGGCAAGGCGAGCTACAAGAAGGGCCAGACGATGAGCGTCTCGCGGAGCCAGCGCATTCGCGGCTTCCATCACACGACCGGCACAGAGATCGTCTTGGTCGACGCGTCGAGGCGCCCGGGTGGCCTAGACATCTACGGGGATGGTCTCCCCGCCATCAAGGCCTTGGGCCGTGACATCCCGCTCGAACTGGTCGATTCCCGCGGAAAGGGTTACCGACCCGTCGGATGGGTGTTGGAGCGCGCCGGAGATGTCGAATTGTGCTTTGAGCCGGGAAAGCCGGTCGGTCGACTGTCAGACCTCCCCAGTCAGCCGTCTTCGGGTGAACACAAGATCCGGCTGGTCTTTACGATCCCGACCGGGACCACCATTGCCGCTATCCGGGTGGGCAAGACCGTTATCGGGAACTGCCAGGTGACAGTCAACGAGGGCGGGATCACCGACTGAACTCGGAGGCGGCGCGGGGGAAGAGAATTCTAGATTCCGGTTTGGAAACCACGAAAAGTGAGTTATGTTCCATCCGGCGATTGCCTCCGTCGGACGATCGCCCGTCTCGTTATTGGATTGCCCCTCAAGCATGACGCCGAATGGGTCGATCCGATGCCGAGCACGGCTGCGCCGATTGCAATCACTCACGATTCAACATTCCAAGGAGAACATGATGCGTCTTGACTCACTCCAGATCGTCGCGGGCGGACTGCTCGCGGCGTGTACCACGCTGGGCGCGTATGCCCAGGGTGGACTCACCTGTGCCGCCGCCGTCGATGCATTCGATGGCGACAACGCCTACGACAATGCGCTCGGCACCGAAGATGTCGACACGACGGGTCTGTGCGATCCGGGTCCATTCGGTACTGATGTGAACTACGATGTGGTTTGGTTCAAGTGGGTCGCTTCGACCACTGACACCTACACCTTCTCGACCTGCAACACCGCTGGCGGCGTCGACACGCGCTTTTCGGCGCACCTCGATTGCACGGCAGCCTCGGTCATTGCGTGCAATGACGACGGAACCGGTTGCGCGGCGTATTCGAGCATCATGACCTTCTCGGCGACCGCTGGGACGACCTACTACATCGCGCTCGGTGTGTACAGCGCGACGACCGCTGGCGGTCCGGGCGTGTTCAGTATCGCAGCCGGTGGCGGTGGCGGCGGCGGTGGCGGCGGAGACTGCTGCGTTGCCAACCCCGGCACGGTGTGCTGCAGCGACCAAGCCTGCTGCGACACCGTGTGCGCGGCCGATGCCTACTGCTGCACGACAGAGTGGGACGAGATCTGCGCCGATCAGGCTGTCACTATGTGCAGCATCTGCGGTGGCGGTGGCGGCGGCGGCGGTTGCGGCACGGGCGGCGATTGCTGCGTGTCGAACCCTGGCACGACTGGTTGCATGGATGCCGAGTGCTGCACAACCGTGTGCGCGGCCGATGCCTACTGCTGCGACACCGAGTGGGATCAGATCTGCGCGGACCAGGCAGTGGCGATGTGCGCAGCCTGCGGTGCGGGTCAGTGCACCCTCCCCAGCTTCGCGCAAGCCGAAGTCGAGCTCTGCGGTGAAGACCTCAATGGTGGTTGCAATGGCGGCGGCGTCTATGAGCCGACCTCTACCAACAACACCATCGGTGGAACCTTCTGGGCCTCGGCGTCGATGCGCGACACCGACTGGTACGGCTTTGAGGTGACGGAAGGCACGGAAGTGTCCCTCCAGATCCACAGCTACATCCCATCGTTCTGCGCCATCGTGGACATGGCTGGATGCAGCATTCTCGGCGCCGCAAGCGCGGGCACCTGCCCGAGCGTGACGGCACCGCTTTGCCTCGGACCTGGCTCCTACTATGTGGTCGCCCTGCCCGCGATGTTCGCCGACTTCCCATGCGGCGGCTCGCTTGGCAACGACTACACGCTCACGATCTCATCCGTTGCGTGCACCTTCGTGCCACCAGCGGGCGACAACTGCGCGGAAGCGGTCGTGGCCCAACTCGGCGGCAATGCCTTCGACAACTCCAATGCCAACACGAGCTACGGTGAAGTCACCTGCGGCTTCGGCGGCGCGGCGTTCTCGAAGGACGTGTTCTTCTCGTTCACCCCGACCGTGGCCAATAGCT
Source organism: Planctomycetia bacterium (assembly GCA_005799475.1). GTDB lineage: Bacteria > Planctomycetota > Phycisphaerae > Phycisphaerales > SM1A02 > F1-60-MAGs104. The sequence continues at coordinate 6,225 of SYGQ01000022.1, read as the reverse complement.
ACACGCTGCAGACCTGCGACTCGAGTGCTCCGTTCGACACGGGCATCGAGGTGTGGGACGGCTGCCCGGATGCTGGCGGCGTCATGCTCTTCTGCAATGACGATGGTGTGGGTTGCGCGAACTACTCATCGTTCCTTGTCGCCGACCTGTTCGACGGCTTCACCTACATCATCCGCGTCGGCGGCTGGGATGGTGCGACCGGCGCGACGGAGCTCAACATCAGCGAGGGCGCCCCACAAGGTCCCGAGAATGACGATTGCGCAAACGCAGGCATGGCGGCTGTTGGCGACAACCCATTCGATACCGCGAACTCGACGACAGACGGACCAAACCCGACTGACGCGAGCTGCGGCACCTTCGGAGCTGGGTTCTTCAACGATGTCTGGTTCACCTTCACGGCGCCCACAACCGAGAACTACCTGTTCTCGATGTGCTCGGCGACCTGGGACACCCGCATCGACATCTATGGAGCCTGCCCTGCCGGACCTGAAGTCCCGCTGGCGTGCAACGATGATGCCGCGTCGGGCGCGTGCGGTCTCGCGTCTGAGTGCACGCTCGCGTGCACCTCGGGTACGACCTACACGATTCGCATCGGCGGCTACGGAGCTGGGACCTTCGGCGCCGGAACCCTCGCCATCTCTGCGGATGGCGGCGGCGGTGGCGGTGGCAATGGTCTGGCGTGCACGGATCCGCTCCCACTGGTGGTCGGCGACAATGCCTTCAACCGCGCTGGCGCAACCGTGGACCTCGACTTCACCGGCTTGTGCGACATGGGTCCGTTCGGCACGGAAGTCAACTGGAACTGCGTGTTCTACACCTTCACGCCAGCCGAGAGTGGTCACTATGTGTTCTCCACCTGCAACCTCGCCACGCACGACACACGCCTCTCAGCGCAGACCACCTGCGATGTGACAAGCGTCGTGGCGTGCAACGACGACGGGGCGGGTTGCGCCTCATACACCTCGATCATGGAGGCGGACCTGCTCTGTGATCAGGAGTACATCATCGCCGTCGGCGGTTATGTCGCCACGACTGCACTCGGGGCCGGCACGCTGAATGTCTCGGTAGTTGGCGGCACGCCTTGCGGTCCAGCCTGTGCGGCTGACTTCAACGGCGACGGCGTCCGCGACGGTCTCGACATGACGGTGATCCTGTCCAACTGGGGCAGCACCGGCGGCGACTGCAACGGCGACGGCACGACTGACGGTCTTGACATGACCGTCCTCCTGTCGGGCTGGGGCGCCTGCCCGTAAGTCGAGTTTCTTCATCAAGTGATTGCACCCCCCGGTCGAAAGACCGGGGGGTTTTTCTTTGTTGGAATCTCCCGTCGTCTTGCGTATCTTTTCACCTCCCCGTTCGTAGGTTTGATCGAGTCCCCCATGCTCACCGCAGCGTCGATCCTCCGTTTGGCCTTTGCGACATGCGCCGTCACAGCCAGCGCTCCCGCACTCGCGCAACTCTGCCCCGCGAACGCAACCGGCTCATGCACCGCGCCGCACTCAACTCCCGGCTGCGGCGACCAAGCGTGCTGTGAACTCGTGTGCGCGTTCGACGGCTTCTGTTGCCTCGCCAACTGGGACGCGTATTGCGCCTATGTCATCGCACCCGCGCTCTGCACCGCCCCACCGCCTGTTCCATGCGGGCAGGCATCGTCTGGTCCGTGCGACCAGGTTCACGCCAACCCGTCCTGCGCCGATGCGGTCTGCTGCGAGTTTGTCTGCACCGCGCTGCCATCGTGCTGCACCGTCGGCTGGGATGCGGCGTGCGTCAATCTCGCGTCAACGGGCTGCGGCATACAGTGCGATCCCCCCTGCCCGTCGGGCGCGACGAGCGAGATCGAACTCTGCTCGGCTCAGACGAACGCCGCGTGCGTCGACGGGGTCCCCAATGGGTCACTCCAAGTGGGCACCAACGGGACAGACATCTGCGGCAAGATTCAGTGGGTCGGCGAGGGCCTCGCCGACACCGACTCGTACTCGTTTACCGTGACCGATCCCAATGGAGACGGGATCGCGAAAGTCACGCTTGCGTTCTCGGCGAAGGCGCCAGCATTCGTCGCCCTCTCACAGAATCCCTGCGCGAGCTTGTCCGAATCTCCACTCCATGCGCAAGTCAGCGCCTGCCTCTCGCACACGGTTTCGGCGTGCCTTGCGCCCGGGGTCTGGTACGCGACGGTCGCGCGCGGCACATTCCCCACGCCCGAGTCATTCGGCGAGTCGTGCGGGGCGTTTCAGCGCTATTCGCTGCAGCTGAGTTGGAACGATCAATGCACGAATCCGTGCGGTGGCTCGGGCGATTGCTACGCGGCACGGCTTGAGCCTGGCTGCGGCAATCCCGACTGCTGCGCGACCGTCTGTGCCAGCGACCCGCTGTGCTGCGAAAAGGCCTGGGACCAACTCTGCGTCGACGCGGCGCTCGTGATGTGCAGCCCGACGCCGCCGGCCAACGATCACTGCGACGCTCCGAGGCCGCTAGGGCTCGGCATCTTCCCATTCACGCTTGCGGGTGCGACTGCATCGCCGCAGCCCGCGCCCGCGGGGTGCCTCGTGCTCGGTGGCACGACGCTCGGCGCCGACGCATGGTTCTCGCTCGACGATGTCGAGGGGGCGATCACGATTTCGACTTGCGGCAGCTACGGAATGGACAGCGTGCTCCTCGTGTACGAAGGCTCGTGCGGTTCGGCCGCGATTGCCTGCGGCGACGACAACTCCCAGTGTCCGTCCAACGGCAGTTCGTCTGTGGTGTCGTTCACGGCGCAGTGCGATGCGAACTACCTCGTTCGCGTGGCGTCCCCGTCGGGGCCAGCCGGGGCCGGCCAGTTGACGATCGCATCCGACCAGCCCGCGTGTCCGGCGTGCGTGCCAGACCTCAATGGCGACCGCACTGTCGATGGGCTTGATCTTTCGGTCGTCCTGTCCGGTTGGGGCGCCGCGGGTCAGGGCGACATCGATGGCAGCGGTGCCGTCGACGGCATCGACTTGACGGCGATCTTGTCGGGCTGGGGCGCCTGCCCCTAAGGGGTCGCGGGGGACTCGGCGGCAACTTCGGCAGCGAGGGCGCGCCGCATGATCTTTCCTGTGGCATTGCGCGGCAGCGCGTCGCGGTGACGGATTTCTCGCGGCACCTTGAACTGTGCGAGATGTTCGCGGCACCAGGCGCGCAGTGACGGCTCGTTGAACGCCGCGCCATCTTTGAGTTCCACAAACGCAAGCGCCGTTTCCCCACGCGACGCATCATTGACACCAACGACGGCACTCGCCTTGACGCTCTCGTGGCGGTCGAGCACTTCTTCGATCTCCCGCGGGAACACATTCTCGCCGCCGATGATGAGCATTTCCTTGATTCGCCCGGTGATGAAGAGGTGGCCGTCTCCGTCAAAGCGGCCGATGTCGCCCGTCCTGAAGTAGCCCTGCTCGTCAAAGGCCGCGCTCGTTTCTTCGGGCAGATTCCAGTACCCCGCCATGACATTGGGTCCCTTGATACGGATCTCCCCTTCCGCCCCCTGCCCGACCGTGTCGCCGCTTGGCGAAACGATCCGCTCATCGACGCCCTTGACCGCGCGGCCCACGCTGCGCGGACGCCACTCGAGGGGGAGACACCAGTTCGTCACGGGCGAGGTCTCGGTCAGACCGTACCCCTCGCTGATCCTGATGCCAAAGCGTTCGTAGAAGCCGTCGGCGACAGCCGTCGACAGCGGTTCTCCTCCGCTGACCGTGAACCGAAGGCTGGCAAGGTCTTTGGGCGAGGCATCCTTCACCAGCCGTAGTGCGCCGTACATCGATGGGATCGCCACCAGCACGGACGGGTGATGCTCCTTGATGAGCGCGATGATCCTTCGCGGGACGAATCGAGCCGTGTAGACCACCTTGCAGCCGACCGCGAGCGGCAGCAGCGTGAGCACCGTCAACCCGAAGGAGTGAAACTGCGGCAGGACGCCGAGCATCGTGTCGACGCGCGTGAACTTGGCATGCTCGACGACCTGCTCGACATTCGTACGCAGGTTGCCGCAGGTCAGCATGACCCCCTTGGGCCGCCCGCTGGTCCCAGAGGTGTAGAGGAGGACGGCCAGCTCCGAGTCGGCACGCCGACGCGAACGGCGGATTGGGGGAATGCCGCCAAACGACATTTGGTCCATCCGGATGGCACGAACACTCTCAGGGAGACCCCCCGTGAACTCAAGCATGGGGCCAACCGTGACGCAGGCGTCCAGACCAGAATCAGCGCAGACATACGCCAAGTCGCCTTGGGCTAGGAGGTAGTTGAGCGGGACGATCGTCTTCCCAAGGATCCAGCCTGCCAGCGCCGCGCAGGGAAACAGCCCTGAGGTGGGCAGCATGATGCCGATGCGCTCAGCCTTCGAAACTCGCTCGATTTCCCGTGCAAGGTGCCATGCCACGAACTGGATCTCGAAAGCCCGCCACGCGCGCTGATCGTCGACGACCGCGACTCGCCATGGAGAGAGGAGGATCCGCCTTTGGATGGTGCGCAGAAGTCTCACTGGGATTTCCGCCCGAGGGCGTCACTACGATACTCCCGTGCATGGATGCCACCTCATCGTGATCGGTCGGCTCAGTGTGACGCTCGCGCTGCTGCTCGTTGCCGCGTGCGCCGGCGCCCCTCCTGCGGGAAACCTCTCCACAGCCATCTCGCGATACGAAGAGGGCAACTACGCGCGTGCCTACGGCGAGAGCATCGCCGTAGCGAAGACCACGACGGGTATCGACGCCGATCGCGCGCGTGTGCTCGCGGCCATGAGTGCGTGGCGGCTCGGACGCGAGACGGAGGCCTGGGATCTCGCGCAACGCGCGGCCGTGTCGCCCGATCCCTCCACGCGAGGCCAGGCGCTCGTTGTGGTCGCGGATGTCGAACTCGCGCGCGGCCGCCCCGAAACCGCGGCACAATCATTGGACGGTGCTGCCACCGCGTTCGAAGCGGCCCGCGCCCCGCAAGACGCGGCTTCTGCGCGCCGTTTCGCGCAGCGCGCTCGCCTCTCGGCGCCGCCACCGACACCGGTCGCGCCGCCGCCAACGAGGGCCGCTGCAGAAACGCCGAAACCTGCCGCCGCCCAACCCACACCCACTCCAAGGGCTCCCGTTCGCCAGTTCACGATCAGGGCGGGGAGCTACACGACGCTCGCTGCCGCGCAGAAGCGCTTGAAGGCGATCGCCGGGGATGTCGCGCGCGCCAACGCGGGCGATGCGCGCGTCGCCGAAGTCACAACGGTCTCGGGCGAACGGCTCTACGCGGTCCGCATCGGTGCGTGGCCCACGCGCGCCGAGGCCGAGAAGTCCATGCGCACAATCGCCCGCAAGGATCTGATGGTGGGTGCCTTCGACGACGGGAAGTGACGCGCGCTCGAGTTATGTGTCCGCGTTCATCAAGAATGTCGCCGTGTCGGCGAAGTACTTCGACATGACCGCGCGCTCAGGCTCGGGGACCGCCGCGTCGGTGAGCGCGCCTTCCATGCAAGCGACCCAGGCATTTCGTTCTCGCACGCCGATGGCAAACTGGGCGTGGCGCATGCGAAGTCGCGGATGGCCCTTGCGCTCGCTGTAGGAGGTCGGTCCGCCGAAGTACTGGATGAGAAACTCCGCCTGATTCCGGATGGGCTCCTCCAGTTCGCGCGGGAACATGGGCCTCAGTTCGCCCTGGAGCTCGATCCGCGCGTAAAAGGCCCGCGCAATGCGCCAAAACACCGCCTCACCGAGTCGTCCATAGATCTCGGTCGCGTGCGGTGCCATCTGCGCCTTTTCGTGCGAATGGGCTCCGTCCATCGGGCTATCCTAGGGACATGCTCACTCTCGTCGCGGCCAGCGTGCTTGCTCTTGGGGCACCACCTCCGACGCCGACTTCGCTGCTCACGCCGATCCCGTCAACCGGGGCGCTCCCGTACGCGGTCAATCCGTCGATCCTTACGCCGTCGACGCCGGCCGGCGCGTCGCAGAGTGGGTACGAGCGCAGCGCGACCGACTTTGTTCGCACGAACTTCGGCGTCCGACGCGGCACGATCCGCCGCGACAACATGACGAAGCTCGCGACATGGAAGGACCCCGCGTCATGGCAGGCACTCTGGGACGCCATGGGGAAGGAAAAGGATGACATCCGTCTTGCCATGCTCGATCACCTCGCACTGCAAGGGCCGCTCGGACAGGCGATGCTGGCGAAGATCGCGATTCGCAGTTCGGAGCCTGCGATGCGCCACGAGGCCACGCGCCGCATCGCTCG
>SYGQ01000159.1 GCA_005799475.1 Planctomycetia bacterium | reverse complement strand
CGTCGAGGGTCCGTGGCCCGGATGGACCGCCGTGTCGTCGGGAAGCGCCATGAGGGTGCGCGTGAGCGAGTTCATGAGCGCCGCGGGATCACTCGTCGGAAAGTCACTGCGGCCGATGGAGCCGGCGAAGAGCGTGTCGCCTACGATCGCGACGCCAGCCTCTTTGCAGTAAAGGGAAACCGATCCAGGGCTGTGACCGGGCGTGTGCAGGATGGTCCAACGGGTGGGTCCGAGCGCGAGTTCGTCCCCTGCGTTGAGCGAACGGGTGGGCGAACGAACGGACACCGGGTCGATGCCCGCGAACGCCGACAGGTTCAGTTGCGGATCGCCGAACCACGCGTGCTCAGCGGGGTGCCCGTAGATGGGCGGACTTCCGAAGGCATCGGCGACTCGCTCGAGCCCCATGATGTGGTCCAAGTGCGCGTGCGTGAAGAGAATCGCCTCGACCCCGATGTGGTGCGCACGGACGAAGTCGATGACCGACTGCGGGCCATCGCCTGGGTCGATGACCCAGCCCGATCGTTGGTTGCCCGACTCCACCCACACGATCCACGCGTTGGTCTGCCAGTCCCCAAGCGGGAATCCCTTGATGCGCAGCTTCGCCACGGCGCCACCATAGCGGTTACGCTCGCGCCATGCTCAAGCGACGGATCGAGGAGACACCGGCCACGCCGGTCGAGATTCCAGGCGTCGAGGGAGTGACCATGCGGATCATGATCGGCAGGAAGGACGGGGCACCCAACTTCGCGATGCGCCATTACACGGTCGCGCCCGGTGGCTTCACGCCGCGCCACCAACACAACTACGAACACGAAGTCATGATCACTTCGGGATCCGCCAGAGTTGAACACGACGGCGAGTTTCACACCTGCCGCGCGGGAGACATCCTGATGATCAAGCCCAATGTGCTGCACCAGTTCCGCAACGAGTCCGCGGAGCCCTTGTCGTTCATCTGCCTCGTGCCCACATCGTTCGACTGCGGCACGCCGACTCCAGGAAGCTGATGGGTACAAGCCGATGCATCGCCGCCGCGTGCGCCTGCAGCGCGCTCTCGTGCTTGTGGGGCTGCGACACGATCGGCTCAGACTTTCGATCCATGGGCGACGCGCTCATGCCGCCCTCGCCACAGGAGGCGGCGCAGTGGGCCGTCGATACGACGGATCCCGAGAACATGCGCCGCGGCGTCGCGTTGCTGGGAAACTCGACCTTCGGCGGTGTCGATGCCTATGTCAAGCTCTACCGGTTCTACGCCGAAGACATGAAAGATCCGCTGGTGCAGGCCGCGGCCATTTCGGCGCTCGGGAGATTCGGGCGCGTCGAGGACGCACCGCTCTTGGCGAAGGGGCTCATGAGCCCATTCAAACCGGTCCGCCTTGCGAGCGCGATCGCCTTGCAGCGCATTCATTGCCCGGCCGTGGCCGAACCCATGTGGAAGCGATTGCTCGATGAGAACGAGGAGCCGGAGGTTCGCATCGAGTTGGCGATCGGCCTCGGGCAGTACGCGCAGGACGATGTTTTTCAGGCGCTCGTGACGAGCCTCGACGAGTCCGAACTTGCCGTCAACCTTGCAACGCTCGACAGTCTGCGCGCCATCACGGGCAATGATCTCGGACTGAGCCGCGTGCGCTGGCTTGCGTGGCACGCCGCCACGCCCCCGGCCGAGCGGTTTCGCTCACAGAACTCGTACCTGTTTCCGACCTATCAGCGGCACCTCGGTTTCTGGGACTATGTCGTCTTCTGGGACATCCCTCATTGGGAGACGCCGGGTCTTCCCGTGGGTATCGCTGGCACAGGCGCGAGATCGACGCATGACGATCCCACGGCTGTTCCGCCCCTGCGACCCTGACGGCGATGCGGAGCGTGCGTGATGGACTCGGGGCCGAGCTGGATCCGGCGACGACTGTTGTCGGACCCGACGATCCGCCTGATGCCATCATTGCGATGGAAGAAGCTGAGGTCGGGGTCGACGGACGCATTCGCAGCGGTCGACTCGCAGGGCTCTCCATGTGGGCGGCGATCTGGGCGCTCGCGCTGCCGGTCCTCATGCAGCACACGCTCGCGGCATGCGTGGGTCTCATCGACAAGATGATTGCCGGAAGCCTTCCGGGGTCCACCGTCGTGCCAGCGCTCGACGGCATCGGCATCGGCGCGTATGTCGGCTGGTTCATCGGCATCGCCATGAGCGGGCTCGGGGTGGGTGCGCAGGCGATCGTTGCCCGGGCGATGGGCGCAGGGCGTCCGCAGGATGGCGAAGAGGCGTGTGGTCAGGCGATGACCCTCTCAGTCGCGTGGAGCGTGCTCGTGGGCGTGGCACTCTGGTACTCGGTTGAGCCTCTTGCCGCGCTTGCCGGACTCGAGGGGGCATCGGCCGACTACTGCTCGCAGTATGTGCGCATCCTTGCCATCGCCATGCCGGCCACGGGCGTCATGACGGTGGGCTCGATGTGTCTTCACGGCGCGGGCGAGACTTGGATTCCTGCGTGGATCGCCGTTGCGGTGAATGTGATCAATGCGTCGTTGTCGTGGGTGCTCTCGGGCGCCGAGTTCCACGCCGGAGACTTCGTCATTCCTAATCTCCTTGGCATTGACGGCGCGAAGTACGGCGTCATCGGCATCGCCGCAGGCACGGCGATCTCGTACCTCGCCGGAGCGCTCTTGACACTGCGCGCGCTGCACAACGGTGTCAAGGACTTCCGCCCGCAGCGGCGGCATCTGCGTCCGAGCGCTGAGACCACCTGGCGCATCGCGCGGATCGGCATTCCAAACTTCGCCGAGGGGGTCGCGCTGTGGGCAGTGAACCTCTTCGTGATGTTCTTCATTGGGATGTGCGCTGCCGCACATGGGGCCCAGGGTCGAGGCACCGGCGGACTCGTCGGCGCGCACATGATCGCGGTCCAGTGGGAGTCGTTCTCGTTTCTCCCCGGATTCGCGATGGGAATCGCCGCGGGAGCGCTCGCGGGTCAGTACATGGGAGCGGGCAATGTCGCGCAGGCCCGACGCGCGATCTCGGCGTGCACGCTCGTTGGCTGCGCCATCATGGGAACGCTCGGCATCGTCTTCATTGTCGCGGCGACGCCATTGACGGCGGTCATCAGCCGCGAAGAGGTTCACCTTCGAGAGGTGCCCCCGCTGCTCGTGACCTGCGGACTCATTCAGGTGTTTTTCGCCCTCGCGATGGTGATTCGCACAGGGCTACGCGGAGTGGGTGACACGAAGGCATGCCTTCTCATCACGGTCGTGTCGAGTTACTTCGTTCGGCTCCCGCTGGCGTGGCTCCTGGGCGTCCACTTCGGCATGGGGCTCCTCGGGATTTGGATTGGGCTCTGCGGGGAGCTTGTCATCCGCGGGCTTCTCTTCCTCTGGCGTTTCCGGTGCCACGCTTGGGAGCGCCTGAGAGTCTGAAGGCACCACGAGCGCGGTCGGAACTGGCGCTAGGTTCATCGCGGCACCGACGGCGCCAAATGCGAGGAAGATCGACCACGCGACGACGCCGAAGACCAAAAGTAGCGGCGTCAGCACGGCGACCGCTGTCCGCCAGTGCGCGATGCGGTGTGCCGCGGCCAGTGCGAAGATCATCGTGTTCGCCATGATGATCGCGCTCAGCCACGAGAGATAGACCCCAATGCATGGCACACCCGAGAGGGTGAACGGTCCGCAACTGTAGAGGCTCACAACGGTGGTCACACCGAGGCCACGATGCAGTGGCCCCGTCACGAGCAGAATCACATGCACCATGCACGCCCACACCATGGTCAGCGCAATGAGTCCGAGCGGGAGACCGACCAGCAATACGGCGAGCATCGCCAGTGGTGGGGCCACCGACGAGCGGCCCCCCGCCACGGACATGATTGACGCGGTCACAAAGAGGACCAGCGGCACGCCAAATGCCATCGACGCCACGGCGCTCTGAATCAATGCGAGCAGAGCGGCATCCCACAGTCGAGGTGATTCCGGCAGCACGCGGCCAAGCTCGGTCGGTTTGACCAACGACCACCAGAGCGTTCTTCGCCATGCCTTCACGCGCCCGATACGCCGCCGTTCGACCCACGGGAACGAGTCGTCCATCGCGTCGGTCCCGTCACTGCCCGGGGCGGGCAGCGCGCGCATCGTGCCCAGCGTCACGGGCGCACGGCACTTCGTGCACTCGAATTGGCGCGGCTCGGGAAGTCCTGACGCGTCCGTCCCAGCGTACGGGGCTTCACAGTGCGGGCAGAGGAATCGCGCCTTTCCGGGACGGAAGCGGAACTCCTCGAAGGTCCACGCACGCCCGCATTCGGGGCAGGCCCCTGGAACTGAGTTCCAGAGTTCGTATGAACAACCAAGGCAGCGCATTAGTCCCGCGACCGCGCCTTCCGCAGGCGGGATGCAGGAATCCCGAGTTGCTCGCGGTACTTGACGACGGTGCGCCGCGCCAGCGTCACGCCGCGCGCTTTGAGCGCCGCGGCAATGGCCTGATCCGACAGGGGCGCTGACTTCAGCTCCCCGGCGATGATCTCCTGCACCATCGACTTGACCGCATGCCACGAAATGTCCGTGCCGGAGTCCGTCTCGGTCCCCCCCGAAAAGACCGACCGGAGCTCGAAGGTGCCGCGCGGAGTTGCGAGCCACTTGCCGGCAACCGTTCGACTCACCGTGCTCACCGCCAACTTCAGTTCGCGCGCGACCCGCGTCATCGGCAACGGCTTGAGCGCGGGTGTTCCTGCATCGAGCCAGTCGCGTTGCTTCACAATGACCTCGTTCACGACGCGAAGGAGCGTGGCCCCGCGCTGCTCCACGGCATCGATGAACCAGCGCGCACGCCGCACGCCGTCGGTGATGAGCGTTCGTGCGGCCTCATCGACCTTGGCGCTGCGCGCAAGTTTGAGGTACTGCTCGCTCACCCTGAGGCTCGGGATGAGTCCGCTGGCCAACCGAGCGGAGTACTTCTCGGAGACCGGGTCGTAGTCGACGATGACATCGGGGCGAATCGTCGGTTCAGATTCGTTCGCCAGCGCGCGGCCCGGCGCCGGATCAAGGTGCCGAAGGGCCTCGCGGGCGGCATCGAGCCGCTGCGCGCTCCACCCGAGCGCGCGCTCGATGTGCGTGAACCGAGCGCTCTCAAGATCGTGCAAGTGATTCTGCACAAGCACTCGGACATCTTTGAGCCGAGAGGTCCTGTGCAACTCTCGCGCGGTGCGTTCGAGCGCGTCGAGTTGCAGATTGAGACATTCCTTCAAGTCGCGCGCAGCGAGACCCGCGGGCTCAAGGTGGCCTTGAAGGCGAGTGAGCGCTTCGCGGAAGACCTCGACGGTGGGCACTGACGCGGCCCGGGCTCCCGCAGCCTCTTTGGCAATGTCTTCGAGCGGTCGGGCGAGCATTCCCGCCGGCGTGACCCAGCGCAAGATGATGCGCCCGGCCTCCATGATGGGCTCGGGCGCCTCGCAAAGCGACCACTGCGCGAGCAGCGCCTGTTCCAGACTTTCACCGCGCGAGGGGACATTGGCAAGGAACGCGCTCTTGGTGTCGGGCTCACCTTCGCGACGCGACCGTTCGCGCCAACGGTCAGCAACATCGTCCTCCATTCGGTCGTGCAGCGCCTGCGCGCGGCCGAAGCGATCGGGAGCATGTTCTGAAGACGCCGACTCGGGGCGGGTCAGACCCTCGCCGAGGTGCTCAACTTGCTCGAGTGCGACATTGGACTCGAGCTCTTGATCAATGCGCTCCTCCAACCCCTCGATCGGGAGTTGGAGAATCTCCATGGACTGCAGAACCCGTGGGGCCAGCTTGATCTGCTGGCCCAGCCTGGCTTGCGCCTGCTGAGAGAGCTCGATCCGCATGCCGCCGAGTGTACGCACGGTGGGCAGGCAAAAGCCACTAGGAGCCAAATCGCTGACGGAGCGCGATGGCGTCGGCGAGCGCCGCACGATTGGCAAACTCGATCTGCGACCCGGACGGAATCCCACGGGCGAGTCGTGTCACCGTCACGCCGCTCCCGGAAAGCAGTTCTGCGAGGTAGAGCCCCGTCGTGTCCCCCTCCATGTCGGGATTGAGCGCGAGGACGACTTCGCGCACCTTCGTGCCGCGCGCATTGCGCGTGGGGTCGACGACCCGTCCCAAGAGATCCCCCGCCGTAATGCTGTCAGGGCCGACGCCGTCGAGTGGATCAAGGCGACCCATGAGCGTGTGATAGACGCCACAATAGTTGCCGGTCTTTTCAAGGTTCACGAGATCCTTGGGCTGCTCGACCACCATCACAAGCGACGCATCGCGCGAGGGGTCGGTGCAGATCGGGCAGGGTGACGCATCTGCGATGCTCCAGCAGATGTCACAGTGACGCACGGAGCCCTTGACGGCGACGATCGCGTCGGTCAGTGCACTCGCCTCCTCGCTGGAAGCCTTGAGCACCCAGAATGAGAGTCGCTCCGCCGTGCGTCGACCGATTCCCGGCATCGCCGCGAACGCCTCTACGAGCCGATTGACGCTCTCGGGATAGGGCCCCTGTTCTCGCGGCTTGCGCGCCATCTCACGCGTCTCCCTTGGATTCGGGCGTGACGCTCCGCTCAATGGTGACCGAATGCGGCGTGGTCCGCGTGACGGCGGCCTCGAGAAGTTCGGCCACCGCACGCACGCGCGGGTCGCGCCGGAGCGCCTCGGACTCAGCGAGAATCGATGGCGTCGGCATCGGCACCACTGTTCGCGGCGTGACTGGCGCCGCTGACGGCATCGCGGGTGTCGGCGGCGGCAGAACTGTCCGCGCCGGCTGTGGGAGGGGTGGTCTTACGACCGCGGGCTGTTCAAGTTTTTTTTTTGGAGCCGACGCATCCTGTGCGAGGAGCGCGGCCCCCTGCGCGAAGTGCTGCCAAAGCGCCATGCGTGCCACAACCGCATCGAAGATCGCCCGTGGCGCGGCCGATGTGCGCACATTCCGGCAGTTTGCGTCGCAGAGGACAATGAGGTGGATCAGGCTCGGCGCATCGAACGACTGCGCGTGCTGGGCCAGTCGCGCCTTCACTTCGGCGGGAAGTTCCACAAGCGGCGAGTCGGCCGAGCACAGCAGGAGCAGCAGCGCGTCGCGCAGTCTCGCGGCGATGGTGTCGAGCGCGTGGTCGGGCGACATGCCCTGCGCCAAGAGGGCGCCGCACGCCTCAAGCGCGCCCGACGCATCCCCCGTGGCGATCGCGGCAACGACGCGGTCCAAGAGTTCTTCGTCGGGGAGACCCAGTACATCCCGCGCCAGTTCGGTCGTGATGCGCCCGCCGGCGGCCGCCGCCGCGAGGCGCTCGAGGAGGCTCAATGCATCTCGCATCGAACCGTTCGCAAGCCGGGCCACCTGGGCGATGACCGCGTCATCGGCGGCGACGCCTTCGCGTTCGAGGACGGCGCGAAGATGCGCCGCGATGGCCGGCGTGGCGATCGACTTGAAGTCGAACCGCTGGCAACGACTCTGAATCGTCGCCGGGACCTTGAACGGCTCGGTCGTGCACAAGATGAACTTCACATGAGCCGGCGGCTCCTCCATCGTCTTGAGGAGCGCGTTGAACGCCGGCTGCGTGAGCATGTGCACTTCGTCGATGATGTAAATCTTGTAGGGACTCCGCGCGGGCGACATCCCGGAGGCCGCGATCAGTCCGCGCGCCTCGTCGACACCGCGGTTGGACGCGCCATCGATCTCGATGACATCCATGTCCTCGCCGCGCAGGATCGAGTCAGCGACGGCGTCCTGCTGCGTGAGCGAATCCACGGCGTTGAGCGCACGCGCGAAGATGCGGGCCATCGAAGTCTTCCCGACCCCACGCGTGCCGCAGAAGAGATAGGCATGCGCGGTTCTCCCCTGCGCCATCGCACTCTTGAGCGTGGCGGCGATCGTCTCCTGACCCACGACTTCATCGAAACTCCGGCTGCGATACCGGCGCGCGAGCACTTGATAGGCGGGCGCTGGGGGAACCAGCGCGCTCGCGGGGCTCGCTGAGGCGGCCTTGGGCTTCGTCGTGCTCTTCGTACTCATGCGTCGGTCACGGGGAGGACGACCAGGCGACCAGCGGCACGGGCAACGACGCTTATGGCTGCTGCCGTCAGGCCCTGACCAGGTTCACGAGACGCCCGCCCATTGGGCCCGGCCGTCCTCCTCATGACCAACCTTGATCGTAGCAGTGATGCCTACACTTGACGAGTTCATGGAACCCGCTGTGCCACCGAGGCCCCCTCTCGCACCATCGACTTTGGGGCGGACGGCGATGCTGCGCGCGCGACGGGGAAGTTCGTTCCTGCTGCTGGCTGTGCGCATCATTTTCGTGGCGCTGCTCGTGGTCATCACGACGGTGACGGTCGCCAGCTCGCGCAGCGTCGAGGAGTTTGGCCCGCCCACGGTCGTCGGTCTCATCATTGCTGCGGTCGGGGTCGGTGCGGCCGTGCTGCTGCTGGACTTTCTGACCCCCAACAAGCGGCTGACTTCGGTCGCGGGCGTGTACCTAGGCATTTGCGCCGGACTCGTGGCCGCGGTCGCCCTCGGCGCGCTCATCGACACCGTGGCGACGGCGTGGGAAATCTCGAAGGGACCAGCGCAGCTCTACCTCAGCCTCACAAAGATCGTCCTCGGCATCGTCTTGTGCTACCTCGCGGTCTCGATCGTCCTGACGACGAAAGAAGACTTCCGCCTCGTCATTCCCTATGTCGAGTTTGACCGACAGCCGGGCGGGATTCCGCCGATCCTCTTGGACAGTTCGACGCTGATTGACGGGAGAATCGAGGGGCTCGCGGCGAGTCGGCTCCTCGATGCCGCGCTGGTGGTCCCCCAGTTCGTCCTCGATGAACTCCAAGCGCTCTGCGACAGCGACGACAAGCAGAAGCGCATGAAGGGTCGGCGCGGACTCGATCTCGTGGCGCGGCTCCAGCAGAGTCCAACCGTCGACATCAAGATCGAGCCCATCGAACTCGACGGTCGCGGCGTCGACAAGATGCTCGTTGACCTCGCCACGCGCGAGCACATGCGCATCGCCACCGGCGACCGCGGACTCCAGAAGGTCGCGCAGATCGCCGGCA
The DNA here is from genome assembly GCA_005799475.1 of Planctomycetia bacterium. Classification (GTDB taxonomy): domain Bacteria; phylum Planctomycetota; class Phycisphaerae; order Phycisphaerales; family SM1A02; genus F1-60-MAGs104. Next base: position 9,839 of record SYGQ01000159.1, on the reverse strand, counting down.
TCGTGACGATCAACCTTCACGAAGTCGCCGACGCGCTGCGCCCGCCACTCACCCCCGGCGAATCCGTGACCGTCGAGGTGACGCGCCCGGGTGAACAGGCCGGTCAGGGAGTCGGTCACCTTCCCGATGGCACGATGGTGGTGATCGACCACGCGGCCGAGCGGTTGAAGGAACGGGTGTCGGCAACGGTCACGAATGTGTTGCAAACTGCCGGCGGCCGAATCATCTTCGCGAAGGCCGATGGACCATTGCCGGGAGCGTCGGAGTCAATCGCGCAGGCGGCGACACGACAGCCCAAGGAGCCGCATCCCGCCCGCGAAAGTTCGGACGAGGACGGACGATGGTCGGCGACGAAGCCGCCTCACTCGGCGCCGAGCGCCCGCAATCCGCGGCGGACCTAGGAACCCCCGATGACACCGACCGACCCATCAACGGGTGGACGACCCCCGTCGGGCGAGCCCTTTACGCACGAAGTGCTCTTGGTCGGCGGCGGTTTCACCGCGTCGCATGCGCTCGCGGCGGCGATTCGAAGTTCCAGGACGATCGCGGTCGAACTCTGCCCGCGCGCGAACGACGCGGTTGACGAGGCGATTCGGTGTTGCCCAACGGTCGTCCTCCTTGACGCACGCGACGGCGGCGGTGAGGTGCTGCGAGTGCTCGACGAGTTTCACGCGAGCCCCGAGGTCGGAGCGATTCCGCTCATTGTGCTCGCAACGGCTGAGACGGCGGCGATCCGCGAGGATGCCTTTGCGAGGAGCGTCGACGACTTCATCGTCGAACCGGTGAGCCGCGTCGAACTGCTCTCACGACTTCGCACCCACTCGACCGGCTATCTAAACATTGTGCGCCGCAACCGGAGTCTCGCGGCGTACGAGGCCTTGCAGGCGGAACTGCGCCACGCGAACCGCGCGCTCGACGACTCGCGGTTGCGACTTGCCGCGCGCGATGGAGAAGGCACCGAAGGACACTGGCGCGAACGAGTGAGCGCGCTCATGCAGATCGGGATCGAGCTCAATCAGATCCACGATTTCCACACGCTGATGGACCGGATTCTGACCGAGGCGCGGCACCTCTTGCGCGCCGACGCGGGGACGATCTTTCTGCGCGAGGGCGACTTTCTTCGCTTCGCGTTTTTTCACAACGACTCGCTCGCGCAGCGCACAGCCAGCGGTGATGCTCCGCATGTCTCGACATTCCGGCTCCCGATCACGGATCGCAGCATTGCCGGTTGGGTGTGCCTAACGGGACAGCCGCTCCACCTCCCTGATTGCTACGCGATCCCGCCCGACGCACCCTACCGCTTCGACCACTCCTTCGACCAGTTGCTCGGCTACCGCACGCGGGCCATCGTGGCGATGCCGCTCAAGGACCAGTCCGGCAGACTTCTCGGGGTCATCGAGGTCATCAACCCGATGGCGGAAGATGGTGGACCGCGCGCGAGTTTCTCGGAGGGCGACATCCGGCTCCTCGAACACTTCGCCAATGTCGCGACGGTCGCCCTCGAGCGGGCGCGGCTCAACGACTCCGTCATCATGCGGATGATTCGCATGGCGGAGATCCGAGATCCCTCGGAGACGGGCCGTCATGTCGAGCGTGTCGCTGGGTACTCCACGATCATCTTCGAAGAGTGGTCGAGGCGCCGCGGGCTCGAGGGGCCGGCATTCGAACGACAGCGCGACCGGCTGCGCAATGCCGCGCGACTCCACGACATCGGGAAGATCGGCGTCCCCGACGCGATCCTCAAGAAACCCGGACCGCTCACGGAGGCCGAGTTCGAGCTCGTGAAGCAGCACGCCGCGATCGGTGCGGATCTCTTCCTCAATGATCCGAGCGATTTCGACGAGGCCGCGCGCGAGGTGGTTGCACTCCACCACGAAAAGTGGGATGGCACGGGCTACCCAGGTCTCGACGACGACGGCCAGCGCCGGGGGCGCAAAGGCGAAGAGATTCCTCTCTTTGCGCGCATCGTCGGGCTCGCCGATGTGTTCGATGCGCTCAGCTCGAGCCGCTGCTACAAAGAGCCTTGGCCCGAGGATCGAGTGCTCGAACTCGTGCGCTCGGAGTCGCAGCGGCACTTCGACCCTGAACTCGTCGAGATCCTCCTGGAGCGGCTCAGCGCGATCCGCGCCGTGCGCGAGCGTCACTGCGACCCGCCGCACACATGACGGGCGTCGCCGCACTTGCGCTCTTCGCTGTCGTCGCCGCCCATGCCGACGCGGGTCCGGACCGCCATCGGTTTCGCGAACTGGCCATGGGATGCGAAGTTCGCATCGAAATCGCCGCGGCCGATGCCGAGTCGGCCGCTCGTGCGGCGCGCGCTGGTTTCGACCGGATCAAGCAGCTCGACGAGGCGCTCTCGGACTATCTCCCGACAGGCGCCGTCTCGCGACTGAAGCTCGTCCCCGGGATTCCCGAGGCTGTCGGAGACGATCTTTCTGGGGCGCTCGCGATCTCTCTGCGAGTCGCTCATGCCACAGGCGGCGCATTCGATGCCACATGCGGCGCCATCTCGTCGTGTTGGCGCGCCGCCCGCGCCACCGGCGTCCTACCCAAGACCGCCGCGCTCGACGCGGCGCGGGAGTGCTCTGGGTTCGCGCACATCAGGCTGCTCACCGCGCCCAGTCGCATCGTGGTCGACTGCGACGGGCTGTCGCTGGACTTCGGCGCTGTCGGCAAGGGACTCGCCGCGTCGGAGGCGATCAGGGCGATCTCTGCCGCAGGCATCGAGAGCGCACTCGTCGCCGTCGCCGGAGACATCGCCGCGAGCGCCGGCCCGCCACGAACGCCCGGGTGGCTCGTGCGCATCGAAACCGGCGTGAAGGGCGACGGCGGCACGACGGTCCTCCTCGTTGATTCGTGCATCTCAACATGCGGCGACGAGTCACAGTCCATCACGGTCGACGGCGTCCGCTACTCACATGTCTTCGACCCGCGCACGGGCCGAGCGCTCACGCGAGGCGTTGCGGCCACAGTCGTGGCCAAGAGTGGTGCCGTCGCGGACGCGCTGTCGACGGCACTGCGTGTGGATCCCGAGCGACTCCTTGCGAAGCGAAGCGAGATCGCCGCGGCGCTCGGCGAGTTCCAAGCGCGGGTCGTCGAGGCGAACGAGGGTTCGACCACGGCTCGCGTCGAGACCACTCCCGGGTTCGCCGCGCTTACGCGGGTTTCGCCTGCCCCGGGATCGCCACCGGTGCCTGCGGCAACGGACCCAACTCGAGGCCCGGCGGCATCAGGTTCAGCGGGTCGTTGAGCGCTTCGTCCCATGTGAGTTCGGCACCGGTGTACGCCGCCATTCGTCCCATGATCGCCGACATCGTGCTCTCGGCGACGGTGCGCGTCTCGTTGAGCGCGGTCGAGTCGGTGATCGCCTTCTGCAAATCAATGTGCTCCTGCACATAGGGATTGTTGTTTGGCCCTTTGAAAGTCCACGGGGACTTTCCGGTCAATCGCGCGGACCCTGACGAAAGCCGTGCCATCCCCTCGGTGCCGTGAATGATCTCCTCGACGCGCCCAGCGGTGCCATCTTGCTGGCGGGCCATGCTGAGTGCAGATCGCGGGATCTCTGCCCCCGCCTCCGACAGCGGCGCGTACTCGAAGTCCACGGCGAAGTGGTCGTACACATGCCCAAAGTTGACGGTGTCGGTGCGTTGCTGACGGCCCCCCACCGCGATGCACCGGACAGGGTGCGCGCCGAAGGCCCAGTTGGCGACATCGATGTTGTGGACATGCTGCTCGACAATGTGATCGCCGGAAAGCCAGGTGTGGTAGAGCCAGTTGCGCACTTGGTTCTCGACATCGGTGGTCGCCGCATCTGGCGCGCGATGCCACAGGCTTCCCATGTTCCAGAAGACGCGCGCCGCGACGACGCGGCCGATGGCGCCATCTCGGATGCGCTGCATGGCTTCGAGGTACGACCACTCGTGCCGTCGCTGCGTACCGGCGGCGACCTTGAGACCCTTGGCGTCGACTTCGTTCGCGGCCGCGAGCATTGTGCGAATGCCCGTTGGATCGACGGCCACGGGCTTTTCAATGAACGCGTTTCGACCCGCGGCGACGGCGGCGGCAAAGTGCGTGGGCCGGAATCCTGGCGGCGTGGCGAGAATCACATACTCCATCGGTACGGCAAGAACCCCTTGATACGCATCGAGTCCGACGAATCGTTGCGCCGCAGGAACCGCCGATCGCTCGCCGAAAGATGCAAGGCCCGCGAGCGCTCGGTCGATCTTGTCCGGGAAGAGATCGCCAAGTGCGACAATGCGCGCGTCCGGTGACGCTTCGAGCGCATTCCCAGCGGCGCCACTCCCGCGCCCGCCACAGCCGATGACACCGATGCGAATCTCGCGACCCACCCGCGCCGCACGGCGACGAGCCGACGCCGCGTTCGCGCTCGGCGCGAGCGCGCCCGCGAGCGCGCTCGACGCAGCGAAGCTCGCGGCGAAGGACACGAACGAGCGGCGAGTGAGATCGCTCAAGTGGTGCCTTTCCGGTCGCCGGGCTTGGGGGCCTTCAAGATCGGGATCGAACCGTCAATCGATGCTGGCCGCAGCACTTCGTTCGAGGCGACCGCATCCTCCCAACTGAGCCGTTGTCCCGAGTACGCGGCCATGCGTCCCATGATCGCCATCATGCAGGAGTCGGCCATGAACTCGCCCTCGTTGATGGGACGGCCGTCGCGGATGGACTTGAAAAGCGTGTTGTGTTCGACTTGGTACATGTCCGGTGTCGCGCCGTCCTTGGGGTACGCCCAGATGGTCTTGCCGGAATAGTCCTTGATCCAGTGCGTTGGCCCCCATCCGTTCACCCACGCGTAGCCCTTGGTGCCGTTGATCCAGTCATCGTTCAGGTTGAAGCAGTTGGGCTGCTGCCTCGTCATGAGGACCGCGCGCGGACCGTTCTCGTACTCCCATGTACATGTGAAGTTGTCGTAGATGTCGCCGCACTCGGGGATGTCCTCACGGCAGAAACGGCTGCCGATCGCGGTGCAGCGCGTGGGGTGTCTGCCGCCCATCCCCCAGTTGATCTTGTCGACGCTGTGGACGGCCTGTTCGACGATGTGGTCGCCTGAAAGCCAGTTGAAGTGCTGCCAGTTGCGCATCTGGAAGTCGAGGTCGCTCCAGCCTTCTTGTCGACGACGCGTGCCCAGCGGACCGGTGAGATAGGTCGCGTTGATGGAAACCACTTCGCCGAGGCGTCCCGAGAGAATCTCGCCGAAAATGGCACGCTCGGGCGAGGCGCTTCGCCAACAGAACCCCGACGCGAGACAGAGCCCCTTCGATCGCGCGAGTCGCGTGCTCTCGATGACCGAGCGATATCCGGGCGCGTCGACGCAGACAGGCTTCTCGCAGAAGATGTGCTTGCCGGCGGCGACGGCCTTCGCCAGTTGCTCGGGCCTGAAGCCGGGCGTTGAGCAAAGCAAGATGACATCGACAAGCGGGAGCACCTTGTCGACGCAGTCGAGGCCAACGAACTGCCGTTCGGCGGGGACATCGACGCGGTCCTTGACAGGCTCCTTCAAAAGGTTGGCGAGGCTTGAGTCAAGGCGATCCTTGAATGCGTCGCCCATCGCCACGAGCACGACGCCCGGGTCGGCGTTCAACGCCTGTGCTGCCGCGCCGGTGCCACGACCGCCGCAACCGACGAGTCCGATGCGGATGCGGTCGTCAGCGCGCACACTCCCCCACGCCGTGCGCGAGGCGAGCGCTGCACCGAATCCAGCCATGGCAGTCGTCGTGATGAAAGTTCGGCGCGAAGGGTTGAAGTCGTTCACTTGATCTCCTTGTCGTTGGGTTTCGCCTGTGGTGCTGGCGTGGGCACAGGTGCGGGTGCTGGCGCGGGTCCCTCGCACACCACACGAAAACCGATCCAGCCTGCGTCGGCGAGCCACCAGACGCTCTTGGGAATCTGCGGATCGCTCATGTTCCAGTTGGGAGTGTCCTCTTCAATCGCCTCGCAACCGATCTCGTCGGAAGCGTCACGGTACGAGCCACCCATCACGGAGCCGGTGCCGTCTGGCTCGACGCACCACTCGGCGAGGTTTCCCGCGAGGTCGCAGAGTCCTTGCGCGTCCGGCGTCTTCGTGCCGACCTTGTGGCTTGTGCCATCGGAGTTGTCGTCGAACCATGCGAACTCAGTGGCCGTTGCGGCATCGACCCTGGACTTCTCACATGCTCGCTTCCACTCGGCGACCGTGGGCAATCGATAGCGCCTGCCGGTCTTGGCCGAAAGCCACTCGCAGAAAGCATTGGCGTTGGGAAAGCTAACCGAGTTGGCAGGCCATCCCGCGTGGCCGAATCCCCGGTCGGTCGCGATGTACGGCTTGGTGGGGCGCGTCACGGCATCGGCCGCAGGCGGATCGCTCACGCCGTCATGCTTGTCAAAGCCGTAGACGTAGACATCGACAACCTCCCACGGAATCTCGGTGCGGCTCATCCACAGAGGCTTCGCAGGATCGCCCGAATCGACCTCGATCATCGCAATCGAGAGCGCGGTCCCCTTGATCGGCTCAGTGAATCCCTTTGTGTCGCCAGCGCGGAATGCGCCAGTGGCAACGATGGCCCCTGCGGTCAGCACGGCCCAGATTTGCGCAACAAAGACCGGCATGGGGTTGGCGAGTCTAGCCATCGGGGCGATACTGCATGTGAGGCATCCCCATGATCTCAACGCTTTCATTGTCGCTTGCGCTCGCCGGCCCCGAGGGGGCGATGATCGCGCTCGAACTTGAACAGTTCGAGATCATCAAGCCTGGTGCGATCTGCGTCATCGTGGGTGACGGTGTCACATGCGAAGCGCCGCTCGACGCGACTCGCGTGAGGGCTTTCAGGGCGAGTACCCGTGATGGGAGCGCGACGGGATTCGTAGCGCTCGCGCCCACAGGTGCGCTCGGTTGGCTTGAGACTCCGGAGGGGCGACTGGTTTTGGAAGGTTCGCAAGCTGGTGGCGCCCCAGGCATGCGAAAGGGACCCTGGCACTGGGCGCGCGAAGGGCGTCCCGCTGCGCCGCCGACCGAGTCGCTGTGCGCGATGCTCGAGGCGCCCGATCATGACGGCGGCCTTGCCGGTGCCACTGGCCCGGTCACGCCACCGTTGACGCGCGTCGTCGATCTTGCCGTCGATGCTGACTACGAATTCTTCACGATCTTCGATTCGGAGACGGCCGCGACCGATTACGCCACCGCCCTGTACGCGGCCGACAGCGCGATCCTCGAACGCGATGCTGGTGTGCGGCTGCGCGTGTGCTATCTGCGGCTCTTTGCGACACCCGCAGATCCGTACGACGCGCCGGACCCGCTTGGCTCTTTCCGCGACGAGTGGGAGACGAATCAAACGGCGGTTGCGCGTGACCTCGCGCAACTCCTCTCGGGTCGGCGCAACCTGCCCTACGGTGGCGTGGCGTGGCTCAATGCGGCGTGCGCGAACCACGGTTATTCCGTGTCGGGGTACACGATCGGCTCGTTCGCGAGCGCGACCGACACCAATCCGGGCAACTGGGATGTGATCGTGTCGACGCACGAACTCGGCCACAACCTCGGCACGCTGCACACCCATGACTACGGCATCGATTCCTGCAATGCGGGCTCCGTGCAGCGCGGCACGATCATGAGCTACTGCCATGTGGTCTCGGGCGCGACATCCAACATCGATTTGCGCTTGCACCGAGGCACAGGCGATGCAATCCGGTCATTTGTTGATAGCTCGGCGCCGTGCCTCGCCGTCGACTGCAACGCCAACGGTCTCGATGACGCGGTGGAGATCGCCGCAGGGACGCTCGCCGATGCCAACAGCGATGCGATCGCCGATGCCTGTCAGGACTGCGACGACGACGGCGTGCTTGATCCCGTGGAAATCGCGCAGGGAGCCACCGACATCGACCTGAATGGCGTCCCCGACGCGTGCGAGCGCAATTGCAACGGCAACGCGCTGCCGGACCGCTTCGAGATCGCGCAGGGCCTCGCCAGTGATGTGGACGGCAACTCCGTGATCGACTCGTGCGATCCCGACTGCGATGGCAACGGCGCCGCTGATGGCGTCGACCTCATCGTCGATCCTTGGCGAGACATAGACCGGGACGGTCGCATCGATTCATGCGAGGACTGCGACGCAAGTGGCGTCTCGGATCCCACACAGCTTGCCGGTGCACTCGGACTCTGGACGATCCAGGCGTCGCCGGCGCTTCTCATCGAACTTGACGGTCGCAGCGGCGTGCGGCGGCGGAGCCTCGACCTTGCTGCCTACGGCGTGCAAGTCGTGTCGGCCATCGAGACGGCGCCCTCTGGCGCGCTGCTCCTCGCGGGCACCGGCGATGCTGGGCCGATGCTGCTCGAGTTTGACCGCGCGACGGCGACGATGAGAACAGTCGTCGGCGCTGGCGCCGGATTCCCGCTCGCTGCTCGTCTTCGCTGGGCGAACACGCCTTCGGGCGCGGCGCCTTGCGTGGATGCGCTCTCAACGAATCTGGACACGATCACGCGCTGGCGCATCGACACTGGCGCCTTCGTACTGACGACGCACTTCCTTGCCGCCGCACAAGAACCCGTCTCGTTCGCGCGCAGCAGCGACTCGTTCTTCATTCTCAACAAGGACGGGACGGTCCTGCACAGCGTCGGTGCGGTCTACCCGACGCAGCCGTTTGCCGCGCTTCCGGCGGGCTCGGATCCGACCGACATCCTCGTCCTCCCCGATGGCCGCGTGCTCGTCTCGGACAAGGCGACCGACTCCGTGCAGGCGTTCTCGATTGGCGGCGCGTCGCTTGGCCGCTTCGATGTTGGCCCAAATCCAACTTCGTCGGTGGCGCTCAACGATCCCACTTCGCTCATCGTCGCGCGGCAGAATCCCGGCGTTGTGTTCGCGCTTGCCGCGGGCGCCAACGCCGCCGTGCACGGCTTCCGAAGCGACGACGGCTACTACCTGCGGACCTACCGGATCTATCGAGTCGACGCGATCGGCTCAGACGGCATCGCGCAGATCGGCTTCTCAGTGCACGACGCCGACGGCAACTTCGAGATCGACGCATGCGAAGCGCGGCAGGCCGCCGACATCAACCGCGACGGCACTGTCGATGGCCTCGACCTCACTGCGATTCTCTCCGCGTGGGGCACGAGCGACCCAGCGGCCGATGTCGACCACGACGGCATTGTCGGCGGCCTCGACATGACGGTGGTGCTATCGGCGTGGGGGTAGAGCCCCGCCTGGGAATCGGTCCGTCTTCGAAGGACACCCACTGCATGATGGCTACGGTCGAGTGAAGTTCCACGGCATCGGCGCAGGCGTGTCGCTTGCCCACGCAAGCGCGATCAGCGCGGGCGGTAGAAGTGCGTGCCCTTGGCACGGGCCTCGTCAGGCTGTGTCAGGTTCGCGACCACGACCCTCGGGACGGTGACGCTTCCGGTTCGAACGCATCACACGGAGACTCTTCTCGGCTCTCTGGGCCGAGAAAAGTCCCTCACACAAGGTGGGCCTAGTCAGCACACCCATGTCACTGTCGTCACTGTCACGCCCCTGTGAGTCTTAGCTCCAACTCGACATCACTTGCGAGAGATCCGTGCCGTCCACCGTGCCGTCATCGTTGATGTCAGCTGGCGAACCGGCATTGGGTCCCCAGGCACCCAGAATCTCCCCTAGGTCCTTGCCGTTCACGTCGCCATCTCCGTTGATGTCCGCAGGCGAAACGACGGTCCAACCGCCGGCCATGAAGTTCGCCTCGTTCGGCAGCACTCGAACGTACGAGATAGCGGTCACTCCTGGTGGCAGCAGCGCAGGCGGTGCGGGAAACACGTACTCCGACATGGTGATGTTGCGCAACTGTGCGCCATTGGGGCCGGGCACGATCGATCCCGACACGGT
>SYGQ01000158.1 GCA_005799475.1 Planctomycetia bacterium | reverse complement strand
GAACGACGCTGGGATCACTCACGCTGCGATCGCGCGTGAATCTGGAGTTCGATGCGATCGCGCGCCTCGTGGACGCGGCAGTGAAGCGCCATCTGTCGAGCACCTAGATGCCCGGCTTCGGCAACTTGCGGTGCGGCGGTTGGCGCGCGCAACGGGAGCCGACGCGTTCTAGTCGTCGAGCCGTGACACGCACAGAAGCGTGAGGTCATCGACCTGCGGGAAATCTTCGCTCTCTTCGTCGAGCCGTCCCTCGACATGGGCGATGAACTCTGCCGGCGTCGCATCGGCGGCAAACTCGCGGAACACATCGATGTACCTGCGATTCGGAAGGCGAGGCGCAGCCGGATCATGGCCGAGCTCGGGGAACGCCTGCTCGAAACCGTCGGTGTAGAAAATGAGTTTCTCGTCGGGCTCGACGGTGAAGCTGTGGCTCTGGAAGACCTCGTCCGCGAAGACGCCAAGAAGTCCGCCTTCCGTCGACACCGACTCGATCCTCCCGTCGCGGAAGAGCCGGATGAGCGGCGGGTGTCCGGCACTCGCCACGGTGATCTCGTGAGTGCGCGTGTCCATGACCGCGTAGATCGCGGTGGCGAAGCGCGTGGTGCGGCCCACGCGCGTCATCATGTCGGCGTTGACGCGGCTCAGTGATTCGGTTGGCGGCAGGATCCGGTACGAGTTGTCGACAATCTCCTTGGTCGGGAGCGTTCGTGAAATCACCAGGGTGAGCAGCGCCGCCGGGACACCGTGCCCGACCGCGTCAATCACAAACATGCCGAGGTGGTGCTCGTCGATTCGGATCACGCCGTAGAGATCGCCCGACACATACGCCGCCGGGCGCCACAGCGCGTCCGCTGCGACACCAGCGATTGTGGGCAACGAACGCGGAAGGAACTCGCGCTGCACGCTTGCGGCGAGTTGGAGTTCCCCCTGCATCGTGCTGATCTCATGTCGAAGACCGCCCGAGAACCGCATGGCCGAGACGGTCTCCCCTTGAAGGCGAGCCACCTCCTTCTGTCGGGAAATGAGGGCGTGAAGCGCCGTGGCAAGGTGCTCAGGACCCTGCGCTGGATCCAGCGCGTATGAGACACCCGGCGGCAAGGGGTCGGCGCCGTTCCACGCATCGGTGAGGGCAAGCACCGGGATCGCCTGCGCCACGGCCTCCTTCAACGCCGCAGAGTCATTCGCGTCGCCATCAGGAAGGCCGACCGCAACGACCGCCTGTGCCTCGCGCACACACATCGCCTGATCGACAGGGTCGGGTGAGTCGAGCGACTTCGCATCCAGCCTGAACCTGCTCGACAGGATCTGCGCCACGGTCTCGTGCACGCTGCCATCTTGCAACGAAAGGACGACGACGCGCGGATAGAGGTTTTTCAGCGACTGATGCTCGAAGGGAATCGCCACCAACCGCAGTGTAGGCCTCGGCCACTCGCGGGGGCTATCCTGATGGCATGCCCACCCGACTCAACGAGGCGGAGATCACTGAGGCGTTGACCCGGACCGACGGCTGGTCGCATCGCGGTGATGCGATCGAGCGGACCTTCATGTTCCGCGACTTCATCGCATCGATGGCGTTCGTGAATGCGGTCGCGGCCGAGGCCGAACGGGCCCAACACCACCCCGACATCGCGATCCTGTACAGCAAGGTCACACTTGCGTTCTCCACGCACGACGCTGGGGGTCTCACGGTCAAGGATTTCGCGGGGGCGTCGTTCGCCAATCAGGCCTGCGTCGCGGCGATCGCGCGCGGGCCCTAGGTCACCGACGCCTGCGCAAGTCCGTCGCGCACGGTCGTGGCGCGAACTTCGCGCTCAGCCTCGTCCCCCTCGGCGGCGCGCGGGTCAATCATGCTCAGATGCGCGGGTTGCACTTGCAGAAGCAGCCGGTGCAGTGTCGAGAGGGGGATTCGCAGGAGTTCGCACGCCACACCGAAGCGCACGCGACCGAGCAGCTTGGTCGCCTCGTCGGCGCTCAACAGCCGTGCCCCCTCGAGGATCGCGCGCGCGCGGAACACCCGGTCTTCCACGGCTGATCGGGTCTTGGCGAGTGCCACCGCGCGGGCTTCGCGTTCGTAGCCGATGATTCGAGGCAAGATCGTGCCCATGAACTCAGCCTTCAGTCGCTCTTCGGATGCTCCGAGCGTCAACTGATTGGACACTTGATAGAAGTCGCCGATGGAATCGGATCCTTCGCCGTAGTAGCCCCGCACGGCGAGGTGCAACTCCTCAGCAGCGCGCTTGACGCGCTCGATCTCGCCGGTGGACTTCAGACCGGGAAGATGGAGCATGGCGCTCAGGCGGATCCCGCACCCGACATTCGTCGGGCATGCCGTGAGAAACCCCCAGCGGGGATGGAATGAATAGGTCGCGTGCGCGCCCAGCGCCGACTCGATCTCGAACGCCGTCGCGAACGCGTCCGCGACAGCCGAACCAGGTGCCAGCGACTGAATGCGCAGGTGGTCCTCCTCGTTCACCATCACCGACGAGCGCTCGTCGCGCGAAAGCGCAAGTGCGCGCGGCGCGTCGCCGTCGGCAAACGCGCGTGACACGAGGTGCCGCTCGGCAAGGAGCAGGCGATCGCGCACGGGTACGCGGAGCATGTCCATCCATTGAAGCGCGCCAGGGTCGCCGACCGTCTCAGGCGCGTTCGCTCGATCGACCGCCATCCGCGCCACGCGCAGGACCTCCTGGCGCACCGCCGCGCTCGCCCGATTGGTGAACGGAAACCCGGAGAGGTTGCGCGCAATCCGCACGCGCGAGGTGATGACCACATCGGCGTCTGGGCCGACCTGCGCCATCGCCGCCGTGAATGGAAGGCTCATCCGCCGCTCCGGTCAAGGGCGGTGAGCTGGTCGCGAATGGTGGCAGCCCGTTCGTACTGTTCGGCCGTGATGGCGGCCTCGAGGTCGCGCATGAGTGCGCCACGGATCGCCTGCTGTCGCTGCGCATCATCGGAGCCGCGAGGTCGAACTCCCGTGTGCGCGGTGGCGCCTGCCTGACTTCGCTCGATCACCTCGCCGAGCATCGGCATGAACGCGTCGTAGCAGGCGGGGCAACCGAGCGCCCCTGCCTTGCGGAAGCCGGCGAAAGTGAGGCCGCACGCGGCGCACCGAGCCGTTCGCTCACGCGATGGGCCGGCCTCGACGGTCGCCGCGACCGCGCCGAGGATCTTCGCCATCGGTGTCTCGGTCGGCAATTGGAATCCCACCTCAGCCGCGTGCTCGGCGCACAGGTGCACCTCTTTGGAAGTGCCCTGTTTGATCGTCACTTCGTGGACGACCGCTTGCTTGTTGCAGAGGTCGCACTTCATCTCAGCCGACCCCAGCGAAGGCGGCCTCGCGGATGCGCGCGAGTTGGCCGATGAGAGCGTCCATCGATTCGAGCGGCTGAATCGTCGCGCGATCTGAAGGCGACTGGCTCGGCTCGGGGTGGCATTCGATGAAGACCGCATCAACGCCTGCCGCGACCGCCGCTCGCGCGAGCATTGGGGCGCGGTGCGCGTGTCCGCCACTTTCAGTGCCCTCACCAGGCCGCTGCGTCGAATGCGTGGCATCGAAGCAGATTGGAACACCGAGGTCCATCATCTCCGCGACGCCGACAAAGTCATTGACGAGCCGGTGGTATCCGAAGAAAGTGCCGCGCTCGGTCAGCATGACGTGGCGGGCGCCAGCCTCGCGCAGCTTGCCGAGCGCGCCGGCCATCTCAGCGGGGGCCATGAATTGTCCCTTCTTGACATTGACCGCGCGGCCTGTGGCTGCGGCGGCCGCGAGCAAGTCTGTCTGCCGAGCGAGGAACGCCGGAATCTGGAGGATGTCGACGGCCTGCGCCGCGCGCGCGGCTTGCCCAGGCTCGTGAATGTCGGTGGTGACAGGCGATTCAAGGTGTTCACGCAGTCGTGCGAGCATGTCGCACCCGCGATCAAGACCCGGGCCACGGGGGCTCGTGCGGCTCGACCGATTCGCCTTATCGAAACTCGCCTTGAACACAAACGAGAGTCCGTGCCGATCGCACGATTCGCGCAGGCGCTCGCCAATGGTTCGATTCACCTCCTCGCGATCGAGCACACACGGTCCAGCGATGAGAAGCAGCGGGTCGCGGGCGCGCGCGGTCGGCGGCCCCGTGCGGTGCGTGGCAAAAAACGAGGCAAAGTCAAGCGACATTTCGCCTCCATCTCGCCGGGAAGAAACCGCACACGACGGTTGGCATCGCCTGCAAATCTATCCGATAGTTGACCCAACGGTCGCACCAATGCGGCGATGGAGGCATGAACATGGACGAGGCAGGACGAGAGAGTTTCCCCGCAGAACCCGCAGGTTTCACCGAAATGATCGGGCGCTTGATGCGCGCGTGGTACACGCACCGGCCGATCGAGGTCGTGGCGCCGCTCAGGGTGACCGTCGACGGGAAGTCGATCGGCCTCGAGAACCTCTTCCGCATGATGCAGCAGGATCCCGACCGCGGGAGTCCGTTCATCCGCAGTTACTTCGATCGGATCTTCGAGGGAGATTCCCTCGGGGCGAGCGTCGTCCCGTTCGCGGTGGCGCGCCACCGGATCATGCCCCGCATCCAGCCTGAGTCGATCTTCGACGGCGTGGACCGCAACGCGATTGCCCATCTCCCGTGGGTGAACGGCACCGTCATCGTGTTCGTGATGGACATGCCCGAGATGACGGTGAGCATTTCCACCGAGCAGATGGTGCGATGGGGGATCGGCGCTGACGATCTCGAGGCGATCGCCCGCGAGAATCTCGGTTCGTATGCGCCCGACCTTCAGGTGCAAGTGATCGCCAGCCACGATGGTGGACGCGCGGCGGTCCTGTCCCTCAAGGACGGGTACGACGCCGCGAGACTCCTGCTGACGAAACTGCACGACCGCCTTGCGAAGGAGCTCCGCGGCGACTTCTATGTCGCCACGCCCGCGCGCGATGTCTTCATTGCGCTCTCCTATGGGCCCGATCCGTTCCTCGAGCGTGTTCGCACGAGAATCGCCCGCGACTTTCTTCGCCTGCCCTACCCGATCACACAGGACCTCTTCATCGTGACGCGTGACGGCGTGGCTGGGACGAGTCAGGCGGCGTAGGCTCGCGGCTATGAAGGTCGAACCTGTCCTCGCTGAACTCAATCGCCTGCGCAACGACCTGTCGAAGGATCCGACCGACATCGAGTGGTTCGCGTTGCACCATGCATTCTGCTTTGTGTCGTACCGCATGGGTGAGTTTCAGAAGTACCTCGACGAAGTTGTGAAGCCGGGGGATCCAACGCCGGACTGACCAACGAGCCGAGATCGGCAGGGTCATTGGGAGACTCAGCGCCGAAGCGAACACGCCCAAGCACCTCGAAGAGTCCAGGCGGCACGACGGTTGAACCTGCTGGCAACCCCTGAGCGCATCCACGGTGCGGATTGCGCCGCATTACACTCGCCCGCCTCATGGGCGAAAAACCCGACTACAAGGCGACGCTGAATCTGCCCAAGACCTCGTTCCCGATGAAGGCGAACCTCGCGCAGGCGGAGCCTGCCACCATGAAGCGGTGGCAGGAAGCTGGGGTCGCAGGCAAGATCGCCGAATCCCGCGCCAATGCGGAGCCATTCGTCTTCCACGACGGCCCGCCCTACGCGAACGGCTCGATTCATGTGGGCCATCTCCTCAACAAGGTCCTCAAGGACTTCGTGGTCCGCACCGCGATCATGGAAGGGCGCGCGTGCCACTATGTCCCAGGATGGGACTGCCACGGGCTGCCCATCGAGCACCGCGTGATGACGGGTCTTGTCGAGAGCGGCAAGGCCGCGAAGCTCGACACCCTGACCGACGCGCAGCGGCGCATGGCGATTCGTCGCGAATGCGCGGCGTACGCCGAGAAGTTCATCAAGACCCAAGCGCAGCAGATGCAGCGACTCTTGACGCTCGCCGACTACGACCATCCCTACTACACGATGCAGCCGGCCTACGAGGCTGGCACCCTAGAAGTTTTTGCTGCACTGCTTCATGAGGGCTATGTCTTCCGGCAGTTGAAGCCCGTTCACTGGTCGATTGCGAATAGAACCGCG
>SYGQ01000021.1 GCA_005799475.1 Planctomycetia bacterium | reverse complement strand
GGCGATGAGCGGACCACCCTCCATCTCGACGCGGTTGACGCCTCGCTGCTTCTGGCGGGCCGCGCCATCCATGACGCGCACATCGAACTCGGAAGCGCCGTGGACGACGATCAAGCCCTCGACGCGCGACTCAGCGGGACCCTCGGCATGGGTCGAGTGGAGATTCTCGCCCGCGCGTCGATCGACGCGCCCTTCACATATCGCGCGGAGGTTGCACTCGCCGGATGCGATCTGGCTTCGCTCACGGTCGACAGTGACGGTGTTCCTGCGGACGCGCCTCCCGCCCGCGAGGCCGATCCGGGGCTCGTCGAAGCACGGTTCGGCCTTGGAGGCGACGGCACCGGCATCGCAAGTCGGCGCGGGCGCGGCTCCGCACTCGTCAGGAAGGCCGACCTGGCACGGCTCCCCATCGCCTTGTCCCTCCTCCAGGTCACCCAACTGAGTCTCTCATTTGATCCGACTGTCGACCGAGGACTCTTTGACTTCACGGTCGACGGACCGAACCTGCACTTCGAACAGTTCAATCTCCGTTGCAGGGACCTCATTCTCGACGGCAGCGGATGGCTCGACACGCAATCTGGCGAAGTGGCTCTCCGCCTGCGAAACCGGGGCACCACGCCGATTCTGAGCGACATCCTGGGCGGATTCGCGAATCAACTGTTCCAACTCGATGTCCGCGGCACGCTGCAACACCCCAAAGCCTCGCTGGCTCCACTGCCCGGCATCGTGCCCGCACCCACGCTCTCCGCGACCCCTGCCGCAGGCGCTGTCCGATGACCCCCGACCCAATGGCGCGCGCTCGAAAGGGGACGATCCGCAAGGCGATCAAGGATCTCGTCGGCGAGGTGAGAACGCTTCGCCCGCGAGCCACGCCCGACGATGCGCTCGAATCACAACGCATTCTGCTCGTTGAAGAGATGGTGGCCACAGCGCTGCGGCTGCATGGCGACGACTTGCACATTGGCGAACTCCGCCTGATCCGCCAAGCCCTGCGCGAGATGCGCAGCGCCTTCACGCTCTTTGGCGCCTACCGCGGACTCAAGAAGATCGCCGTGTTCGGCAGCGCGCGGACACCCACCACGCATCCCGACTATGCCGCGGCGGTCGAGTTCACGCGCCTCTTGACGCGCGAGAAGTGGATGACAATGACGGGCGCCGGTCCGGGCATCATGCAAGCGGGCATCGAGGGACCGACACCGGAATGGGCGTTCGGACTGTGCATCCGTCTTCCCTTCGAGGAACGACCCAACCCGCTCATCGCCGGCGATCCGAAGTTGCTCCCGTTCCGTTACTTCTTCACGCGAAAACTCGCGTTCATGGGGAACGCCGACGCCGTGGCCGCGTTCCCGGGCGGGTTCGGGACGCAAGACGAACTCTTCGAAGCGCTGACGCTCCTCCAGTGCGGGCGCAACGCCGTCATCCCGATCGTGCTCATCGAGGGACGCGATCGGTCGGGTTCGCCTTTGGGGTACTGGCGCAAGTGGCAAGCGTTCGTCAATGAGGCGATGTTCGCGAGTGGATGGGTGAGCGCCGAGGATGAGGAGCTTTACACGATCGCGAACACCCCGGAAGAAGCGGTCGAACTCGTGACTGGGTTCTACCGCCGCTATCGGTCGAGTCGCTATGTGGACGACCTCCTTGTCATCCGACTCGCCGCGCCGATCGGCCCGCGCGCGTGTGCCTCGCTCGGGAAGGAGTTTGCACCGCTCATCGCCTCGGGATCGATCGAGGAGGGCAACTCCCTCGCCGGCGACGATGCTCCCGATGGCACGCCGCGGCTCTGGTTCCACCACAACCGAAAGAAGTTCGGCCTCGTGCGACGGCTCATCGACAGGATCAATCAACTGCCACTCGAGGGCGCTCGGTGATGACGCACACGCTCCTCGCGACAGCGGTCGCGTTTGTCATGGCCGCGTGTGCCACGACACCGACGGGCGACCGGCCCGAGGCCGCGGTGCCTCCGCCGACCCTCCCCGTGATCGATCCATCCGCACCAATGATGCAGGTCAGCCTTCCCATCGACGACGGATCGGTCGACGGCATCGTCGTGCTGTCGTGGGCCATCGACGACAACGGGTCGGTCATTGATGCGTTCTTCACCGCGCACCCTCCAGCGGACATCGCCGCAACTTCAGTCGCCGCCATGCGTCGGAACGGGCTGGCCCTCGCAACCACCACGCTGGTCGAACTGCCCAAGGTGCTGCGAGCGCTCGGCGGGACATCGATCACGGTGTCGTCGTGGCTCGGACAGGCCACGCAGCAGACCCAGATCGCCGCGCGCAACCTCGATCATTCCACCGCGTGCGTCATTGATGGTGGCTCGCGACGACTCGACGCGGGCTCGCTCCAACTCTTGCTCCGCGGATGGACGGTCCCGTTGGAGGTCGGCGCCGTGACCGACATCGAAGTCGTCCCCGTCCACACGCCCGGCGGCTCCGTTCCGGGCGCGCGCCGCACGGCCTCGGAGTCGTTCCCGTCAGCGGGTTTTTTCGCGGCGATGGCACGCGGAAGCGTGCTCCTCATCACATCGGCGACGCCGCGACAGAGTTCGGCAAGCACACGCGGACCAACGGCTGGCCCACCCGTCTCACTCCCGCCAACCCTAGGTGAAATGCTGCTCGGTCGTCCCACTGACCAGTCGTTGGCGTCCGCGCGCCGACCGATGCTGGTCGTGATCCCGCTCATCTCGGGCGCGCACTTCGCGGCGGCGAACCCCATAGACTCCTCCACCCCTTCGCCGTGATGGAGCAACCACCAACCCTACGCGCGCCCGAGCGGCGCCACCACCACGGAATTCGCCGCCTTCCCGGCATTGCCGTGGTGCCCACGCTGCTGACGCTCGGAAACCTCATCTGCGGCTTCGCGGCGATCCACTACGCGAGCAAACCCGTTGGGGCGAGCACCTTCCTGGGATGGAGCACGCTCACGATTGCCGGCGCGCTCGTCCTTGCCGGAATGCTCTTCGACAGCCTCGACGGCTTCGCGGCGCGACTGACTCGCGGCGCGAGCGAGTTCGGTGCGCAACTCGACTCGATGGCCGACATGGTCACTTTCGGTGTGGCCCCCGCCTTCATGATGCTCCGGCTCGTGAGCTACTACTACGGCGGACCCGAGCACTACACCGGCATCCTCGGCCCCGACGCCGACAACGCTTACGGCAAGATCATCTGGGGCGTCGCCGCGTTCTACATTTGCTGCACCGCGCTGCGCCTGGCGCGATTCAACGCAGAGACCCCGTCGGTCGAAGAGCACGACCACCGATACTTCCGCGGACTGCCCTCGCCTGGTGCTGGAGGGGCCGTCGCGAGTCTCACACTCTTGCACCAACACTTGACCGTCGTGCGTTTTCACGAAGCTCCCCCTGACGGCTTCGAGCGAACTTCGGCGCTGCTGTTGCCGCTGGTCACCTTGCTCGTGTCGGCGGCCATGATTTCACGGGTGCGCTACTGGCACCTCGTCAATCGGTACCTGCGCGGGCGACAGCCTTTCGCGGCGGTGGCGTGGGCACTGCTGCCATTGGCGTTTGCCATCTGGTGGTTCCAAGTAGCGATCGCCGTGTGCTTCTCGCTCTATGCGATCAGCGGGCCGGTTGCATGGCTCGGGCGACGGCATCACCATCCATGAACGGCGCCGGCGTATCGCTCCCGGCGCGCTTTGGCCCTTATGGCGGGCAGTTCGTTCCCGAGACACTGATGGCCGCTCTCGAGGAGCTCGAGGCGGCGTACCTCGACGCTCGACGCGACGCCTCATTCGAATCCGAACTGGGTGGACTCCTCTGCGAGTTCGTCGGGCGAGAGACGCCGCTGACTGAAGCGACGAGGCTTGCGGCGCACGCCGGTGGCGCACGGATCTTTCTGAAGCGTGAGGACCTCGCTCACACGGGCGCGCACAAGATCAACAACACGATGGGGCAGGCCCTGCTGGCGCGTCGCATGGGGAAGAAGCGGATCATCGCCGAAACGGGGGCGGGTCAACATGGCGTGGCCACCGCGACAGCCTGCGCAAAGTTCGGCATCCCGTGCGAGATCTACATGGGGTCCGAGGATGTGCGACGGCAGGCCCTCAATGTGTTTCGCATGCGGCTGCTTGGGGCGAAAGTCAACGAGGTCGACTCGGGCTCGCGCACGCTGAAGGATGCGACCAACGAGGCGATGCGCGATTGGATGGGTTCGGTGGGTCACACCCACTACGCGTTGGGCAGTGTTGTCGGTCCGCATCCGTTTCCGACGATCGTGCGCGACTTCCAGTCAGTCATCGGCCGTGAGTGCCGGGCGCAGTGCCTTGCGCGGCTTGACCGACTTCCACAACTCATCGTGGCATGCGTGGGCGGCGGCTCGAACGCTGCCGGGATCTTTGCCCCCTTTGTCGCCGATGCCGGCGTGCGACTCCTTGGCGTTGAGGCCGGCGGCCGTTCGAAGGACCCTGGAGAACACGCCGCGCCGCTCGGCCATGGCGCACCCGGCGTGCTGCACGGCTCACTTTCCTATGTCCTTCAGGATGCAGACGGCCAGACCGCGCCTGTGCACTCATGTAGCGCCGGGCTCGACTATCCCGGCGTCGGTCCCGAGCACTCGTTCTGGAAGGACTCGGGACGCGTGGGCTATACGGAGGCCACCGACGCGCAAGCGCTCGAGGCATTTCAACTGCTCGCGCGCACCGAGGGGATCATTCCAGCACTCGAGAGTGCGCACGCCGTGGCCGCAGCCGTCGAAGCGGCGCGGCGCATGCGCGGCGACGAGGTTGTCGTGATCAACATCTCGGGTCGCGGCGACAAGGATGTCACCGAGGTGATCCGGCTCCTCGGTGCGTAGGGCGGCTACTTCTTCGGAGAGTCCGAGTTCTTGCCGGACTTCTTCTCCGACTTCGCGTCGACGGGCTTGAAGTCGATCGCAATGGGCCGATGATCGCTCGCATATCCCGGAGGATGCGGGTCGGTCTTCCAGTTGTAGGCGTCGCCCGGGTAGAGCGTCGAAAGCACAAAGAACGAGCCGGCCACCGCCTCTTCGGCGAAACTTGGCGAGAGCAGGATGTAGTCGATCGGGCGCTCCGACTCATGGGTGGTGTACTTCTCGTTGAGTGCGTCGCGCTCCTCGTCGGAGAGTTTCGTGCGCTGACGAGCGACATCGGCCGTGTCGCGGAGGTCGTAGCCGTTGACGAACTTGGCGTCCTTGTAGAGCGTGCGCACGCTCGAGTTCGGCGTCGCATTGAAGTCACCGAGCACGACAACATTGCGGTTCTTCTTCCCCTTCATGTCGGCCTTGATGAGTTCGAGGATTTTCCGCGCCTCGGCCTCACGGTGCGGCTCGAAGTCCTTGCCGCCGGCCTTGTGGTGGATGGCATAGACGAGCAACTCGTAGTCGCCCGGAAGATCGACCTCGACGGCGAGCGGACTCCGCTGAAACTTCGTGGGATCCTGCGGCGCACTGGCCGACGCGTCCTTCGTGCCTTCCGCCGCCTTGGACTCCTTGGACTCTGTGTTGCCGTCGAGTCTTGCATCCAGGAACACGCGCGGATTCTTCAGCGGAAA
Source organism: Planctomycetia bacterium (assembly GCA_005799475.1). Classification (GTDB taxonomy): domain Bacteria; phylum Planctomycetota; class Phycisphaerae; order Phycisphaerales; family SM1A02; genus F1-60-MAGs104. Next base: position 4,078 of record SYGQ01000021.1, on the reverse strand, counting down.
TCGCGACAGCACAGATTGCTCGACGCCGCGGTAGTACCCCGCATCAAGGCTTTCAAGATGGTCGTAGCCCATGTCCGCGAGGTAGGTATCTCGAAACCACTTCAGCGCATCCTTGGACTCGATCTCCTCGAGCACGAGGATGTCCGCGTCAAGCCGATGGATGGCTTCCGCGAGCCCCTTCGCGCGGTCATCGGTGACGGCGAGGGTCATGTCGTCCCACTCCGCGCTGAGTGAGGGGTCATCGACATGATCGAACAGATTCATCGCGTTGTACGCGGCCAGTCGCACCGCGCCCTCGGCCTTCTTCGGCGCCGTGGCGACCCCGAACCGCGGACCCGCGGGGCGTTTCGCCTTGGCGGGCACTGCGGGAGGCGCCGAGGGAGGAGATGCCTTCTCGCCTTGCATCACCCACGAGAGTGGCGCGCCGACCGCGATCGATGCGAGGAAGGACGGCACGATAAGCCAGCGAAGGTGCATTCGCATGATGCTATCTCCGTACCATCGGCGAATGCCCTCTCGGTCGAGCCGCGCGCGGTACTCGCAGTACCTCTTCGACGCGGCAGAGCGACGCGCCAAGCGCGCGGCCGAAGGGACCCATGTCAATCGTCACGGCTCCGAGGTGAGTTCGCGGCGATCGAGGCCGATTCTCGCACTCCTGGGCTCGTTCTGGCGGATTGTTCGACGCGACCGTGCCTCGATTGTGGCGAGCCTCGTGTGCGGCACGCTCGCGGCGGGGCTCGAACTCCTTCCGCCAGCCACCACGAAGATCGCCATCGACAATGTGTTTGGCGGTCGCCCGTTGCCCGATTGGGTGCGGCAGAGTGTTCCCGCAGCGTGGGAGTTCGTCGAGACCCCCACGGCTCTCCTCGGCGCGCTCGCCGTGGGGATGATCGTCATCGCCATCATCGGTACCGGCGTCGGCATCATGGGTCGCTACCTCGCCACCCGAACAGTGAAACGCGTCCAGAACCGCACCCGCCGCCTCGTCTTTTCGCGGGTGATGGTTCTGCCGCTCGCACGCATCGCCTCCATGCGCACTGGCGCATTCATCGCCACACTTCGCGAGGACGCCGCTGGAGTGGGCGATCTCGTCTTCAGCATGCTCTACAACCCGTGGCGCGCGGCGATCCAACTCGTGGGATGCCTCGTCATCCTCGCCGTCACGGATTGGCGGCTCCTCGCGGGCGCGCTCGTCTTGCTGCCGATGGTCATCCTCTCGCACCGCACCTGGATCGGTCGCATCCGCCCGATCTACCGCGACATCAAGCTCTCACGCGACGCTGTCGACGCGCACGCGACCGAAGTGTTCGGTGGCATGCGCGTTGTCCGCGGCTTCGGCCGAACGCGCACCGAGGGCGGCCGTTACGCGCTCGGTGGTCACCTCATGGCCAGGCAGGAACTTCTCGCTTGGTGGTGGTCGCGCGGTATCGACCTCGCGTGGGCGCTCTTCATCCCGGCGGCCTCGGCGGCGCTCCTGTGGTACGGCGGCTCCCAAGTGCTCAATGGATCGTTGACCGCTGGCGACCTCGTGCTGTTCCTCACCTATGTGCTGATGCTCCTCATGCCGATTCAGATGCTCGCTTCGAGTGCGACGGGGTTCCAGGCGAACCTCGCGGGCCTCGATCGCATCCTTGACCTCCTCAATGAACCTCCGGAGATGCCCGATGCCCCGACCGCCAAGCGCCTTGCGAAGCCGGACATCTCTGGAGCGATCGAAGCCCACAATGTTGGCTACCGCTATGTTGGCGCCGCTGAAGACGCGCTTGACGGCGTGTCGTTCCATGCGCGGCCGGGTGAAACGGTGGCGCTGGTGGGACCCTCGGGCGGCGGCAAGACCACGCTGTGCAACCTCGTTGCGCGGTTCTTCGATCCCACCCGAGGGGCGCTGTTGGTCGATGGCCGCGACATGCGCGACATTTCTCTGGGTTCGTGGCGGAGCGCGCTCGGCATCGTCGAGCAAGAGATCTTCCTCTTCGACGGCACCATTCTCGACAACATCCGCTACGGGCTGCGCGACGCACCCGAGTCTCGCGTCAGGGATGCGGCGCAGCTGGCCAACGCCGCCGAGTTCATCGAACGACTCCCCGACGGTTACGCCTCGCGGATCGGCGAGCGCGGCGTGAGGCTGTCCGGCGGGCAGCGACAACGGCTCGCGATCGCGCGCGCTCTCTTGGTCGATCCGCGCATTCTCATCCTTGACGAAGCCACGAGCAGCCTTGACACTGAAAGTGAGTTGCTCATCCGGCAGGCGCTCGATTCGCTCGTCGAGAATCGGACGACCTTCGTCATTGCGCACCGGCTCTCGACGATTCAGCACGCGGACCAGATCCTCGTCATTGAACGAGGGCGCATCACCGCTTCGGGCTCGCACGCGACGCTCTTGGCGACGAGCCCGAAGTATCAGCAGATGGTGCTCATGCAGACCGCGGACCCATCCGCGTGGCGCAAGGGAGCTCCGGGCGGCCCGCCCGCGGTCCCACCCGTATCCTCCCCGCCGTGACCATCACCTACGGCAGTTACCTCAAAGTCCCCGAACTCCTGTCGCTGCAATGCCCGTTGTCGGATGGGAAGGAACACGACGAAACGCTGTTCATCGTCATCCATCAGGTCTACGAACTCTGGTTCAAACAGCAGATCCACGAGGCGAACCACCTCCAGCGCGCGCTTGAGGCTGGCGATGATGTGACCAGTGTGGCGACACTGCGACGGATGCTCACGATCCTGAAGACAATGGTCGCGCAGATCGATGTGCTCGAGACGATGAGCCCGGTGTCGTTTCTGTCGTTTCGGTCACTGCTTGCCAACGCGAGCGGGTTTCAGTCGTGGCAGTTCCGCGACTTCGAGTTCCTGCTGGGCAATCGCAACCCCAAGGCACTTGAACGGTACCCCGAGGCGAGCCCCGAGCGCGTGGCGCTCGCGCGGCGGCTAGAGACTCGCACGCTGTGGCAGTCGTTCCTCATGCGACTCGAGCGCGGCGGACACGCCATCCCGCGTGAACTTACGCAGGAGGTTCGAACCGCCCCCACCGCCGCCGACGAGACTCTTCAAGTGACGCTCCTTTCGATTTACAAGGACCATCCCTCCGAACGAAGCCTCTGCGAACTTCTTGTGGACCTCGACGAAGGGATCCAGGAGTGGCGCTACCGTCATGTCAAGATGGTCGAACGCACCATCGGCATGCGACAGGGCACCGGCGGATCCCCAGGTGCGCAATACCTGCGCGCCACGCTCTTCACCGCGCTCTTCCCAGACCTCTGGGCGATCCGCGACCGCATCTAGGCAGCTCACGGAGACCCCCATGCCCTCACCGACCACCCTTGCTTCTTGGACTTCGCTTTCGGCGCACCGGAATGAAATCGCCGCGAAGCCGCTTGTCCATCTCTTTGCGAATGACCCTTCGCGTGCCGAGTCGTTCTGCGCCGAGGGCGCGGGACTCTTCCTCGACTACTCGAAGAACCGAATCGACGCGCGCACCATGGCACTGCTCATGCAACTCGCCCGCGAGTGCAAACTTCCCGAGCGCATTGAGGCGATGTTCACGGGCGAGCACATCAACCTGACTGAGGACCGAGCCGTCCTCCACACAGCGCTGCGCGCACCAAAGGGCGCTGTCGTTTGCGACCGCGGCGTCAATGTGGTGCCCGAGGTGCACGGCGTGCTCGACCGCATGGGCGCGTTCGCCAACGCGATCCGCTCCGGCCAGTGGCGCGGACATTCCGGTCAACCCATCAAGGCGGTCGTCAATGTTGGGATCGGCGGCTCGGATCTGGGGCCGGTCATGGCCTACGAGGCGCTGCGCCACTTCAGCGACCGGAGCATCCAGTTCCGCTTCGTTTCCAATGTCGATTCAACGGACTTCGCCGAGGCCACCTGCGACCTCGACCCCGCCACGACGCTCTTCATCATCTCGTCGAAGACCTTCACGACGCTGGAGACGATGACCAACGCCCAGACAGCGCGGGCCTGGTCGCTCGCGGCCTTCGGCGGGAACGCAAGCGCGGTGGCCAAGCACTTCGTGGCGGTCTCCACGAACGCGAAGGCGGTGGCGGCTTTCGGCATCGACACCGCCAACATGTTC
>SYGQ01000157.1 GCA_005799475.1 Planctomycetia bacterium | reverse complement strand
TACGACGAGCATGAGCCGTCGTCGGACGAAGTGCCCAGCATCGTCGCCGGTGCAGACGGTTCTTGGACCGTCGACGGTGGCGTGCCGTTGTCGGAACTCGCTGACGCGACGGGGCTCGAACTCCCGACGGATGGCGACTTCGACACCGCCGCGGGGCTTGCGCTCGCGCACTTCGGCCGCGTTCCCACCCAGGGCGAACGGTTCGACGCGCATGGTGCACACTTCACGGTCGACACCGCGTCGCTCACCAGGGTGGCACGAATGAAGGTGGAACGCGCTGTCCGAGGGACTCAGCCGAATTCGTCGCCGCGGAATGTCGACGCGAGATAGGCCTCTCGGACCGCCTGGTCATTGATGAGTTCCTTGGGCTCGCCGTCACGCAGGTTGCGCCCGTCGTGGATGATGTAGGCGCGCGTGCAGATGCGCAGCGTCTGCTGCACATTGTGGTCGGTCACCAAGATGCCGATGCCAGCCTCGGCCAGCTTGCGGACTTCGTGCTGAAGTTCCTCAACCGTGTGCGGATCGACCGCGGCGAACGGTTCGTCAAGCAGGATGAGTCGCGGCCGAGTGACGAGCGCGCGCGCGATCTCGAGGCGACGGCGCTCGCCCCCCGAACAGGTGCGAGCCTGCTCGCGGCGCTTGTGCGTGAGTCCAAACTGTTCGAGGAGGCGCGTGCACTCGGTGCGCTGCTGCGCGGCCGTCATTGGGCGAGTCTGCAGGATGGCGAGCAGGTTGTCCTCGACGCTCAAACGCTGGAAGACGCTTGGCTCCTGCGAGAGGTAGCCCATCCCGGCGCGTGCGTGCTCGTACATGGGCATTCGCGTGACATCGTGGGCGTCGAAGCGGACCGTGCCCGCTTCGGGGGCGATCATCCCGATTGTCATGCGAAAACTGGTGGTCTTGCCGGCGCCATTTCGTCCGAGGAGGCCGACGATCTCGCCAGCCTCGACATGGAATGACACACCGTCGACCACCCGCCGACCGTTGTAGCTCTTGACGAGCCCTTGCGCTTCCAGCAGCGGCACGCGCCGAGTGTAGGAGCGGGGTAGGATCGCGTCCATGAAGCTCGGAGCGTGGCGCCGTGGCATCGTCCTCGTAAGTTGCGCCCTGTTCGCCATGAGTGGGTGCGTTCGGCGCACGATCGCGATTTCATCATCGCCTGCTGATGCGCTCGTCTTCGTCAACGACCGGGAAATCGGGCGGACGCCGTGCGAGGTGTCGTTCACTTACTACGGCGAATACGATGTTCGGCTCAAACTTGACGGCTACGAGAGCGTCGCAGGATCGGGTACTGCGAGCGCGCCATTCTGGGACTTCATTGGGGCCGATCTGGTTGCCGAACTTGCACCCTTGAACCTTGAAAGTCGAGTCGAGTGGCACTTCGACCTCGTGAAGGCCCAGCGGTCGCCGACTGCGCTTCTCGAACGGGCGCGATCGATGCGCGGCATCGTCGAGGGCGCAATGCCCAGCGCGGTCGCGGAAGTTGGGCCAGTGGAACCAGTTGGCGAGGGTGCGTTGCCGCCCAAGGGGTCGGCGGAAGTTCCCGTGCCACCCACGGAGGCACCCAGCGACTACCCAGGATCAGCACCCTAGAACGCAGGTTTGGCCGGTTTTCAAGTCACGGTGTCGCAAAGAGTTAGGACCGGGATCAAAAGTTTGGGTCGCACCATTGACCCACCAAGACCCGGGGGGATACTGTTTCGACCCCCCACAGAGCCTTCTTTGCGGCTTCCCATGGAAGTCAGCATGAACGCCGTTCGGTCGTGTCGGAGCGACCGAGCGGCGATTTTTTTCGGTCGGCTACGCTCACAATCGTGTTCGACGCACCGCGACGATTCGGGGCTGCTCTTGTTGTGGCAGGTGTGATCGCATCCGCAGCGAGTCCCGCGCAGGCGGACTCGGAGGCGGCGCCTATCACCTTCGACCCCTCCAAGGTCGACGCCGGCGTCAAGTTCGGCGAAGAAGGGTCGTGGAGGTGGCAGGTCCTCGGCGGCTCCATGAACGACTTGGGTGGCGACTCGCAATACGAGTTCGGCGCCAGCCTGAGTTGGTTCTTTTACGACGGCATCTCGATGGACTTTCAGGTGGAAGGTGACTACATCGCTCAGTGGGGCGCTGACGCATGGGGCGGCGGTGGGACCCTTCTGTTCCGCTGGCACTTCGTCAACGAGCCCACATGGTCGCTCTACGCGGATTTGGGTTGCGGGATCATTGGCACGACGGCGCCAGTTCCTTCGGGCGGCACCGCGACCAACTTCACGCCGCAGGCAGGCGGCGGCGTGTCGTTTGCGATCTCCCCAGCGGTGCGGCTCATGCTCGGAGTGCGCTGGTACCACATCTCAAACGCGAACACGGGCCAGATGAATCCCGGCCGCAATAGCCTGATGGCGTACGCGATGCTGTCGTTCCCGTTCTAGCGCGTACCGCGTTCTCGGGAAGGAACGGGCCCTCGGACGCACCGATTCTTCCCGAGATCACAGGTTGCTTCGCGCATCGGTCGCGTATCCCCGCGGATTCGCCTGCATCCAGCGCCATGTCTGCGCCACGGACTCGTCGAGAGCGACGGTCCGCGCGCGCCACGGGAGCGTGCTCGTGATGCGCGATGGGTCGGCCACGAGGGTGGGCGGATCGCCCGCGCGCCGCGCTCCCATGCGCTGGGGAATCGCGCGACCGACAACGCGCTCGCATGCCTCGACAATGTTGCGCACCGAGTGCCCGCGTCCGGTGCCGACATTGAGCGTCAGTGGCGCGCCGCGCACGACTGCCCCGAGCGCGGCCATGTGCGCCTCGCAGAGATCGTTCACATTCACATAGTCGCGAATACAGGTGCCGTCGGGAGTGGAGTAGTCGGTTCCCATCATGACAAACTCGTCGGCCGCACCGGACGCCGCGCGCAGGCACGCGGGAACGATGTGTGTCTCAGGCGTGTGATCTTCGCCGACGAACCCGCGTGGGTCTGACCCGATCACATTGAAGTAGCGCAGTATGGCGACGGCGAGCGTCGAGCCCGGCGCCGCGGCGTCGTCGAGGATCGCTCGCTCGCACGCGAGCTTGGACGCGCCGTAGGGGTTGATCGGGCGTTGGTCGCATGATTCGCCGATGGGGATCGAGGCCGCCGAGGGCGAGCCGTAGGTTGCGCAAGTCGACGAGAACACGAGCCGCGTGGCGCCTGCACTGTGCATTGCCCGAAGGAGCGAGATCGTGCCGCCAAG
>SYGQ01000156.1 GCA_005799475.1 Planctomycetia bacterium | reverse complement strand
CTGCGCTTCCACGGACTCGCCGTCGACGCGAACGAGCGGCGCCAGCAGGGACGATCTCCGCAAGCCGAAGTGCAGGAGCCCGGCTTCAAGCAGAACATGCCCGACATGAACGCGGTGCTCGCACTGCGCCAACTGCCGAGGCTCGACTCGTTCATCGCGCGCCGCGACGAGATCGCCGCGTCGTACCGGCGCGCACTCGCTGGGATCGACGGCATCACGCCCCTTGCCGATCCGCCGTGGCCGCACCGTCACGCGAGGCACCTCGTTGTCGTGCGCGTCGACCCGCAACGCTGCGGCATCGACCGACAGTCCTTCATGGACGGCCTCAAGTCCCGAAACATTGGCACCGGCATCCACTTCCTCGCCGCGCACACGCAGCGCTGGTACCGCGAGAACCGGCCGCACTGGGTGGGTCGCCTGCCCAACACCGAGTGGAACTCCGAGCGCATCTGCACGCTGCCGTGCTTCCCTGACATGACCGACGAGGATGTGAGCAGCGTCGTTGACGCGATCAAGGAGACGCTGTCTGCGGCGCGAACTGCCAGCACTGGCGCGCGCGCCGCAGTGGCTGCGGGACGACCATGACCGAACGCGCCAGCGTCAGCATCGTGATCCCTGTTTACAACGAGCGCGACAACATCGCCGCGCTCCTTGAACGCACCATGCGCGCCGCGCGCGCGCTCGGCCGGCCGTGGGAACTCGTGCTCGTCGACGACGGCAGCCGCGACGGTTCCACCGATCTTCTCGCCCAGGCCGCGCGCGACCACGCTGGTGAAGTGAAGGCACTCCTTCTCAACCGCAACTACGGACAGCACAACGCCATTCTCTGCGGCTTCGGCGCGGCGCAGGGGGACATCCTCGTCACGCTCGACGCGGATCTCCAGAACCCGCCCGAAGAAATCGGCGCGCTCGTCGCGAAGATCGACGAGGGCTTTGATGTTGTTGGCTCCGTGCGCCAGGACCGACAGGACGCCCTGTTTCGCAAGGTCTTCTCCGGGCTCATCAATTTGATGGTGCGCAAGTCGACCGGCGTCACGCTGCATGACTACGGATGCATGCTGCGCGCGTATCGGCGACGCGTGGTCGATGCCATGCTGAGTTGCCGCGAGCGGCACACCTTCATTCCTGTGCTGGCGAACCTCTTCGCCAAGCGCGTCTGCGAGATCCCCGTCGGCCACGCCGAGCGCGCCAAGGGCGACAGCAAGTACTCGGTGCTCAAACTCGTCAACCTGCAGTTCGATCTCTTGACCTGTATGACCACCGCGCCCTTGCGCATGCTCTCATGGATCGGCGCGGCGATTTCCGCACTCTCGATCGGCTTCGGCGCGCTCTTACTGGCGCTGCGATTCGTGTACGGCCCCGAGTGGGCAGAGCACGGCGTTTTCACGCTGTTCGCCGTCGCGTTTTTCTTCATCGGCGCACAGTTCATCGCGCTCGGACTGATGGGCGAGTACATCGGCCGCATTCACGCCGATGTCCGGGAGCGGCCCCGCTACATCGTCGACCGCGTGGTGGGGGAGACGCTCGGCGACCGCCCGGGCGCGCGCAGCACGGTCACCATCCCGAACTAACCGAAGGAACTCCCATGCGAACCGTTGTTCTTGCCTACCACGAAATCGGCGCCGCGGCGCTCAAGGCGACGCTCGAAAGCGGCCTCGAGGTCGTGGCCGTCTTCACGCACATGGATGACCCGGCCGAGGGCGGGTGGTACGCGTCCGTCGCACGCATTGCGGCGGCGCGCGGCATTCCGGTGCATGCGCCCGAGCGCCTCGACCACCCGATCTGGGTCGACCGCATCAAGGCGATGCGCGCCGATCTTCTGCTCTCGTTCCACTATCGCAACATGGTGCCGTCGAATGTTCGTGCGCTGTTTCCCAAGGGCTGCGTGAACCTCCACTCGGCGCTGCTGCCGAGATTTCGCGGTCGCTGCCCGATCAACTGGGTGCTCGTCCACGGAGAGTCCGAAACCGGCGTCACGCTTCACCACATGGTGGACAAGGCCGACGCGGGCGACATCATCGCGCAGCGCCGAGTCGCCATCGACGATGACGACGACGCGCGAACTCTCACGGCGAAGGTCGCGACGGCCTCGGGCGAGTTGCTCAAGCAGACGCTGCCACTGATCGCCAGCGGCAAGGCTCCGCGAACTCCGCAGGATGAGTCAAAGGCATCGGTCATGGGACGGCGCACTCCCGCGGATGGTCAGATTGACTGGACGAATGGTGCTGCCGAAGTCCGCAACCTCGTGCGCGCGGTCGCGCATCCGTGGCCGGGCGCGTTCACGCACGCGGGCGCGCGCAAGATCATGGTCTGGCGCGCGGCGCTTGCGAGCGGCAAGGGGCATCCGGGCGAGGTGCTCTCCGCCCAGCCGCTCGTCATCGCGTGCGGCAGCGGGGCCATCGAGATCGTCGAGGCGCAGGCGCAGGGTGGTGTGTGGACTAGCGGCGACCAGCTCGCGCGCGAAATGAACCTCGTGGCGCGCATGAAGCTCGGCGCGCGACCCTCCGCGCGGGCCAAGTCACGCACGAAAGTTCTCATTCTCGGCGTCAACGGCTTCATCGGCAGTCACCTTTCGGAGCGGCTCCTCGCCGAGGACGGCTACGAGGTGTATGGGATGGATCTCCAGTCGGACAACCTTGGCACGCTCACCGATCATCCTCGGTTCCATTTCCTCGAGGGTGACATCGCGATCAATCGCGAGTGGGTCGAGTTCCATGTGCGCAAGTGCGATGTCGTGCTGCCGCTCGTGGCCATCGCGACGCCGATCGAGTATGTGCGTAACCCGCTGCGGGTGTTTGAACTCGACTTCGAGGAAAACCTCCGCGTCGTGCGTGACTGCGTGAAGTACGGCAAGCGGCTCGTGTTCCCGTCGACGAGCGAGGTGTACGGCATGTGCTCCGACGAGTGTTTCGACGAAGAGTCGAGCCCGCTCATCACGGGGCCCATCAAGGCGCAGCGCTGGATCTACTCGGCGAGTAAGCAGCTTCTCGACCGCGTCATCTGGGCCTATGGCGCGCAGCGCGGGTTCAAGTTCAGCCTCTTCCGCCCGTTCAACTGGATCGGTCCGCGACTGGATTCGTTGGACTCGGCGCGCATCGGCTCCTCGCGGGCCATCACGCAGCTCATCCTGAATCTCGTTGAGGGCACGCCCATTCTGCTTGTCGACGGCGGCGCGCAGAAGCGATGCTTCACCGATGTGGACGAGGGCATCGAGTGCCTCTTCCGTGTCATTGAGAACAAGGGCGGCTGCTGCGACGGCGGAATCTTCAACATCGGCCATCCCGACAACGAGGCTTCGATCAAGGAGCTCGCCGAGTGCCTCGTGAACGCCTTCGATCGGCACCCGCTGCGATCGTGCTACCCGCCGTTCGCTGGGTTTCAGGTCGTCGAGAGCACTTCGTACTACGGCAAGGGATACGAGGATGTGCAACACCGGCGCCCGAGCATCCGCAATGCCAAGACCACGCTCGGCTGGACGCCAACGATTGCAACGGCCGCGAGCGTCGAGCGCACACTCGACTGGTTCCTCCAGCAGCACGCTCGGGCAAATGGTCTTGCCGCACCCGCAGCGCCCAGGACAATGCCGGCGGCGCGCGCGGTCAAGGCGTAGCCCGCCTCTGCGCCAGTTCTCGGGAAGAAACGGCGAGTGCATCTCCTCGTTTCTTCCCGAGAAGGGGAGTTTCGCGCGCGGCGCGGGCGATCGTCGTGCGCAGGTTGGCGATGAGTGCCCCGGGCTCGCAAGTGACCTGCGTCCATGTCGCACGAAGCACCATCCAGCCGTCGGCGGCGAGAGCGTTTTGTCGCGCGCGATCGAGTTCGAAGGCTCGGCGGTCCGAGTGGTACGCCCATCCATCGATCTCCAAGCACACGCGCGCGCGCGGCCATGCGAAGTCGAGCTCCGCGATCACGCGGCCGGTTGGGGCGCGATGCTTGTAGTTCGCGATCCAGCCACGCAGATCCGACTTCCTGAGGAGCGCCGCCGTCCGCCGTTCAGCCTCCGAGTGGCTCCCCTCTGAGGCGTGGCTCATGAGTTGCCGGATGGTGCGCGAACCAGTCCGGCCCTTGCCGAGCCGCGATGGCGCCAAGTCGTGGAGCGTGTCGGCGTCAAGCCAGTGGAGCTGAAGCGCACGATCGAGGAGCGACTTTGCCCTCGTTGCGGACAATACGGTGAAGAGGTCCATGAGCGCATCGCCGAGCGTGCGCAGCGGAATGCCCCGATGCCACGCGACCGAATCTGGCAGAACCTCTGTTGCCCGCAGCACACGAACGCCTTGGATGTGGGGCCGAGTCGAGTGAGGGGCGATCGCAAGGCGTGGGAGGTCGCCCCCAACATCGGTGTGTGGACGCCAGAGGTCGAGCGCGGTCACGCCTGAGACCGCGCCGCCGGGCGGGAGTTGGAGCGCGATCGCGTAAGCGTCCTGAATCGCGGTGCCATTGGCGATTGGCCGAACCACGATCGCTCCAAGGTGCGCGACCCAGAGCCCTCGCGCGAGCCGGCCTCGCTGCGTGAATCGTGAGATGCCGTGCCCACGCAACTGCGCACGGGAGACCGCCCCGTGCTGTCGCCGACCGAGGGCGATGAGTGCGGAGGGGTCTCGCAATGGACCCGAGTGGTGCTGAGCTGGCTCAGTGGTTGGACGGGACGGCAAATGCACGGAGGGCGACCGTATCGCCGCATTCGTTGGTTGCCGCCGAATGCGCCGTCTTTTCCTGGCGTTCTCGGGAAGAAACGGCGAGTGCATCTGCTCGTTTCTTCCCGAGAAGGAGGCGCGCCGGTGGCGGGGCGCGCCGGTGGCGGGGCGCGCCGGTGGCGGAGTGCCCGGGGGCGCCGGTGGCGGGGCGCGGGGGGCGCACGCGGACAAGGCGTAGCCTGCGCTCGTGGCGATCGGACTTCGCATCGATGTCGACACATATCGCGGCACGCGCGACGGTGTGCCGCGCCTCCTCGAGATCCTCCGCACGCGATCGATCCTCGCAACCTGGTATCTCACGCTCGGCCCAGACAACATGGGACGGCACCTCTTTCGGATGCTCCGACCCGCGTTCGCACTGAAGATGCTGCGCTCGGGCGCGCCGTCGCTCTATGGATGGGACATTCTCCTGCGCGGCACGCTGTGGCCGGGCCCTGTGATTGGTGACCGGCTCGCGCGGTCACTCAAGGCCATCGACGCTGCCGGCCACGAAGTCGGCCTCCATGCCTGGGATCATCACCGTTGGCAGTCGGGGATCGATTCACTCTCCGACGAGGCGCTCGAGCGCGAGATCGAGCGCGCGCGCGAAGCGTTTGTGCGCATCTTCGGCCGCGAACCGGAGACAGCGGCCGCGCCGGGATGGCGCTGCACGGAGCGCGTCCTTGCGCTGAGGGCGTCGCGCGCGTTCCGCTACCGGAGCGAT
>SYGQ01000155.1 GCA_005799475.1 Planctomycetia bacterium | reverse complement strand
GTACTGCGGGACACAGCACGCCAACATGCTGTTGCGCGTTCGTGCGGTCGAAGCACGCGAGTTCGACGCGTGGCGAGCGCAGCAAGAGCAGCCCCCGGTCGCTGCGGCTGAGGTCAGTGCGGGGCGTGCGAGGTTCCTCGACCTCGCGTGTGCGAACTGTCACGCCATCGACGGGTGGTGCGATGGCGCGTTCGGCCCAAGCCTGACGCACCTCATGAGCCGAGAAACGCTTGGTGCTGGGGTGGCGTCGATGGATGCCGAGTCGCTGCGCGCGTGGATTGACGACCCACAGCGGCTGAAGCCCGGATGCAACATGCCGAGTCTCAAACTCTCCGACGCCGAGGTCGGTGAGATCGTCTCGTTCCTCGTGACCCTCAAGTGACGCGATGACCCCCGACGCACCCCAACGCCCTTGGACAGCCATCGTGCACGAGTGGACGGTGACCGTCGACCACAAGAAGCTCGCAATCATGTACATCGCGTTCGGGCTGGGGTTCTTCCTCGTCGGGGGCGTCGAGGCAGCGATCCTTCGCGCCCAATTGGCGCAGCATTCGGGAACGCTCATCGATCCGGACACCTTCAATCAACTCTTCACGATGCATGGGACGACGATGGTCTTCCTCGTGGGGATGCCCATCCTTCTCGGATTCGGCAACTATCTCATTCCACTGATGGTGGGGGCGCGCGACATGGCGTTCCCGAGGCTCAATGCGTTTGGCCTTTGGCTCTTCGTGTTCGGAGCACTGCTCCTCTACTACTCGTATGTCGGCGCCGAAGGGCTCTACGGCGAGTCGGCCGCGCCGGATGTGGGCTGGTTCGCCTACGCCCCACTGACGAGCCGCACCTTCTCGCCCGGGAACTCGACGGACTACTGGATCCTCGGCATCATGGTGAGTGGCTTCGGGTCGATCACGACGGCGGTCAATCTCGTCGCGACGATTCTCTGCATGCGGTGCCCGGGGATGACGCTCCTTCGCATGCCGCTGATGTGTTGGATGATGCTCGTCGTTGCGGCGCTGGTGCTCGTGGCAGTTCCCGTACTCACCGCAGCGCAGGCCATGCTGCTTCTGGATCGGTTCCTCGGTGCCCACTTCTTCGACACGCAGGGGGGGGGCTCGGCGATCCTGTGGCAGCATGTCTTCTGGTTCTTCGGCCACCCCGAGGTCTACATCCTCGTCCTTCCCGCGTTCGGGTTCCTCAACGAGATCATTCCAGTCTTCAGCCGCAAGGTGATCTTTGGCTATGCGCTCATGGTGGCGGCCACGCTAGCGATCGCGTTCATCGCCTTGGCAGTGTGGGCGCATCACATGTTCGTGGTCGGACTCTCGCCTGAGCTCAACTCGTTCTTCGCGGCGATGACATTCCTCGTCGCGGTGCCCACCGGCATCAAGATCTTCACCTGGCTCGGGACCATGGCGGGCGGGCGGTTGCGTTTTGCCACTCCCATGCTCTTTGCTGCCGCGTTCATCGGGCTTTTCACATTCGGCGGACTGACGGGCGTCATGCTGGCGGTCGTCCCGTTCGACTGGCAACTCTCGGACAGTTACTTCGTCGTCGGACACTTTCACTTCGTGCTGTTCGGCGGCACGGTGTTCGGGATTTTCGCGGCGATCTTCTACTGGTTCCCCAAGGTGACCGGGAAGATGCTCGACGAACGGCTCGGCCGATGGTTCTTCTGGCTGCTGTTCGCCGGCATGTTCGTCACCTTCTTCCCGATGCACATTTCGGGAATCCTCGGCATGCCGCGCCGGATCTACTCGTATCAACCCGGCCGGGGGCTCGAACTGTGGAACCTCATCACCTCCTCGGGCGTGCTGCTTCAAGCTGTGGCGCTCATCACCTTCCTGTGGAATGTCATCAAGTCCTTGGGTTCGGGTGTGCCCGCTGGCGACAACCCGTGGAACGCATGGACCCTCGAGTGGTCGACATCGAGTCCGCCGCCGGAGTGGAACTTTGACCGGATTCCGCGAGTCTCATCGGCGCGGCCCCTGTGGGATGCGGTGCACCCCGACGATCCTGACTCGGCCTACGAGGAGGGCGCATGAGCGGCGCGGCATCGACACACCTGCCGGTTCCCAACGAGTCGGCGTGGCGTCCGACGCGTGGGGCCGTCGGCATGCTCTGCTTGATTGCCGCAGAGTCGTGCATCTTCTTGACCTTCGTGGTCGCGTACCTCTTCTACATCGGCAAGAGCGCCCATGGGCCGCAACCTAGGGAGACGCTCGAACTGCCGATGGTCATCGTGAATTCGGTGGCGCTCATCTCGAGCTCGTTCACTGTGGTCGCGGGTGTGCGCGCGCTCGAGCACGGGCGATTCGCCGCGATGAAGGGGTGGCTCGCGCTGACCATTGCGCTGGGAGCGTGGTTCGTCGTAGGGACCTTCTCAGAGTGGGGCAAGCTGATGGACGAGCACGGCCTCTTCATCGGGACCAACTTGTTTGGCACGACCTTCTATGCACTCGTCGGGCTGCACCTCTTGCATGTCATCGTCGGCCTGGTGCTCCTCAGCGGCGTTCTCGCGTGCGCCATGCGGGGTCGAGTCGCCGCGACCCACGCGCATGCTGTCGACATGATTTCGTGGTACTGGCACTTTGTCGATGGCGTCTGGATCATTGTGTTCACGACGGTGTATGTGGTGGGGAGAGCCAGTCCATGAAGCGCGAACCCCCGTACCAACACGGCATTCCTGAGTCAACAAGCGCACCGCTCGTGACCGCGTTCGGCGTGACGCTCGTGGCGGCGGGGCTCGTCACCAACCTCTGGGTGATGGTCGGCGGGGCCGTCATCGCCCTTGTCGGACTTTGGCAGTGGTTCGGCGATGTTTTCCCCGGTGAACGGCTCGAAGAGATCCCCGCGCCCAACGCGACCCAACGGCGATGGGACTTCGCCGTTGAGGCGATCCAGCGCGCCGGGACGCGCGGCATCTACCCCGAGCGCGCTCATCCATGGCGAAGCGGCATCCTCGGAGGGATCTTCGGTGGTGTGGCGATGGCCGTGGTGGCGTCGATCTGGGGACTTGTCGAGCACTCAAGTGTGTGGCTCCCCATCAACCTCCTCGCCGGATGCGTGATGCCGAGCGTCGGCGACGCCGACGAGACCGCGCTCGCGCTGTTCAATCCCGCATGGATCGGCGCGGCGTGCATGATCCATGGGGCGCTCTCGGTGGCGTGCGGGGTTCTCTACGCGCTCGCGTTGCCGATCGCTCCGCAGCGGCCCATCCTTGCCGGTTCGGTCGCGCTGCCGGTCATCGTCACCGGACTCGTGTGGCCGACGCTTACGATTGTGAATCCCGCGCTTGACGGGTTCATCTCGTGGCCATGGTTTGTCGGCAGTCAGGTCGCGTTCGGAGTTGTCTGCGGCTGGTGGGTTGCAGGGCGCGGTACTGTCGAGGCGCACGCGGGTCGATCCATCGTCGACCGAATGGGAGTTCATCGGGGAAGGCGCCGATGAACGGAGTTCCCTCTCGCGTTGTGCTGTTCATCGGGGCCGTGCTCGCGGCCGTCACCGCGTGCGACCGCCTGCCCGGAATGCCCTCGGAGGTCGCCCCACCTTCGATCGGCTCTGAGGCATGGACCCGCGCGACATTCAACACATACTGTCGGGGCTGCCATGCGAGCGGAGCCGACGGCGCGTCGATTCCGTTGATGGATCGGTCCTACTGGACATTCGCCTCCGATGAACGGGTGATCGCGGCGACGGCGAACGGCCAGGGAGTGATGATGCCCGCCTTCTCACAGTCCGCCGGCGGTCCGTTCACGGATGACGAAGTGATGGCGCTCGCGAGAGGCATGCGAGGGGTGTTCGGGGGCTCTTCGGGTGCGGGTATCTCCGCCACCATCGTCCCCGGCGATCGCGCGAATGGGGAAGGGTTGTTTGCGAACGCGTGCGCACCGTGCCACCGCGATGGCGCTCCCGGTGGCAGCCTGGTCGATCCAGCGTTCCTCGCACTTGTCAGCGACCAAGGGCTTTGGGCGTCGACGCTCGCGGGTCGTGCGGTGCTCGGGATGCCGGCATGGAACCACGCGATGCCGTCGCGGCCGTCAGGACTCACGCAAGAGGAGGCCGCGGACATCATCGCGTTTGTGGCGTCGCACCGGGCCGCGAAGAAGGACGCACCGCCATGAGCGACCCGCAGTTTGAGGACGGTGGGTGTGGTGGCTGCGGTTGCGCAGGGAGAGCGGTATCGGCGCGGCGCGGATTCATGTCCAAGGCGGGCGCTGGTCTCATGGCGGTTGGCGCGGTCCTCGCAGGGATTCCAGTGGTTTCGTTTGTTCTCGGGCCCGCGCGAAAACGCTTTGATCCGGCGTGGGTGGCGCTTGGCGAGCTCGCGAGATTCCCCGAGGGCACGACGCGCTTTGCCACCTTCATCAACCCGATCCGACAGCCCACCGATGGCGAGTCAGTGAAGACCGCGTGCTGGGTGCGCTGCATCAAGGCGGGGAGTTCGTACCAAGTGTTCGCCATTAACTGCGCGCACCTGGGATGCCCCGTGCGTTGGTTCGAGCAGTCGAAGCTGTTCCTTTGCCCATGCCACGGCGGTGCGTACTACGAGGATGGTTCGCGTGCGGCGGGGCCTCCACCACGCGGCCTCTTTGAGTACGCGTGGAAGCTTGATGCTGGCGCGCTCATGATCGACGCGGGGCGCCTTCCGGGCATGGAGGACGCCCCGTGAAATGGGCGCGGGTGACGATCGCGTGGCTTGAGTCGCGCAGCGGACTCGGCGCGTTCATCAAACCACTCATGTCGCACCGCGTTCCAGCGAGCGCGAAGTGGTGGTATGTCTTCGGCAGCGCGACCTTGATGTTCTTCGTCATTCAGGTCGTGACCGGCGTGTGTCTAGCGACCGTGTACGCGCCCAGTGCCGCTGAAGCATGGGCAAGCCTTCGATACATCGACTCGGAGGTGCCCGCAGGCTGGCTGATCCGAGCGATTCACGGTTGGTCAAGTAACGCCATGGTGGTGATGATGGCGATCCACGGACTGCAGGTGTTCCTCCACGCGTCCTACAAGTACCCGCGGGAACTCAACTGGATCACCGGAGTGTTTCTCCTGCTTGTTGTCCTCGGGCTCGCCTTTACCGGGCAGGTGATGCGCTGGGATCAAGATGCCTACTGGGGCTTGGGGATCGGCGCTTCCATTGTTGATCGCGTGCCGCTGATCGGAAGCCAGATGCGCGATCTGGTTCTCGGGGGTCCCATCATCGGCGGCGAGACGCTCAACCGGTTCTTCGCGCTTCATGTGTTCATCCTGCCGGGCATGGCGATCGGGCTCTTGGGACTGCATCTGGCGCTCATCATGCGACACGGCATCAGTGAAATGCCGCGCGCCGGCGAGCGCGTCGATCCGGCGACCTACACCCCCGCATACGAGGCGCGCATGGAGCGAGAGGGCGTGCCGTTTCATCCCGACGCCTCGCAGCGCGACATGGTGTTCTGCGGGGCGTGCCTGATCGCGCTCATCGTCCTCGCGGCGGTGTATGGACCGTTTGGACCGGGGGCGCAACCGGATCCGACGCTCATCGATACAAACCCGAGGCCCGATTATCCATTCATGTGGATTTTCGGCGCCGTGAGCCTGTTGCCACCATCGTCGGAGACGGTCGTGATGCTCGCGGCGCCGGCACTCCTCGTGGTCTGGCTGTTGCTGGTGCCGCTCTTGGGTCGGGCGGGCGAACGCGCGCCGAGCCGACGGCCCGGCATGATGCTCGCGGCGGCGCTCGCGGTCATCGGCATCGCGTCGCTGACCTGGGAAGGCATGACGAGTCCATGGTCGCCGGTGATGGACGCGTGGAGTTCGCTGCCAACCCCAGGGGCGATGGTGCGCGGACGCAAGGCGCTCGAAGTGCAGGGAGCGATCGTGTTTCAGTACGCGCAGTGTCGGAACTGCCACGCGCTTGACGGCGAAGGCGGCCGGCGCGGTCCCGAACTCGATTCGATCGCCACACGCATGACACCCGAGCAGTTGACGCGGCAGGTGCAGCAGGGCGGGGGCAACATGCCCGCGTATGGAAAGAACCTCTCGAGCGCGCAGATGAGTGCCCTTGTGTCGTTCCTCGCCACGCTCAAGCCATCGGACGAAGCACCTGCAGACATTCCCGGCGCGCTCCTTCCGCTTCCGTCGAGGTAGCGGTCAATGTGGCGCGCGTGGACGTTCGATCCGTGGACGATCGCCGGGCTCACCGTTCTCGTCGTGTTGTATTGGCGCGGCGCGCGCGGACTCGTGGGTCGCGTGCGGGGATTCCGGCGCGGGCGCGTCGTCGCGTTCGGCGCGGCCATCGCTGTCCTCCTGGTCACCATCGCGTCACCCATCGACTCCCTTGGTCATGTGCTTCTTTGGGTGCACATGGTGCAGCACTGGCTGCTCATGATGGTCGTCGCGCCACTGCTGCTCGTCGGATCGCCGGGAATCCCGCTGCTTCGTGGGCTCCCCACTTGCTTGCGACGCGATGCGCTCGGGCCGTTCCTCGCAAGCCCGAGCGTTCGTCGCGCGTTCGCGGCACTTGTGCACCCGATGACTGGGTGGATGGCGTTGGCGGTCACGACTTGGGTCTGGCACATTCCTGCGCTCTATGAGCGGGCGATTGACGCCGAATGGCTCCACCGCCTCGAACACGCGTCGTTCCTAGGTGCCGCGATTCTTTTCTGGTGGCCCATCGTGAATCCCTGGCCGTGGAGCCGACGCTGGCATGGGATCGCGCTCGTCCTCTACCTCCTCGCCGCAGATGTGCAGAACACGGTGTTCGCGGCGGTGCTCTCGTTTGCCGAACATCCGATCTATGCGCGCTACGAGGCCACGGCGCCGGCGATGGGGATGAGCGCACTCAAGGATCAGCATCTTGCGGGGGCGTTCATGTGGACGGCGGGGCAGTTGGTGGTGCTGCCGATTGTGGCGGCGCTCATTCTTCGCGCGGTGCGTGGGCGCGCACGCCACGACCTGCGGAGTGCGTTCGCGCGAGATCCACGGCGGGGCGCTCACGGACGCCGAATGCGCTTCGACCTCTTGAAAGTTCGCGGTGTCGGGTGGCTCTTCGCCACGAGGCGCGTTCGCGAGTGCGTGCGGTGGGTGCTCGTTGGCGCCGCGTGCGTGGTGGCCATCGATGGGTTCGTTGGCCCAGTGGATGCGCCGAGCAATCTCGCGGGGACGATTCCATGGACGCATTGGCGCGGGCTCGTGGTGATCGTCCTCCTTCTCGGGGGGAATGTGGCCTGCATGACCTGTCCACTGATCGCCCCGAGGCGCCTTGCGCGTCGGTGGATCAGGCCGCGATGGTCGTTCCCACGGGGGCTTCGTTCGAAGTGGCTCGCGGCGACGCTCATTGTCGGCTGGCTCGTCACCTATGAGGCCTTCGATCTCTGGGCGAGTCCGCTGGCGACGGCGTGGCTCATCGTCGGGTACTTCGTCGGGGCGTTCGTCATCGACATGCTGTTTGCCGGAGGGAACTTCTGCAAGTGGGTCTGTCCCATCGGGCAGTTGCACGCCTCGATGAGTCTCGTGTCGCCACTGTCGGTGTCGGTGCGGTCGCCCGACACATGCGCGAAGTGCACGACCCACGAGTGCATCCGTGGCGCATCACTGACGCTCAACGGCTGCGACCTCGAGCTCTTCCAGCCCACAAAGCGTGGCAACGCGGATTGCACCTTCTGCCTTGACTGCGCTGATGCGTGCCCACGCGCCAATGTCGGCGTCCTCACGCAGCGGATGCGCCGAGGGCTCATCGACCCCTCATGGGGGTCATCGATCGGGCGCATCGCGAGCCGCCTGGATATGGCGGTGCTCCTCGGGGTCCTCACAGGCGGTGCGTTCACCAACGCGCTCGCGATGACGGGGCCGTGGCTCGCGCTCGCCGATGCCATCGCGGCACGGGGATGGCCACTCGCGCTGGCCGAGTGCACGCTTTCGCTCGGCGCGCTCTTCGTTGTGTCGGGGGTCGCGATGGGGAGTGCGGCGTGGGTCTCGTCGCGCTGTGGCCCCGCCTCGTTCGTGCCGACACTCTGCCAAGGGATCCACGCGAGCGTGCCCATTGGGGTCGCGATGTGGGCCGCGCACTGGCTCTTTCATCTTGGAACGAGTGCTTCGACGGCCGTCCCGGTGGTGCAGCGTGTGGCCGAAGACCTCGGCATCACGCTGCTGGGCGAGCCGGCGTGGTCCGCATCATGTTGCGGACCCATGCCATCATGGCTGCGTCCCGTGCAGTTTCTGTTGGTGGAGACCGGGTTTCTCATGAGCGCGTGGATGGTGTGGCGTGCAGCGGGCACCGGGCGTGCCTGGCCATGGTGGACGGTGCAGTTCGCGCTTCTGTGCCTGGCCATGTGGATCATCCTGCAGCCCATGCAAATGCGCGGAACACTCCTGCCATGAGGCGTGCCGCACTCGTCGTGGCCGTTCTCGTTGCGGCGCTCGCGGGCTCGCTCGCGCGTGGCGACGGCGGCGCTGTGGTGGCACGCATCGAAGTGGGCGAGAGCGCGCTCGTTGTGTTCGTCGCCCCAGTGCCTCCGCACGCGGGCGATGTCGAACTCTCGTTCCTGTTGACGCATCGGGGTCAGGCGGACTCGACGACCCCGATCTCGTTCACGGCCAGTGGTCCCGCGGGCGTCGCTCGTGCCGGCATCGTCGAGTCGGCGCGTGAAGGTGACCGATTCGCCCGTTCGGCGCTGCTTGCGCTGACAGAGGGCGAGTGGGTCGTTGACGCCCAAGTGCAGGGCTCACCATCGATGCGCGTTCGAGTGGCGATCGCTGTGGGTCCAGCGCCGCCGCCGTGGATGTCAAGCCTTGTGTGGATGCTTGTGTGGGTTCCCGTCGCAGCGATCATCATCGTCCGCGAACGGCTCGTACGCCGTCAGCGTGCGGCGCGGGGTTATCCTTGATCGATGGCCACCGATGACGACGACACGATCAATCTCGCGTCGATCCATTCGCTCGAGGAGATCGAGGTCGTCGCTCGCGAGAAGTTGAGCGAAGTCGCCTATGCCTATTACGCCGGCGCGGCTGGGCGCGAACGAACCCACGAACGAAACCGCCTGGCGTGGGAGGCGATTCCGATCTGGCATCGCGTGATGGTTGATGTCGCGCGGCGATCGACCGCGACGACGCTGCTCAACGCCCCTCTTTCGGCACCGATTCTTGCGGCGCCGACGGCACTCCACAAGATGGCCCATCCTGACGGCGAACTCGCGACAGTGCGTGCGTGCGGGAGTCGCGGTATCGGCATGGTGCTCTCCAGCCTCGCGACGACTTCAGTCGAAGAAGTCTGCCGCGCCGCGAAGGGGCCAGTCCACTTTCAGATTTACATCGGTCCGGATCGCGGATTCGTGCGCGAGCTGGTCGCGCGCGCCATCGCCGCAGGCGTGTGTGCGCTGCAACTGACGGTCGATGCGCCCGTCTGGGGACTGCGCTCGCGCGAGATGAAGACGGGATTCCGGGTTCCCGAGGGGATGTCGCTCGCCAACCTCCAGGGGCTCGGCGCGAGCGTGCCTCGCGACCACACCGGGGTCGGCATCGGGGGCGCGCTGGGATGGACGATCTCCGCGAGCCTCACATGGCGCGATCTCGAGTGGCTCTGCGAGATCTCGTCGGTCCCGGTGCTCGTCAAGGGCATCTGCCGCGCCGACGATGCGCAGACGGCGCTGCGCGCGGGCGCCGCGGGGATCGTCGTCAGCAATCACGGTGGTCGCCAACTCGACGGCGCACCAGCAACGGCCGAATCTCTGCCGCGCGTCGCAGAGGCGGTAGCGCATCGAGTTCCCGTCATCGTCGATGGCGGCATTCGCTCGGGCGCAGACATGTTCCGCGCACTGGCGCTGGGTGCTACGGCGGTGCAAGTGGGGCGACCGATCCTCTACGGGCTCGCGGCCGCGGGCGAAGCGGGGGTGGCCCGCGCCATCGATCTGCTCGTTGAGGACTTCGATCGCACGATGGCGCTTGCGGGATGCCCATTGGTGGGTGGCATCACGCGCGATTTCCTCGATCCCAGTCGCGGGTGAATGGAGGGAATGTGGCGGAGGATCTTGCCTCCATCGCCGTCATCGCATACCCTAACAGATACCTAACATCATATGCGTCGCATCCCAGACAACTTGAGGGAGCGCGTGGCCGCGCTGACCGACCCGCATGCCGGGATCCTCGCTGCGGGGGACGCGCTGCACGAACTGGCATCGCACGAGTTGGCGCTTGGGGTCGTTCATGAGTGGATGACTGTTGAGGAGCCGCCACCATCGCGCCATGCGTGGATCGCTCCTCACGGCGCGCTTGTAGCGCTCGCATGGCGCATGTTGCTGGCAAGGCGCGGTGGTGAACCGCGCGTGGCGTGGGTTGGGCGGCGAACATGGCCCGCGCCACGGTCCATGATCGACGAGCATGGTTCGCGCGCGCTCGTAGCGGCATCCGTCTTCATCGACGCGTCGGTGCGAGAGCGCGTCGCCGGTGAGCCCCCGCGCTCTGAGCAGGCCAATCGCCTCTGGGCCGCAGAGCAGGCGCTTGCCTGCGATGGCGTTGTTGCCGTCATCTTTGATGCGGATGGCTTCGACATGGTGGCGAGCCGCCGGACGCAGCTGACTGCGGCGCGCACGCGAGACCGTCCCGCAGTTCTTGCGCTCGCTGTCAGGCCGTGGTCGCAGCGCATGATGCCGACCGCCGCCGCCTCGCGGTGGGCCGTTCGGCCGATGTCCGGCGAGACATCGGCCCCAGCGTGGTGCGCCGAACTGCTGCGCGGGCGTAGCGCCGTCGGCCTCGCGCAAGCGGGCACGCGGATCACCTTGCGCGCGTCGTGGAGTTGGCGTGGCGGCGAACCGCCATCGGCTCCCGTCATCACTTCGGCCTGAGCCAGTTGTGTGCCATGGGATCGATGCCTCGCATCCTCGCCATCTGCCTTCCCCGGTGGAAAGCCGACTGCGCGCGCCGCGAAGCGATTCGGCGCGGCGACCGCGAAGTGCGGCACATTCCTACGCTCATCATCCGAGCCGAGCGCGGCCAACGCCTCGTGGTGGCGTGCTGCGCCCGAGCTTCACGCGCAGGCGTCCGCCCCGGGATGTCGCTCGCGCATGCGCGGGCGCTGTGCCCCGAACCACGGCACGAGGCCGAGGAGAGCCCCGAACGGGAATCGTCGCTTCTCCGCGCGTGCGCGATCTGGTGCCAGCGGTACGCGCCCATCACCATGATCGAGCCCACGCCCGGACCGAGCGCGATCATCATCGACATGACCGGCTGCGAGCGCGTCTCTCCCTGTGAGCGGACGCTCGAGGGGCGCGTTGTGGCGGAACTGGCGCGGCTCGGATACGCCGCGCGCGTGGCCACCGCATCGACGGCCGCGGCGGCGCTGGCCTTGGCGCAGGACGGATCGGCGGAGGACCTCGCCGGATGCTCGTTGCGTGCGCTGCGCCTTGAGCCTGCGGTGCTCACGGCGCTTGCTCTCGTCAATGTCCGCACGGTCGGCGAACTGGCAGCGTTGCCGCGCGCGAGCATTCCCTCGCGATATGGCGAGGCGACGCTGCGCCGCGTGGGCGAAGCCACCGGCGAGGTCGCGGAGTTCATCGTGCCCATTCGCGCAGAGCCACCGCCATCAGCAGAGCGGATCTTCGATGGCCCGGTCACGAACCCCGAGGCCATCGCCCGCGCGGCGGAGGGTCTCGTCGAGAACATCTGCGCACAGTTGCTCGCGCGAGATCGGGGCGCGCGCGAGTTCGAACTCGCCGCGTGTTGCGCGGACGCCCCCGAGCAGGCGTATCGCCTGACGCTCGGCGCCGCTTCGGCAGGCGCGCGACACATCATGAAAATGCTCGCGCCTCGCCTTGAGCGGATGCCGATGGGCTTGGGTGTCGAGTCGCTGCGCCTTGTGGTGCTGCGCATGGGGCGGCTCGGTCCCGGCGACGGGATCGCCGAATGGATCGACACGGTCGTGGCGCGCCTTGGTCCTGCGGGTGTGCTGCGTGCGGGATTCGTTGAGGACCACCATCCCGCGCGAGCCACGGCATGGATCCGCGTGGCGCGTGGCGGATTCTCGTTGCAAAGAGCGCATCGTGACGCTTCGGTGGCCGCTGTCGGTGCATGGCGTCCATCGTTCATGGCGCCGAAGCCCGAGCGCGTCGAAGTTCCCGAACCACACGCTCCGAGTCTGCGCTGGCGGCGACACGCAGTGCCGCTGTCGGCGTGGCATGGCCCTGAACGGATCGCGTCGCCATGGGATCGCGCGAGTGCCGACTACTGGCGCGTGCGGACGCGCGACGGGCAGTGGCTCTGGCTCTGCCGATGCGGTGCCGAGTGGACGCTCGCGGGTATCTGGAGTTGAGATGGATCCCGCGCACCCTTACGCCGAAGACGCCGAATACGCCGAACTCGATGTCATGAGCAACTTTTCCTTCTTGGAAGGAGGGAGCCATCCCGAAGAACTCGTCGCCCGCGCGGCGGAACTCGGTCTCGCGGCGATCGGTCTGGCCGACCGCGGCACGATGTCGGGGATGGTTCGTGCGCACCAAGAGGCCAAAGAGCGCGCGATGTCGCTGCTCGTTGGCGCGCGCCTCGATCTTGCGCTCGATGGTTCGGCGCGAGCGACGGCGCAGCGCCTCGACACCATCGAAGTCATCGCCTACGCCACTGATCGCTCGTCATACGGGCGGCTCTGCCGCGCGATCACGACCGGACGCATGCGCCCAGATGCGAATCACGGCGATAGGCAGGCCCTCGAGCGCACCCAGTGGCATCTCAGCCTGCACGGATTCCTTGAACTCTCGGGCGGACTTGAGGTCCTTGTCGTCGCGCCGCCGGGAGCCAAGTTGCACGAAGCGCGATTGCCCGAGGCGCTTGCGGGCATGGAACGCCAACTCCGCGGGCGGCTCTGGCTCATGGTCGCGCGCGTGGGTGAACCGGAAGAGGACCTTCGGGTGGAGCAGTGCGGCTGGCTCTCGCGCGAGTGTGGTGTGCCGCTCGTGGCCACGCAGGGGGTCCGGTTCCATGACCCATCACGGCGACGGCTTCATGCCGTACTGACGGCGATCCGTTGTGGCGCGCCTGTTGGCCGGAGTGGATTTGCTGCGCTTCCCAACGCCGAGCGGCACTTGCTCGGCGGCGCGGCGATGCGTGTGCGCTGGCGCAGCCATCCCGACGCGCTCATGCGGACGATGGAGATCGCTCGGCGCTGCGCGGGGTTCTCACTGTCGCAGTTGCGCTACCGCTACCCGAGCGAGAGCGCGCCCGAGGGCATGAGCGCGATCGAAGCGCTGCGCGTACGCGCGCTCGAAGGCGGCGCAGAGCGGTATCCCGAGGGCATACCGACGATGGTCCACGCGCAACTGGCGCGGGAACTCGCCCTGATCGAGGAACTGGCCTACGAGCCGTACTTCCTGACGGTGCACGACATCGTTCGCTTCGCCCGCTCGCGCGGGATCCTCTGCCAGGGTCGCGGCGCGGCCGCCAACAGCGTTCTCTGCTATTGCCTTGGCATCACAGCGGTCGACCCGGCGAGATTCAACCTGCTCTTCGAGCGATTCGTCAGCCGCGAGCGCCATGAGCCGCCAGACATTGACATCGACTTCGAACACGAG
>SYGQ01000154.1 GCA_005799475.1 Planctomycetia bacterium | reverse complement strand
CTCGACGGGGTGTGGCCCGCGACTCCCGAGGCCGTGCTCCTTCCCGAGAACGCGACGCGTGATGATGGTTTCGGGAGCAGTGTCTCTGTGGTGGGCTCAACGATCGCCGTCGGCGCACCGGGCACCGATCGTGCCGGGGCGGGCGGAGAGACATCGCTGAACAACGGCTCGGCGTATGTGTACCGACACAACGGAATTGGCTGGGCCCAAGAGGCTGAGGTCTTTGCCCGCGAGGCGAACGGCGGAAACGCATTCGGATTCTCGGTGGCACTCGCTGACAGCGGCAGTCTTCTTCTCGTCGGCTCGCCTGGGTACGAAACGCTCCTCGTCAACGCGGGTGCGGGGTTTGCCTTCCGTCGTGGAGATTCTTCCACTTGGATCCAAGAGCCGTGGGATCTCTGGACACCGAGCGCGGGGACGAACCAGGCCGTCGGCGAACAGTCCGCGATCAGTCGCAACGGACTCGTCGCCGTCATGGGGAGTAGGAACAATGCAACGCCATCGCTCACTGTGAACCGGATGTTCTCGTGGACCTACAACCCGGATCCGATGTCGGCACCTGTGCCCGAGGGAACACCGGCGACGCCCGATGCCCCCGGCATCGATGGCCCCGCGCCGGGGACGACGACGACGCAGACTCCACCTGGCGGCATCACGCCAACGACCGGAGGCTTCGGTGGCGCAGGGTTCTCCACGCCAGCGACACCCGCCATCGAGGAGTGGGGCATCGTGCGCGCGTCAGTGATCGCAGTCGATCGCGCCAATCATCGTCTGATGATCATCTTTACCGATGGCATGGGGCAGCTCGAGACGAACAATGAGTCCAAGCATGTCTTGGCATCGTTCGACCCGACATGGCAGGTGCTCGGCCTTGGCGATGTCAATGGCGATGGTTCGTCGGACATCCTCTTCCATGTGCCCGCGACGCGAAAAGTGAAAGCCATGATCCGGCTCGGCAAGACGATCCAGGAGATCGTCACCGTGGGCACAACGACGGTCGGCGATCGATTCATTGGGATCAGCGACTGGGGAGTTGGCACCACCGATGGCCCAGCCTTCCTGCGCGCGGACGGCACGAGCGCTGTCTTCTGGGTCGTGCAGGGCGGAGCCGTGTCGAGCCAGATCGAATGGACATTGGGTGCCGGTGACTGGTCGTTCCGGATGGCACAGATGAGCGAGACGCGCGGCCCGGACATCTTGGCGCGCGACGACGCGACCGGAGACATCGTGCACGTCATTCCGAGTGCAACGGGCGCGACGATCAAGCCGCTCACGCCGCCGAAGGCTGGGTATCGATTTGCGTCAGCGCAGGATCTCGACGGCGATGGGACGACGGACTTGCTCTGGGAGGACTCCAACGGGATCCTGCACCTTCAGTTCTTCAATGCTGACGGCACCGTGCGCTTCTTGACGGCGTGGGACACGGGACTCGGCGGATGGCGCGTCGATCCCGCGGGCAACTTCGCGCAGAGTGGCCGAGGCATCCTCTTCACCAAGAACGAGGGGGCGGTGCTTGTGCTCACGATCCACTTCGAGCCCTACAACACACTGCCTGCCGGACGCGGAGCGATTCGCGTCGACTACGCGCGCGTGGTGGGCGAGTTCGACGATGGCTACGAGGTCTTGGGACCCGCCGACGAGCCCTGAGCTGTCGCGGTCTGCGCGCGTGATCGACCTGTAGGATCGCTTCACCATGGAGTGGCCGCTCGCTGACGGAACACTCGTCGCGCTCGCGTCGGCGGCGCTCTCGTGGATCATCGTGGAAGGCGTGCGCCGTGGGGCGCTGCGGCACGGATGGACAGCTCCCGTTCGCGGGGATCGCTGGCACACCGATGCGACACCACTCTTCGGGGGTGCGGGAATCGCGCTGGCATTCGTGGTCTCGCTCGGAGTCACGCGCGGGATTTCGGGGGGGTTTCGTGATGCCACGAGCCAGTCATCTCAGATGGCTCTCGCCTTGATCGGCGGCGCGCTGCGTGCCGCGCTCGTCGGGGTGGTCGATGACATTGTCCACTTCCGACCACCCGCGAAACTGGCAGCGCAAACCGCGTGCGCGTGCGCGTTCCTGTGGGGCTGCGGCGGCGTCGTCATCACTGGCGCGCCAGCGCTGGACACGGCGATCGCAATCGTGTGGATCGTCGCCATGATGAACGCACTCAACATGCTCGACAACATGGACGGCGTAGCTGCGAGCGCCGCCGTCATGGGGCTTGCCGCGTGCGCGGTCGCCGCGCTGGCGAGTCCCGGCGGACTTGTCGTGGGGATCGTGGCGAGCGCCGGTGCGGGTGTTGCCGGCGGATTCCTGGTGCAGAACTGGCCGCGCGCACGCATCTTCATGGGCGACGGCGGCTCCCTCATGCTCGGATTCTTGCTCGCCGCGTTGCCGTTGGCGTGGGGGCGCGAATGGACGATGGACTCAGTCGCGATCGGTTGGCTCGCGATCGCCGTGGCCGCTGTGGGTGTCGGGCTTGCACCGCTCGTGGACATGATCGTCGTGTCGTCCACACGAACCCGACGGGGCCAGAGTCCACTGGTGGGCGGGCGCGACCACACAACGCATCGCCTCGCACTGCGCGGATGGAGTGGCCCGCGTGTCGCACTCGCCGTGTCGATTGCTGCTGCGCTCGGTGGGGCGATGGTGGTGAGTGCGGCGCGCGGGTGGCTCGCGCTGCCGGTAGCCGGCGGCGTCGTGGGACTCGTGCTCGTCGGGGCTGTTGCGGGACTCGTGCGCCTCGCGATCGCGATGGATGACGCCGCCCATGTCGCGCGCGCTGATGCGGCGCACCGACGCGAGGCCTATGAGCCGTTCGCGAAGGCGATCCTTGATGTCTCGTTCGCGGCGGCGGCCCTGTCACTGGGCTACTTCGTGCGCTGGGATTGGACGATTCCGCCCGAACTGACCAACTCGATTTCGTGGAGCCTGCCGCTCGTCATCGCCTGCTGCGTGAGCGCGAATTGTGCGTCGGGATCCTATTGGCGCAAGTGGCACGGGGCATCGTTCGCGGAAGTCGGTCTCCGTGTCGCGTGGGCGTGCGCGGGAAGTGGCCTCTCCTTCGTTGTCGTGTCCGCACTGTGGAGTCCTGACCGGCTCTTTTCGCGGCTGGCGATGGGGATCTTCGTTGTGGTCTATCCCGTCATTGTGCTCGCGGCGATGTGTACCTTTCGCACACGATGGCGATGAAGTCGCTGGTCACAGGCGGAGCCGGGTTCATCGGCAGCCACTTGTGCGAGGCACTCTTGGCACGCGGGGACGACGTCGTGGCGTACGACAATCTCTCGACCGGAACGCTTGCGAATCTTGCCCCGTTCCGATCGCACCCGCGGTTTGAGTTCGTTGAGGGGGACATTCTCGATGCCGCCGCGCTGTGCAATGCGGCGCGAGGGGCGATGCGGGTCTGGCATCTGGCCGCGGCCGTCGGCGTGAAGCTTGTCATGGAACGGCCGATCGACACGATCGTCACCAACACCCACGGCACCGAGAACGCCCTGGCCGCTGCGGCCAGAGCCGGCGCGCGGATCCTCGTCGCGAGTAGTTCCGAGGTCTACGGCAAGATGGGGTCGGCGCAGGCGCGCCCTTTGGCCGAGGCGGACGACTGGCGAATTGGAGCCACGAGCACGAGGCGATGGTCGTACGCGTGCACGAAAGCGCTCGACGAATTCCTCGCGCTGGCGTACCGCGATGAGCGCGGGCTTGAGATTGTCGTGCCGCGCATTTTCAACACGGTCGGTCCCCGCCAGAGTCCTCGCTATGGGATGGTGCTTCCTGCATTTGTTCGGTCGGCGCGAGCGGGTGAGGCTGTCCGAGTTCATGGCGACGGATCGCAGACGCGCTGCTTCTCCCATGTGGGCGACACCGTAGCGATGCTTGTGGGGCTCATGGAGTGTCCGCGCGCCCTCGGCGAAGTCGTCAATGTTGGCAGCGACCGGGAGATCGCCATCGCCGATCTGGCGCAGCGTGTGATCGGCGCGTGCGGAGGTCGATCTCG
>SYGQ01000153.1 GCA_005799475.1 Planctomycetia bacterium | reverse complement strand
GCGGAGTTGGAGGAGGATCTCGTCGAGGTCCGGGCTCTCGTCATCTTCGGTTCGAAGGACTTCCCGAAGCTGTGATGGCGGCTCGGGCGACCGATCGAGGTCGTGCGGCCAGGTCTCGAGCACCTCGCGCAGGTCGTGTCGTGCGAGCAGCCGCTCGACCTCGCGGCGCATGCCGATGGGGACATTGATGAGGAGTCCCTTCCATGTGTCGAGGAACACCTCGATGAACGGCTCTTCGGCATTCGCCCCCGCCCCGATGGACCCGTCTTCGAGCAACACGGCCTCGAATCGCGCCCAGGTGTCGAGAAAATCCGCCACTGGGACTGGCTCGCTCGCGACGAACACATCGAGCGCTCGATACGCGTCGCGCGACCCGATCTCGACGATGGGCACCACCTCGGCGGGGAGAAGTTCGAACGCATCGGCGATGATCGGGATGAGTCGATCGTGGCTCACCACCACATGAAACGCGTAGGTGTCCGGATCGCCTTCTTCGCCGGGCGTGTACTCAAGCGTGTACCCCTGCTTGGGCGCCCCGAGCGAGACCGGCTCGATGCCGAGCGGAAACTTGTACCCCTCGATCTCGGCACGCTGCAGATCGCCTCGCAGTTGGAACTCCCGCATGACCCGATCTTACGGCTCGACTGCTTCCGAAAGAAGTCCACGAGCGTGCGCCGAGGAAAACGCTTCGGCAAGCCATGTCCACTCTGCGAAAAGGTAAGGCAGTGCGTGAGCGTCGTGGAGTTCCCGCACTTGTTGGTGGACTGATTCCGCCAGCTCCGCGTGCCAATGCGTCGCACGGGGATCGCAGAAGTAGGTCCGGCAACCCAGCGGGCGTAAAGCGTGAATCGCGCAGGATCGCCCAGAGAGATGCGCGCAGACTGATTGCTCCCACGCCCGGCGTGCGCGCGTGGGCTCCATGGGGCCCGTGCGGCGGGTCACGAGCGCAGCCTCGAGGCCCGTGACAAAGAGGTCATGTCCGTGACGCGCGAATTGGCAGCACTCACCCGAGGCGACGCAAATGGGACGATGGCGACTCGTGACATGGGCCGAGTGTTCGGCAAGGGCCTCGAAGGCACCGACGATCACGGGGTTTGAGGCGGCGACCCACCACGCGCGCATGTCAGAATCGGACGGTGGCGTGGTGAGGTGGCGCAGGGGGGCCTACCAAGGTGCGTCCGAGTTGTCGCGGTCGTCGATGTCGCGCATGATTCTGATCTGCTCGACCGGGATGATCGGCCCGCTCCCCATTCCTGGGCAGGGAGTCTTGGCCTTCGCGTGTGCCCACGCCCGTGCCGACGAAAGATTGGAGGGCCAGAAGGGCCAAGTTCGGCACTGCGAGGGCCGTCCCGTGTAGACCGAGCACAATGCCATCCCCGGGCGCGTCAGGCGGTCGAGGAAGACACAATCGAAGCCATGTGCTGTCTCGCGTTCGTTGAGCGACCGGCGTGTTCCAACAAGTCGTGTGTGCCGCTCGAGGAATTCCGCTTCGGATATCCCGAGCGATTTTGCCATGGCACGACCCTCCTCAGGCGTGAACCAGACGGCACCGGGACCGCCGGTGCAGCAGTTGCCGCACTGGGTACAGGAAAACCGCAGTCCACCCTGAAACCAGGGGTCGCCTGCGGCATCCGGCTTGGTCAATGGCCTACTCCTCGTTGCTCGCTGACGCGTCCGAGCCCTCAGCCGCATCGAACACAACTTCTTCGGCGGGCGCGAACGCGGCGACTTCCTTGATGGTTGCTGCCGTCCCAACACGCTCAGCGCCGAGGGCTTCTGCCGCCGCCGCTGCTTCCTCCATCGAGGCCGCCTCACTGTCGGGGCCAACAGGTTCGCTGACGAGGTGGCTCACCAAGAGGTTGGTGTAGGTGTCGAAGCCCGTGCCGGCCGGAATCAGGTGTCCGAGCAGCACATTTTCCTTGAGGCCAATGAGCGTGTCGACGGCTCCCTTGAGTGCAGCTTCCGTGAGGACCTTTGTGGTCTCCTGGAAGCTTGCTCCCGAGAGGAAGCTCTCTGCTTGCAGCGACGCCTTGGTGATGCCCAAGAGCAGCGTGCGCGCGCGAGCCGGCTTGGGTCGCTTGGTTTTCGCCATTGCCTTGCCAGCAAGTTCAGCTTCGGCGTTGGCCTGCTTGACCTCGTCTTTGGCCACGAGAGTGCCCTTCACCAGTGTGGTGCCGCCTGCGTCCTCGATCTTGAGGGTTGTGGCCAAGGTCTCGTTGACCTCGCGGAAGACATAGCGCTCCACGACATCGTTGGGCAAGAGCCCCGTGTCACCGACCTCAACCACGCGGACCTTTCCGAGCATCTGGCGCAGGACCACTTCGATGTGCTTGTCGCTGATGGGCACACCTTGCGCGCGGTACACATTCTGAACTTCTGTGAGCATGTAGCGATACAACTCGTCTTCACCCTTGATCGCGAGGATCTCCGAGGGCGTCAGCGGTCCTTCGGTGAGTGCGTCGCCGGCCTCGACGGAGTCGCCAGTGTGGACGAGCAGGCGCTTGCCTTGCGGCGCGAAGTGGTCGTCGACGAGCTCTTCCTTGGCGCCTTCCGCGTGGATGCGGATCGTCATCTTGCCCTTGCGCTCGTTGGGGAGCAGTTCGACGCGACCCGTGATGCGCGAGAGGACCGCGGGGTCCTTGGGGACGCGCGCTTCGAAGATCTCCGTCACACGCGGGAGTCCGCCGACGATGTCCGCACTGCGCGCTGCGCCCTTCGGGGTGAACGCGATCCGATGGCCCGCCTCGATGGAGGCACCGTCCTTGACTTCGATGTGCGCCTTCGCGGGAAGGTGGTGGAGATCGAGCACATTGCCCGCCTCATCCTCAATGGTGATGCGTGGGTGCTTCTCGCCCTTGTGCTCGATGACAACCATCTCTTCCTTGTTCGCCTTGCGCTCGATGCGCACCGTCTCCCCGTCTTCGATATCACGGAAGCGGATCTTGCCCGACTTCTCGGCCAGAATCGGCGTCACATGGATGTCCCATTCGAGGACCGACTGTCCCTTCTTTACGGTGTCTCCCGGCGTGGCCAAGAGCGTGGCACCGTAGGGCACCTTGTACTTTTCGAGTTCGCGACCCTTCGCGTCGACGATGCGCACATCACCTGTCTTGCGAAGGGCAATGAGCGACGGCTTCCCCGCGAGCGTCACCGCGACTTCGCCGCAATCCGTGTACTCGATCGTGCCGGCCTGCGTGACTTTCCACTGATTCTCGGTGGTCGCGCTCACGGCAATGCCTCCGGTGTGGAAGGTGCGCATCGTGAGCTGCGTGCCGGGCTCGCCAATGGACTCCGCGGCGATGATGCCGACGGCGAGACCCTCCTCCACCAACTGACCGGTGGACATGTCCATGCCGTAGCAGCACGCGCAGACCCCACGGGCCGTCTGGCAGGTCAGTGGGCTGCGCACGAACACAGTGCGGATCCCGAGTGCCTCAATCTCCCGTGCTTTCTCGACGGTGATGATCTCGTTGCGCGACACGATGGCGCGATCGGTGCGAGGATCGACGATGTTCTCGCAGCTCGTGCGTCCCCTGATGAGATCGCGCAGCGGGACATCCACTTCTTCGCCCTTGTAAATCGCTTCCTTCGCAATGCCGCCGGTCTGGCCGCAGTCATGCTGGATGACCACGACACCTTGCGCCACATCGCACAGCTTGCGCGTCAGGTAACCCGAATCTGCGGTCTTCAACGCCGTATCCGCCAGGCCCGTGCGGGCGCCGTGCGTGGACGAGAAGTACTCGATGACCGACAGACCTTCGCGGAAGTTCGACTTGATCGGCGTCTCGATGATCTCGCCGCTGGGCTTCGCCATGAGGCCTCGCATTCCGGCGAGCTGTTGCATCTGGCTCTTGTTGCCTCGCGCCCCCGAGTCCATGAACAAGAAGACGGGATTGAGATACCGAGATCCGGACGCAGGACGCGATGGGCGCCCCGCGACATTGCCAGCGACTTCCTTCGTGCCGGCCCACTGCGCCTTGCGGTCGGTCTTGAGCGTCTCCATCAACTTGTTCTGCAAAGCGTCTCGGCACTGCGCCCACGCGTCGAGGACACGATTGCGTCGCTCATCGTCGGTGATGTTGCCACCCTCGTAGTTGGACTGCGCCTTGTCGACCTTTCGCTGCGTGTCGCCAATGAGCCGTTCCTTGTCCTCTGGGACATGGAGATCGGTGATGCCGAAAGAAAGGCCGCTCGTCGTGGACGCCTTGAACCCGGTTTCCTTGAGCGCGTCAAGCAACTCGATCGTCGCCGCCTTGCCCTTGCGGGCGAAAGTGTCGTCGATGACTCGTGCGGCGCCCTTCTTGCCGAGCGCGCAATTGTAAAATGGCATCCCTTGGGCAAGGATCTCTGAGAAGATCACTCGGCCGACGGTGGTGCGGATCTTGCGATTGGCGGGGGTCTGCTTGGGGGCGTCCCCTTGGTCGTTCACGACTTCGCTGAAGCGCTCAAGCCGCACATCGGCCCAGTCGTGGACGCCGACCTTTCGGTGGTCGAGCGCCAAGAGCACTTCGTGGACAGACGCGAACGACGGCACCTTTGATCGCTGGCCGGGAGCGTCGGCCGGACAGTCCATCGGCGCGGCGGTCAAGAAGTAGACACCCATGACGATGTCCTGAGACGGACTCACGATGGGGTTCCCGTTGGCCGGGCTGAAGATGTTGTGCGTGCTCATCATGAGCACCTGCGCCTCGACCTGGGCCTCAAGCGAAAGCGGGAGATGCACCGCCATCTGGTCGCCGTCGAAGTCAGCGTTGTAGCCCGCGCACACAAGCGGGTGGATCTTGATGGCGTTGCCTTCAACGAGCACCGGCTCGAACGCCTGACTTCCCATGCGGTGAAGCGTGGGCGCGCGATTGAGCAGCACCGGGTGATTCTTTGTCACCTGCTCAAGAATGTCCCAGACCTCTGGAGCGCGGCGCTCGAGCATGCGCTTGGCACTCTTGATGGTGTCGGCAAGCCCGTGTTCCTTGAGCTTGCGGATGATGAAGGGCTGGAAGAGTTCCAGCGCGATCTTCTTCGGGAGGCCGCACTGCCAGAGCTTCAGCTCGGGACCAACCACGATGACGGATCGGGCCGAATAGTCGACG
>SYGQ01000020.1 GCA_005799475.1 Planctomycetia bacterium | reverse complement strand
GCCGTGCGGTCCCCACGCCGCGATCCTCATGCGAGTCGCCAAGAGCGGCTTGACCTCAGCTTCGGGAGCGCCCGCGGGACGATCCCCCGAAGGCCACACGAACGCCTCGAGCTCGCACGACGCGATGACCTCGCCCGCGCCATTCTCCCACTCAACGCCGACGGGGAGGAGCGACTCGCCCCGAGCGAACACGCGACGATGGGGCAGCTCGATCATCCACGCACCGCGCGCGCCGTCCCATGCCACCGTGCGGACATCTTTCTCGTCGATGGACGAGAGTCCGAGTGCCTCGAAAAGCCGCGCCGGCGCAAGGATCCCCGAAAGCGTGCCATCGACGCCGACGGTCGCTTGTTCCGACGACGCGCGCGGCCATGGGCGAAGAATCGCACGCGATGGCGTCTCGCGCGGGAAGATGGTCCACCACTGACCCTCGCCCGACCCGATCCACAGAACGCGCTCGCCGAGTTTGGAGATTCGCAGGCTCGACTCTTCCGGCGGCCGCGCCATCAGCACGAAGTCGCCGTCATCGAAATGAGAGCCAGTTCGATCGCGCCAACTGACCTCAGCGTGGCCTCGGAGCGCAAAGGAGGAGAGCGCATCGATTCGCGCGCGCTGGAGTCGCGCGATCTCGGAGGGCCCCGGAGGCGGTCCATCCGGCTGCGTCTCCAACTCGCGCGGCGAGCACGCGCCGAGGAGGACGGCGGTCGCTGCGCACGCGAACCAACTTGAGAGACGCAAGCCCATCACGGACCGTCGGGCCGGATGACTTCCGCCAATTGATCGGCGAGATCACGCATGGCGTCGTCCTTGATGCCCGGATTGGCGATTCGGATGGCCTCGGCGCCATCGCCAGATCCTCGTGGAAGGAACGACCACACTTCGATGGCACCATCGCGATCGACGCCGGCGAGTTTGAGCGCCTTTCGGCGCAACAGGACGAGCGCGAGAATCCAGCGGAACGCGCGGCGATGCTCTGTCGCCGATGGGTCATCGCGTCGGACCATCTCCAGCAGCGTCTCATCGTCGACGAAGGATTGCCGTCGCTCGCCTGGTCGGGGCGCGATCGACCTCCAGAAGCACACCAGCCCTTCCGGGCGCGCCCCGTGCTCCCACGCGTGCGTGCAATAGTCCAGTCGCGCCAACTGCGGCGATCCCTCTTCCGACACGCGATCAACGAGCGCCGCCGTGAAGGACTCTCCCGAAGCGATCACGGCGCCGCTGGCGGCGCACACTCCGGTGAAGCGACCGAGTTCATAGGTTCCCGAGGCTCCTGCCATCGCCCGATCTTACGGCGCGGCTACGGTGCCACCTGGAGCACGGCCCACTGCCGCTTGCCGCGTCGGACGAAGGCGTACCGGCCGTGCAGGAGATGCTCCGCGGTGATGCGCGATTCGACCGTCGCGGCCGCCCCGTTGACCTGCACCGCACCCGCCTGGAGGAAGTCTCGCGCCTCACGCTTGCTTGACGCGAGCGCGATCTCCACGAGCGCATCGATGATCCCCTTTCCCTCGCCCGCAAACTCCCCGCGGCCGATCGCTGCGCCTGGAAGGTCGCCCGCCACATCCTGCGCGCCTTGGGCGTCCAATGAACGAATGTCTCCGCCAAAGAGAGCACGCCCACACTCGTTGGCGCGGCGCGCCTCCGCCTCGGAGTGCACCATCGTCGTCATCTCGTCGGCCAACGCCCGCTGCGCCGCCCGTTCGGCCGGCGCGGCCGAGTGTTCGGCGGCAATGCCCTCGATCCGCTCCTTCGAAAAGAAGGTGAACCACTTGAGAAACTTCACCGCGTCCTCATCGCTCGCGTTGAGCCAGTACTGGTGGAATCGATATGAACTCGTCCTTGCCGCATTGAGGTAGATCGCGCCAGACTCGGACTTGCCAATCTTGGTTCCGTCGGACTTGGTGACGAGTTGACTCGTGATGCCAAACGCCTGAGCACCTCCGACGCGCCGAATGAGGTCGATGCCCGAGCAGATGTTGCCCCACTGATCCGCGCCCCCGAGTTGCACCGTGCAACCCGCGGTCCGGTGCAAATGCAAGAAGTCATACGCCTGCAGGATCATGTAGCTGAACTCGGTGTATGAGATCCCTTGCTCGCGCGACTCGAGCCGTGTCGCGACCGAGTCCCGCGCGATCATCTGGTTCACGGTGAAGTGCTTGCCGACATCGCGCAGAAGCTCCACGAATCCGAGTCGCATGAGCCAATCCGCGTTGTCGACGATGCTCGCGGCATGACGGCCTGAGAACTCCAGCAGCTTCTCGAACACTGGGCGCTGGCTGGCGACATTCGAACGGACTTGGTCCATCCCAAGCAGTTGCCGCTCGGTCGACTTCCCGCTCGGGTCACCGATGGAACCGGTCGCGCCGCCCATCACGACGATCGGGCGATGCCCTGCATGCTGCCAGCGGGCCAAAATGGTCAGCGGGAGCAGATTCCCCACCGTCAAACTATCGCTCGTGGGATCGAATCCGCAATAGGCGACCCGGCCGCCGTGCGTGAGATGGCCAGCGAGTTCGGGTGAGGTCGTCTGGTGCAACAGACCTCGCCAGGTGAGTTCGTGAAGGAAGCCGCTACTCATCGGTGGTCACTGTGTGTGGCGGGCAGAATAGACTTGCGGCGCCTGCTTGCGCGCTCCGGGGGATCCTGCTACCGTGCGCGGCTCGCAATTCAGACCGCAATGACTACTTCTGTGCGCCGGATCTTGGCTGAGCCGGCGATGCCCCCTGTCGGGGCCGCAGTGGTAGGAGGTAAGGAACCATGGCCAAGAAGATCACCAAGCAATTCAAGATCCTTGCCCCGGGTGGCAAGGCGACACCAGCGCCGCCGCTGGGACCGGTCTTGGGCGCCAACGGCGTCAATCCCGGCCAGTTCATCACGAAGTTCAACGAAGCCACGCGCGACCTCAACGGTCGCGTCGTCGGCTGCATCGTGACCGTCTATGCCGACCGCACATTCGCTCTCGAGATCAAGAACTCCCCCGCGTCTGTCTTGATCGCCACGGCGCTCAAGATCGAGAAGGGTTCCGGAAAGCCCAATACCGACAAGGTCGGCAAGTTGAATCAGGCGCAACTGCGAAAAATCGCTGAAGACAAGATGAAGGATCTCAATGCCGGAACCGTCGAGGCGGCCATGCGAGTCATCGCAGGCACCGCCCGTTCGATGGGTGTGACGGTGGAGGCATAACCGATGTCAGTCACCACCAAGGAACGATCACTCCCCGGCCACAGCAAGCGCGTTCGCGCGAACCAGGCGCTCGTCACGGTCCGCACGCCCACTGCGCCTCGTGATGCCGTGAAGGAACTGCGGAAGTTCAAGGCCCCCAAGTTCGACCAGACCGTGAATGTGGTGGTCCACTTGGGCATCGACCCCAAGGCGGCCGACCAGGCACTCCGCGGCGCGATCAGCTTCCCGAAGGGCGTTGGGAAGACCGCACGCGTCATCTGCTTCTGCAACTCCGACAAGGCCGCAGCGGCGAAAGCCGCAGGCGCCGTCGAGGTCGGTGCGGAAGACCTCGTGGCCAAGATCGAAGGCGGTTGGTCCGACTTCCAAGTCGCCGTTGCAAGTCCCGACATGATGCGCATCGTGAGCCGACTGGGCAAAGTCCTCGGTCCCAAGGGACTGATGCCAAGCCCCAAAGCCGGCACCGTCACCCCCGATGTGGCCACGGCCGTCAGGGAGTACGCCGCGGGAAAGGTGGAGTACCGCAACGATGACGGTGGCAATGTGCACTGCATCATCGGCAAGATGTCGTTCTCTGACGACGACTTGACCGCGAACCTCGAGCACTTCATTGCGCTCATCCACAAGGCAAAGCCCGCGTCCGCGAAGGGCGTCTACATCCACTCCTGCACCATCAGCGCCTCGATGACACCGAGCGTGCCGGTCG
Organism: Planctomycetia bacterium; assembly: GCA_005799475.1. Taxonomy (GTDB): domain Bacteria; phylum Planctomycetota; class Phycisphaerae; order Phycisphaerales; family SM1A02; genus F1-60-MAGs104. Next base: position 4,850 of record SYGQ01000020.1, on the reverse strand, counting down.
CCACCTAAACCATCCCCACCACGACCTGGGACACCACCATGAGCAAGCCCGTCAAGAACATGATCGTCGAGGAATACAAGAAGCGCTTCGCCAATGTCGAAGGCGCCGTCCTCATTGAAGTTGTCGGCATCCCCGCGACAGCGAACGCGAAACTGCGCGCCCGTATGCGCGGCGCAAGCGCTCGCATTTCCGTCGTCAAGAACACGCTCGCCAAGCGCGCCTTCAAGGGCACGCCGCTCGAAGCGCTCTACCCAGGACTCAAGGGTCCACGGGCCGTTGTGTACGGCGCGACGAGCGTTGTCACGATCGCACGCGAACTCGTCGAGAGCGCGCGGGAGAACGACAAACTCGGGCTCATGGGCGCATGCATCGATGGCACCTGGTTCGATGGCGCCGCTGGCGTCACTCGACTGAGCCAGTTTCCCACGCGCGAAGAGGCGCAAGCTCGAGTGGTGGCCATCGTGCTGGCACCCGCGGGCAAGGTGGTCGGCGCGGCCGTCGCGCCCGGCTCGCGCCTTCTGGGCATTGTCAAAGAGATATCGACCCGGCTCGAAAAGGGCGAGACCATCGCCAAAGCCAACTGAGTTCAATTCGACCCCAACCGCTCTCCCACTGGTCCCCTCGGGGATTAAATGCCGCCTTGTGGCGGCGCCTATGGGAGGCACACTTTGAAGGAGTTTCACCATGTCCGACACAAAGACATTCGACGCCAAGGTCACCCAGTTGGGTGATTCCATCGCAGCCCTCACGCTCAAGGAGGCCGTCGACCTGGCCGACTACATGAAGAGCGCGTACGGCATCGAGCCCGCTGCTGGCGGCGCCGTGATGGTTGCCGGCGGTGGTGGTGCGGCTGCGGCCCCCGCGGCCGAAGCCCAGACCGAGTTCACGGTTGTTCTTGAGGAGTGCGGTCCCACGAAGATCGCGGTCGTCAAGGTAGTCCGCGAGGCGACTGGGCTCGGACTCACCGAATCCAAGGCCCTCGTCGATGGCGCCCCGAAGGCCATCAAGGAGAACATTTCCAAGGACGACGCGGCCAAGCTCAAGGCAGCCCTCGAGGGTGCCGGCGGCAAGGTCACCGTCAAGTAACCCCATGAGAGGGTGGCGCTCGCCCATCTGGGGCAGGTGTCACAGACTTTTAAACCCCTCACCCCCGGCTTCGGCTGGGGGTTTTTTGTCTAAATTTTTAACTTCGCCCCGCCGACCCCCTTGCGGAATGTGCCGCCGTCTCATTACACTTCGGGACTTGGCGCGCGCTCGAGCATCTGACCGAAAACTTGCGAAACGAGACACGGAGCGAGGGCTGTCGGCTTGCTCCAAGTCGACAGCATGTTCGAGCGAACAGCCATTGATCTTGGGTTTGATCGAGACTCCACAGAGGTGACCATGAGCACACGAACCGTCCGTGACTACTCCAAGCGCGGCGACGCGATCCCTGTCCCGAACCTGACCCGCGTGCAGCAGGCTGCGTACGAGCGCTTCCTCCAGAAGAATCTGGAGCACGCTGACCGAAAGGAGCACCTCGGCCTTCAGGCCCTGCTCAAGGAGATCTTCCCGATCGAGAGTTACGACGGGCAGATGAAGCTCGAGTTCCTCGCCTACTCCTTCGGCGAACCGCAGCACACCGAGGGCGAGTGCCGCGAACTCCGCCTCACATACGGCTATCCGTGGCGGGTGAAGATGCGCCTGACGCGCGAGTCAACAAGCGAAGTCCTGGAGGAAGACATCTATCTCGGTGACATCCCGATTCTCCTCGGCGGCGGTGAATTCGTCGTCAATGGATCGGAGCGCGTCATCGTGAGCCAGTTGCACCGGTCCCCGGGCGTGGACTTCTCGATCGCATCGAGCCTTGGCGACCGCCCCTTGCACAGCGCGCGCATCATTCCTGAGCGCGGCTCGTGGATCGAACTCGAGGTCACGAAGAAAGATGTGCTGGCGATGCGCATCGACCAGTCCACCAAGCTCGCGGCCACCACCTTCCTGCGTGCCATGGACGAGAAGTTCTCCGACACGGAGAAGATTCTCGGGATGTTCTATGAGGTGGAGGACATTCGGGTGGAGAAGCTCCGTCCCGAGCATTACTCCGCAGAACTGATCATCGATCAAGACACGGGTGAGGAGTTGTGCAAGGTCGGCGTCCCCTTCGGCGACAAGGTTGCCACGATTCAGGCGAGCGCACTCAAGACGGTTCGCGCGATCTGCAATCCAGGCGACCCGCTCATTCTCAACACCCTCGCCGAAGAGAAGCTCGACTTCCTCGCCGACGCCACCGAGCACGAGGCGGCGCTCTTGAGGCTCTACGCGCGACTCCGTCCCGGCAACCCACCGCAGATCGAGAAGGCCCGTGATCTCTTCACGGAGAAGTTCCTTGACCAGAACCGATACCGACTCGGTCGCGTTGGGCGTTTCCGCGTCAACCGCAAGTTCGCTGACGATGTCGGTTACAAGCAGGTTGGCGAGGGCGCCCAGCACCTGAGGGCCGAGGACTTCCTCGCGGTCATCCGCTACATCGTTGAGTTGCGCCGTCCCGCCGACCCAAACCGCCGGACGATCGCCCATGTCGACGACATCGACCACCTCGGGAACCGCCGACTGCGCACGCTCGACGAATTGGCGACGGAAGAGATGCGCAAGGGATTCCTCAAGCTCAAGCGCACCGTTCAGGAGCGCATGAGCGTCAAGGACCCCGCGGACAACTCCTACAAGATCGCTGACCTCGTCAACTCGAAGTCCATCTCCAGCGCGATCGAGTTCTTCTTCGGCCGCAGCGAACTCTCGCAGGTCGTTGATCAGACCAATCCCCTCTCCATGCTCGTCCACGAACGGCGCCTGTCGGCCCTCGGACCGGGCGGCCTCAACCGGAAGCGGGCTGGGTTCGAGGTGCGCGATGTGCACATTTCGCACTATGGCCGGATCTGTCCCATCGAAACTCCTGAAGGTGCAAACATTGGTCTCATCGCGAGCTTGGGTATCTACTCGGGCGTCGATGACTACGGGTTCCTCCTGACTCCCTACCGCCAGATCGAGAAGCGAAAGGCCACTGGAAAGGCCGTTTCGCTCCGTGCCGATGAGGAGTTGAAGTCCGTCCTTGCGCCGAGCGAGTCACTCTCGGCGGAAGGCGCCATCGCCGACGCCGCGATGCTGGTGCGAAAGGCCGGGGACCTCGTCGTCGCCGATGCCGACGAGATCCAGTTCGTCGACATCAGCCCGAAGCAAACCGTCGGCGTCTCAGCAAGCCTCATTCCGTTCCTCGAGCACGACGATGCCAATCGCGCGCTCATGGGATCGAACATGCAGCGCCAGGCCGTGCCGCTCATCAAGGTCGATCCGCCAGTGGTCTCCACGGGCATGGAGAAGGTCGTCGGCAAGCACAGCGGAATGATCGTGCGCGCCGACCGGGGCGGCACCGTCACTTTCGTGGACGGCCAGCGCATCATCATCGACAACGCCGACGAGTACACGCTCCGAAAGTTTGTCGGGCTCAACGAGCGAACCTGTCAGAACCAGCGGCCGATCGTTCGACCGGGCCAACGCGTGAAGACTGGCGAGATCATCGCCGACGGCGCCAGCACGGCCAGTGGCGAACTCGCCATCGGCAAGAATGTTCTCGTGGCCTTCAATACCTTTGACGGCTACAACTTCGAGGATGCCATCGTCATCAGCGAGCGCCTCGTCAAGGACGATGCCTTCACTTCGATCCATATCGAATCGTTCCCGGTCGAGATCCGCGAGACCAAACTGGGTCGCCAGGAGTTCACGGCGGACATCCCAAATGTTGCCGAGCAAGCGCTTGGCAATCTGGACGAACACGGCGTGATCCGAGTCGGTGCGCGCGTGGGCCCCGGTGACATCCTCGTGGGCAAGGTCAGCCCGAAGTCCAAGAGTGAACTTTCCCCAGAGGAGAAACTCCTGCACGCGATCTTCGGTCGCGCGGGCGAAGATGTGAAGAACGATTCGCTCGAAGTCCCCGCGGGCACCGAAGGTGTCGTCATCGGCACCAAGCGGTTCAGTCGCCGCCAGCACCAGAACGACGAGCAGAAGAAGTTGGTGAAGAAGGAGATCAGTTCCTTCGAGCAACTCATGGACGGCAAGGCGATCGAGCTCTTCCGCGAAATGTGCGCGGAGATCAACCGCCTGACGGGCACCGAGATGGTCGACCCCGCGACCCGACAGCGCGTTGGTGCGAGCGACCTTCCCGAGGTCATCCTCGAACAGATCGAGACCTTCGCGGAAAAGTGGATCAAGGGATCCAAAGAGTCTCGCGAGGCGGCCCTTGTGGCGTACGGGCAGTTCTGGCCCCGCGTCCAGAAACTCGTTCGCGAGAAGGAACGGCGCGTGGCGCACATGAAGCGCGGCGACGAACTCCCTTCCGGCGTGCTTGAGATGGTGATCGTCTACCTCGCCACGAAGCGACAGCTCTCGGTCGGTGACAAGATGGCCGGTCGGCACGGCAACAAGGGCGTCATCGCCCGCATCGTGCCCGAGGCGGACATGCCGTTCCTCGAAGACGGCACGCCGGTCGAGGTGCTCCTCAATCCGCTCGGGGTACCCAGCCGAATGAATGTCGGGCAGATCCTTGAAACCCACCTCGGATGGGCGGCGAGAGTGCTCGGGTTCCAGGCCGTGACGCCAGTCTTTGACGGTGCCACCGAGCGCGAAATCTTTGAGGCCATCCGCGAGGCGAATGCGCATGTCAACGCGCGCGTCGCCGAGTTCGAAGGCAGCGGCAAGGATCCGGGCACCTCCCGCGAACTCCTGGCCCTCATGCCCGAAGATGGCAAGGTCCAGCTCTTCGACGGCCGCACCGGCGAGGCGTTCCATCAGCGAACGACTGTGGGCTACATGTACCTCCT
>SYGQ01000152.1 GCA_005799475.1 Planctomycetia bacterium | reverse complement strand
ATCGCTCGCGGGCCAGTCTTTCGCGGCGCGCGCGGCAGCACGCTGCGCAAGGAGTCCGTCGACCCTCGTGGCGAGAGAGCCATCAAGGGACTGTGCGGCGTTGCGCTCCAAGACCCCAAGGACAGAGTCCATTGCCGAGAGGGCCGCGAGTTCGCGATGTGGGCACACGCCAGCACAGGGTCCGTCAGGCGCCTCCGTCACCGCGGCGTTGAGTGCGGCGATCGCCCGCGCGACATTGAGGTCGTCGCAGAGCGCTGCCGTGAACGCACCGAGTGCCGTTTCGTAGGAACCCGACGATGCGGCCTCGTTGCGCACGGCGGCTCCCGTCGCGCGCGCGAGACCAGCGTGTGCCCTCGCCCAACGGTCGATCTGCCGCTGGCCGTCCTTCAGCCCCTGCCAGGTGAAGTTGGCGTTGGTGCGATAGTGCATGCGCACGAGTTCGAGTCGCAGCGCGGCCGGTGTGATGCCCTTGGCCAACACATCGCGCACCGTGAAGAAGTTGCCCTTCGACTTCGACATCTTCTGCCCCTCGACGACGAGGTGGCGAGTGTGGAACCATGTCCGAGCGAAGCGTGGTCGGCCCGTTGCGCAGCAGGTTTGGGCAATCTCACACTCATGGTGGGGGAAAATGTTGTCCTCGCCGCCCGAGTGCAGGTCGATCTCGGGCGCGAGGTACGCCGCCGCCATCGCGCTGCATTCGAGGTGCCATCCCGGGTAGCCGGCTCCCCAGGGCGAGTCCCATTTCATGATGTGCGCGGCGTCAGGCTTCCAGAGCATGAAATCCGCAGGACCCCGCTTCACAGCTTGATGCTTCGCCTGGATTCGTTCGCCCGCCCCCTCGCGCAGGGCCTCGACGGTGTTGCCCGAGAGCCGACCGTACGCGGGGAACGACGCGACATCGAAGTACACAACGCCGTCGGCGGCAACATACGCGTGCGATCGCTCGATGAGACGAGCGACCAAGTCGATCATCTGCGGAATGCAGCGCGTGGGACGAGGCATGCAAGTCGGATCTCGCTCGGCATCGCTCGCGACCTTGAGGCCCAGCGTGCGCGCGTCGTCAACGAATCTCGCGGCGTAGAAGTCGGCGATCGCAAGCGGGTCGCGCGGATCGATCGTTGTGCCTTCGGGCAACCTGCCGGACTTCTTGGCTTCCGCGAGGCGGCGACCTGCGACGGCCATCTTGTCCTCGCCGGCTCCGTCGGCATCTTCGTCATCGGTCATGTGGCCGACATCCGTGATGTTCATCACATGGCGCACGGAGTACCCGAGCAGTTCCAGCGTCCGACGCAGGACATCGGCATTGAGGAACGAGCGAAAATTGCCCACATGAGCGTCGTCGTAGACCGTCGGTCCACAGGAATAGAAGAGGACCGCGCCCGAGGGGTCAATCGGCGAGAAGGGCTCCTCGCGGTGTGAGAGTGTGTTGTGCAGGACGAGTCGGCTCACGCTGCCGATCCTAGTCAGCGGCATGGCGGACGCGGTCCTTCACCTTGACCGCTGGATGCCCCGCGTAGATCCCCCATGGCGCGAGGTCGTGCATGGCGACGCTTCGCGCGCCGAGGATGGCACCCTCCGCGACCGTAACGCTCGGTCCGACGAATGCGTCCGCCGCAATCCATGCATCGTCGCCGATGGTGATGGGAAGGCGCAGGAGCGTCATGGCGCGAGTGTGGTGGTCGTGCGAGCCCGCGCAGAGGTGCGCCCCCTGCGAGATCGTCACGCGCGAGCCAATTCGTACCGGCCCGAGGCAGTACAGGATCGCGCGGTCGCCGATGGCGGTGTCATCACCGATGGAGAGGTTCCACGGAATCTCGATGCGCACGCTCGGACGAAGGCGCGACGAGGCGCTGACCCGAGCGCCGAACGCCCTCAGAAGCGCGCGGCGAAATCCATACCAGTTGTGAAAACTCCACGCGAAGAGTGTGGACTGGACGATGGACCACCCGAGTCGCCGCACTCGTTCGCCGAATGAGTAGGGCGAGACGCCGCGCTCGGGAGTCATCGGGGTCGGCATGATCGCCGATAGTATTCGCCACACGATGGGCGCGGCGAAGCTGCCGGTGACGGTTGTCATCCCGGTCAAGAATGAAGAGCGCAATCTCGCGCGGTGCCTCGAGCGCCTCGGCCGGTTTGAGCGCGTCGTCATCGTTGATTCAGGGAGCACGGACAGGACACACGACATCGCGCGCGCCCACGGGTGCGAGGTCGTGCAGTTCGTCTGGGATGGGCGCTACCCCAAGAAGCGCAACTGGTTCCTCATGCATCACACGCCCGCGACACCGTGGGTCTTCTTCCTCGATGCTGATGAGTATCTCCCCGGGGCCTTCGTGGACGAACTCGCTGCGGCCGTGGCCACGACAACGAAGGTCGGGTTCCGCGTCGTTTACACGAATCACTTCATGGGGCGAAGCCTCCGACACGGTGTGCCGCAAGTGAAGCTGCCCATCTTCCGCGTCGGTGCAGGGCTGTACGAGCGGATCGACGAGGACTCGTGGAGCCGCCTCGACATGGAGGTCCACGAGCACCCCGTGCTCGAAGGCTCGGTCGGCCAACTCGCCACGCTCGTCGATCATGAGGATTTCAAGGGACTCGACGCCTATGTCGAGCGCCATCGCCAGTACGCGGACTGGGAAGCGAGGAGGTACCTCCGCTTGATGGCGACACCCGACAGTCAGGGGCACCTCACCGACATTCAACGGCGCAAGTACGGTCTCCTGACCCGATGGTGGCTCGCGCCGTCGTATCTCGTGTACTCGTACCTCTGGAAGCTCGGCTTCCTCGACGGGATGGCCGGCTTGGCCTTCGCGCGAATGAAGTGCCGCTACTTCGCGATGATCCGCAGGCGGATCATCGAACTCCGGCGGAACCCTGCGCCACCTCACTGAGCAACTGTCGCCACCGCTCGCAGGATCGCTGCAACGAATAGCGACCCTCGTAGGCCGCACGACCCCGTTCTCCCATGGCAAGGGCCGCCGCTCGGTCGGCCATCATCGCGCGGACGACGCGCGCGAGCCCCGCGCCATCTCCGGGTGCAAGTTCGTAACCGCAGTTCAACTCGCGGAGAATGATGCCGCACTCGCTCTCTTTCGGCCCCACCCAGACCACAGGCCTCCCGGCAGCGAGCACACTGAAGAACTTGCTCGGCAACAGGAGGCCTTCCCATCCAGGCAGCATCGTCACGATGTGCGCATCCCCCACATCGAGCACATCCGCGAGCTGGTCGCGACGCTGGTAACCAGCGAGCACCACATTCTTTGCGCCGCAGGCACTGATCCGCCCTTCCAGGATCGGCTTCGCTTTCCCTTCGCCGATGAACAGCCACCTGATGGAGTCCTCGTCCTTGAGCAACTCCACCGCCGTTGCGATCGCCTCCATATCGTGGCCCAAACCGAAGTTGCCGACATAGATGAGCGTGAGGCGGTCTCCGATGTCCCACTCGCGACGAAGTGGGTTGGCTTCCCTCGGGCGCTCCACGAACTCCTCGGCACCGCTCCACACTGAGATGATGGAGACTGATTCCGGACGCGCGCCCTTCTCGCTGACGACATCGCGCATGCAACTGCCGAGCGCGACCACGCGGTCACTGCTCCGCAGGCAGAGTCGGTCAATGCTGCGGAAGAGGCGCCAGGACAATCCGTTCCGCTTCATGAGCCCAGCGGCGACGGGGACCTCTGGATAGAGATCCATCGTCCAGTAGACGAGCCGGGTTCCCTTCGTCCACTTGAGAATGACGCCCACGAGCGCAATGAACGGCGGCGTGGTGAAACACACGACGACATCGTGGCGCTTCATCAGGAGACACTGCCAGCCCGCGGCGAGGTAGAAGAGCGCAAAGTCGAAGAGCCTCGGCGTGATCCCCCGCTTGCCGAAAAACTGCCATCCCACGCGATGGATCGCGATCCCCTCGCGTGATTCGCGCTTGGGGAGCGTTGAGCCTCGTGCGCCGTAGATGGCACGACTTGCCACGACCGACACATCGTCGCCGTGGCGCGTCAGATACCTCGCGAGATCATCCGCGTGCTGCGCGGTCGCCACCACATCGGGCCAAAAGGCCTGGTTGAGGAGGAGGATTCGGTTGTCGCGCAGCGTCTCGAGCATGGAGAGCGCGAGCGCGCTGCGGTCGTAGTGCGTGGCGGCGCGGAGCGCATGCTCGCGAACCTGCGCGTACAGCGCCGGATCGCGCTGAAACCGCCGCAGTCCGTCGAGCATGGCCGCCGAGTCCTCTGGTGTGACCGTCAGCCCGACCCTCTCGCGCTCGACGATCTCAGCCGACTCGCCCGCCACGCCGTGCAGAATGGGGATCCCCATGCCCATGCACTCGAAGAGTTTCGAGGGGATGACCGTCTCGAAGAGTGGACTTCGCTTCAAGTGAATGATGGCGACATCCAGGAGCGCCCAGTAGCGCGGCACCTCGTCCTTGCCCACCGAATCAACGAACCGCACATTTCGCAGGCCGAGATCGACCGCGCGCGCCTTGAGGTCCGCCTTTCGCGCTCCATCACCAAGGAAGATGAATGCGAGCGTGTCATCACCCTCGGACTGCGCCTTGTGTGCCGCGTCGAGGATGGTCTCGAGCGAGTGCGCGAGTCCGTGGGTGCCGATGTAGCCGGCGACGAACTTCCCTTCCAGTCCGAGAGAGCGCACGAGCGCGGCGTCGCGCGGCTGCGGCTTGAACCGCGCGATATCCACGCCGTTGGTGGCCACTCGAATCTTGTGGGGATCGATCCCTCGGCGCACGAGATCCCGTTTGAAGGCATGCGTCACCGACACGACGCGGAAGGCGCGCCGATAGAGAAAGAGTTCGACCCTTTCGAGGAGATCCAAGATCCACTCGTTCTTCATGGCGCCGACAACGCGGATCGACTCCGGCCACAGGTCGCGGAGTTCGAACACGAATGGCCGGCGCTTGACCGCGCTGGCCGCCCATGCGGCGCACGCGGTGAAGAATTGCGGCGAAGTCCCAATGACCACATCGGGGCGGCGCACAAAGAGGCTGGCCAGAAACGCGCTGACCATGAAACTCATGTAGTCGAGGATTCGGCGCTGGAATCCCTCATTTGCGGTGATGTAGGTCCAGACCCGGATGACCCGGATCCCCTCCATCTGCTCGGTCTGGTGGAGCTTGTTGCGGTACCCCGCGAAGACCTTGCCCTTGGGAAAATTCGGAGCGCCGGTGATGACCGTCACTTGATGACCGTGGCGCACCCACTCCCGACAGTGTTCGAAGGTGCGCGACGCGGGCGCGTTCACTTCGGGCGGAAAGTTGTCGGTCAGGAAGAGGATGTGCATGTCACGACCAGCGGAGCGCGAGCGACGCCTTCGGCCCCTCGATGCGGAGGACAAGGCACAGATTGTCGCGGCTCGTCCCGAAAGACGGGTGCCATGCGGTGCGCTCAATGTTCAGCGCGCCGCCATGTGCCTCGACGCACAAACGACGACCACAGGGTAGGCGCAGCGTGCCGTCCTCGTCGCGCATGACCATCGGATGCAGGTGCACGCGTGCCACGGCGGAACGGAAGGCACCTTGGATTTCATCGCTGATCGTGAGTTCCCCAGGGCGGAAATGCCATGAGCGGGTGTGAGTCGGCGCGCCCGGAAGCCATCCGTAGCCGTCATGGGTCGCCGAGATGAGTGTGCCTGTGCCGTCACTCTGAACCGACTCCTGGGAGACCCGCGCACGGCGGCCAACACGAAACGCCCCCCAGACTTCGCTCGAGTCCAGGCCGTCGATCTCAACGGTGTTGTGCGCGCGCGTAGAGCGCTCGAACTTCCGCAGCGCCCCTGGCAGATAAGTGGATGTCCCCGTGTTCACCGCGACGCGATGGCCACCGATTGAGAGTTCGAAGGAAAGCGTGTCGGCGTGCGCATGCCCGGGCTGTTCGTCGGGACCCACAGGGGCGATGTCGCAGAGGAGGACGGCGGTCTCGGTGGAGGCGCGGACATAGCCAGACTCGCGCAGCCAACAGGGCGAGGGAGCGGCACGCGCCTCGACGCCGAGTCTCGCCCCGTACGCCTCGAGTTCATCGCGCTTGGGCGCAATGCCGAACGCCGCGTCGTTGAAGAATGCAGGATCGCCATCGGGGTGCGTCATCGCGCGCTGCCATGAAAGCATCGCGGCCGCGGCGGTGCGCCACCGCGCGACGGTCGCCGTATCGATGCGCCCTGTGAAGGTGCACGATGCGTTGATGAGGTCGAGGAGATCCTCGAGGATGAGGGCGTGGTACATCGGGCTGCGCTCGAAGTGCGCACCATCCCCCAAGACCTGCTCAGGAACTTGCTCTCGCAGGATCGCGAGCCCCTGCTCGAGCCAACGGTGTGCCTCAGGGCCGTTGAACGCGAGTCCAGCGAACACGAGTGCCTTGCCGTTGACGAAGAGATGATTCGCCAAGAGATGCCACTCGATGCGGCGACCGAGCCACCGTGCTTGCACGGCGAGGCTCTGCCATGCGTCGGGGTCGAGCGTTGCGCCCGCGCACGACCACTTGATCCAGTTCACGATCCGCAACGATGTTGGATAGGGCTCCCATCCATGACCCAGACGTGCCGGATTCTCCCGCAGCCACCGCAGGACGAGCGCT
>SYGQ01000151.1 GCA_005799475.1 Planctomycetia bacterium | reverse complement strand
GAGCGAGCAAAGCTGGTGCGAAAGGTGTCGGTACGGGTTGTAGAGGACGCCGCGGGTCATGAAGGAGCCTCGGTAGAGCCCCTCCTGCGTATGCCGATGAAAACCGATGCGGTGCCGCGCTCCCGAGAGTCCGCTGACGATGGCGCTCACCCGTGCGAAGAGCTCGCAGTCGATGGCGGTGTCGATCTCGAGACTCCGGATGCGCGAGATCGCGCTGAGCATGTCGCCCACGAGTTCGATGGCGCCACCGTCGCCGACTTCGATCACCTTGTCGGAATCGATGACACCGAGGAGATCGAGAACCTGACGATTGCGGCGGAAGAGGAGGAAGTGGAGTTCTGCGGCTGGATGCCGCGCGCGCAACTCCTTGAGCATGGGCTCAGCGAGGACGAGGCTCCCCATCTCGCTCAGGAGAATGACAAGAATCCGTCGGGGCGGTGAGACTTCACGGGCGGGCGCCAACGCGTCCGCCAACGCGTGCCAGACCGAGAGGACCGCGCAGAGCGGGACTCCCACCCAACGATCGACGAGCCTTTGCGTCTTGATGTCCATGCGTGCGATCAAACCGGCGCGTTGCCGATGCTATAGTTCGTCGGCGCTTGGAGCCTTCTCGCGCCAACTCATCTTGCTTCGCGACGGCGTGGACGGTTCTGGTTCTTGTCGCGTCGGTCACGGTGGCAGCGTGGCGTGTCCCCAGTCCGCCTGAGACGCGGTTCGTGCTTCCCGCCGTGAAGCACGATGCGCAGACGATCACGGCCGTCGTGCACCGGAGCGTCGAACTTCCAACGCCCACGGCGAGCGCGCACGCGTCATCGATCGCCGTGCTGCCCGATGGGTCACTCCGGGTGGCGTGGTTCGGCGGCGCGAAGGAAGGCGCAGCCGATGTGGGAATCTGGATCGCCGCGATCGGCGCCGATGGTGCCGTCGGTGATCACTGGCTCGCCCTCTCGCGTGGCGATCTTCAACGACGGCTGCACCGAGTGATTCGGATTCTCGGGAACCCCGTCGTGTGGTGCGATCCGAACGGCGTACTGCGCATGTGGGTCGTCAGCGTCAGCTACGGCGGATGGTCAGGGAGTGCGATCAGTGCGCTCGATTCCGGAGACGGCGGCCGCACTTGGGATCACGCGCGCCGGCTTGTGCTTTCTCCCATGTTCAACCTCAGCACGCTCGTGCGCGCGCAGCCGGTGCCACTTTCAGGCGGGGCGACTGGCCTGCCGGCCTACCACGAACTCGGAAAGAAGTGGGGTCTCTGGGTGCGCCTTGACGGGTCCGGCCATGTCTGTGCGATGGAGCGGCTTGGCATGGCTGCGGGCAACTGGCTGCAGCCCTCCGTCGCGCCACTTGACGAATCGCACGCGCTGGCACTGCTTCGATGCGCCACGGCGGAGGTGGGCGCGATTGGGAGCGCAACGACCTCGGACGGCGGAGGCATGTGGAACAGCGGCGGCCCGATTGGGATTCCGAATCCCGACTCTGGGCTTGCTGTCATCACGCTGCACGATGGATCACTGCTGCTGGCGGCGAACCCATCCAAGGTGGGTCGCGCAAGACTCCAGCTCTTCCGGTCTCGAGACCGGGGCGCCACCTGGACGCCATCTCGCACCGTGGCCCAGCAGGACGGCGCCGAGTACTCCTACCCGTGCCTCGTTGAGTCTCCTGATGGGGTCATTCACCTTTCCTATACGCGGATGCGCCGGGGAATCTCGCTCGTTTCGTTCACTAGTGCGTGGCTCGACGAGGTCGCTGCGCCATGATCGTGCACGCCTACTACGGACTCATGGCGCAGTGCCTCATTGTCACTGCCGTCGCGAGGCTCGCGCGCGCGCTTTGGTGGCCGAAGACGCCGAGTTTCGCCACACTTGAAGTCGTCATCGTCTCAGCGTTGCTCCTCCTCGCATCCGTCGATGGGATCTCGCTCGCCGAGCACCTGCGCGGACTCTGGGGCGACCCGAGCGTCACGACGGTCGGCATTCTGTTCGCATTTGTGCTGTGGCCACGATCGCTTCCGAAGCGACCAACCCGACGCGGCGCTCTCGTCGTCGCGACCGTTGGCAGCGCGCTGCTCTACCTCCCCGCCCTGTCCGGGCTCACACTCTTCGGAATGGATCCCTACTCGCTTGGCTACGCACCATGGGCGATCATCACCGCGCTCCTCCTCGCTTCGGTCGCACTCTGGCGCATCGTCGATCTCGTGTGGATCCGGTTGATCTCTTATGCAATGCTCGCGTATGGGCTGCGCCTTCTTGAGTCGGACAACCTCTGGGACTACCTCGTCGATCCAGGGCTCGTCATCGGAGTCGTAGTCGTGGCGTTCGTCACGCCTGCGTCACAGGGCACAGCGCGAGCCGAACCGACGATGGCATCGCACTAGGATGGGGGCGCGCAATCCCGGCGCGCAGGAGACCCACCATGTCGAAGTCCATCCCATCGCGTTCTTCGAGCCCCTTCGCCATCATCGCCCTCCTCTCGGCGCTCTCGTGCGCCCCGTCGGCGTTCGCGCAGGCCGTTGCCGGAGGGTCGCACGCCGCGCAACTTCCAGTGACCTCCATCACGCTCTACCGATCGGGCGTTGGCTACTTCGAACGGACGGGCGAAGTGAAGACGGGCGACTCCGTCCAACTCCGCTTCGCCAACGACGAGATCAACGACATGCTCAAGTCGATGGTGATCCTCGACCCTGAGCAGGCTCTCGAGTCGGTCTCCTACGAGTCGAAGGAACCGCTGTCGCGGCAACTGGCGAGTTTTGGCATCGATCTCTCCGACAACCCGACGCTTCCTAGCCTCTTGGGCCGATTGCGCGGAACGAAGGTCAAAGTCACGACGCAGGACGGCCCGGTGGAGGGCGTCATTCTGGGTTCGGAGATGCGCCAACAAGCACAAGGCAATGCGCAGGAACCTCTGACGATTCCATTCCTGACGATCGTGACGCGCACCGGCTTCAGAGCCGTCAACCTCGACGAGGCCGCGTCGGTCGAGCTCGAGAGCGCCTCGCTCAACGCAGAACTCGCCAAGGCGCTCGCCGCGCTCGCCGCGCACACGACCGATCGGTTCAAGACGGTCGAAATCACATTCGGCGGAAAGAGCGCGCGCGAGGTCATCGTCTCGTATGTGAACGAGATGCCCATCTGGAAGACGAGCTACCGCATCGTCCTGCGAGACGAGAAGGACACGAAGGCGAAACCACTCATCCAGGGTTGGGCGATCATCGAGAACACGACCGACGACGACTGGACAAGCGTTGAACTCGCTCTCGTGGCAAGTCAGCCTGTCAGTTTCCAGATGGACCTCGCGCAGAGCCTGCACATCACGCGACCCGAACTTCCCGTCCCGATGGTGGCCGGCGCAGCGCCGCGCATCTATCAAGACGGCGACGCGTTTGCGGCGGGCAAGTCGTTGCGGTTGGAGGCGCGGCGGAGTGTCGTGGACACCATGGTGCCTGGGTCGCCCGCGCCCACCTCCGCGCCCGCGGCCTTCGACGCTGACCTGCCGCGCGGCGCACTTGCAGGCGGTGGCGGTGGCGCACCCCTGCGCAAGCGCGGTCGCAGCGCTGGAGAAGAGTCGGTGGGTTTTGCCATGTCGCTGGGAGACATGACCGAGTCGAAGGCGCAGGGCGGCGCAGTCGGTGAAGCGTTCCAGTACACGCTGAGCAGTCCGATTTCGATCGCGCGACAGCAGTCGGCGATGCTCCCGATCCTCACGGCGCCCGTCGACTGCCGCCGAGTGAGCATTTTCAACGCCGCCGACGGCATCGAGAACCCGATGCGCGGCGTGGAACTCAAGAACACCACCGGGCTTCAATTGATTCCGGGCCCAATTGCGGTGTATGACGGTATGGCGTACGCGGGCGACGCGGAAGTGGGCTACATGACGCTCAACGACACGCGCCTCTTGGCCTATGCGGTCGACCTGTTCGTTTCGGCGGCTGTCCAGAATGAGCGCACAAGTCATGTGAAGTCGGTGAAGATTGTCGACGGCGCGATCGAGCAGACCTTTCAGCAACTCAGCACGATCTCGTACGCATTCAACAACAAGGACGAGAAGAAGGCTCGGACGATCGTCGTCGAGTGTCCGAAGCTCGACGGTTGGGACCTCGTCGAACCCAAGAAGCCATCGGGCGAGACATCGGGTCTCTACCGCTTCGAGGTCGAGCTCGCGCCAAGCGCGAAGGGAACTCTCTCAGTCTTGCAGGCCCGCACGGACCTGCAGCGCCTTGACGTCGTCGGCTACGACATCGGTACGCTGCTTTCGTATGCGAGTGATGGCCGCGCCTCCGCGGCCGTGGTCGAGGCCGTGAAGCGAGCGGCCGCTCTCCAGGGGGAGATCAACGCCACGAACGAGCGCGTCGCTCGGCTCGAGCAAGAGCGAGCGGCCATCGCGAGCGACCAAGAACGGATCCGTCAGAACATGAACTCCATCGACCACGACTCGGAGGTCTATCGCCGCTATCTCGCCAAGTTCGGCGAGCAGGAGACTCGACTTGAGGCCATCCTTGTCGAAGTCGCCCGCGAGCGCGCCACGGTCGCGATGCAACACGCTGCGCTTGCTGAGTTCATTCGCACGCTGAATGCGTCGTAGCGCCTGCGGTTATGGTGGCGTGCGCTCGGGAAGGATGATCGCCATCGAGTACGGGCGCGCCGCGATCGGCGCGGTGGTGCGCAGCGGAACTTCGAACCGCTCGACCTTCGTGTGCGGCCCAAAGGCGTCCACCCACGGCACGCTGCCGTGACCTTCCCACACAAGCACGGCGCCCTCGTCGGCGATGCGCTTGGTGTCGAACCATGGCGCACGCTCAGGCAGGCCGTCGAGGAGGAGTTCCGGGTGCGCCTCGTG
>SYGQ01000150.1 GCA_005799475.1 Planctomycetia bacterium | reverse complement strand
GACACCACCGGCGTCGAGCCGGACTTCGCCCTCACCAAGTTCAAGAAGTTGGCGGGAGGCGGGTGCTTCAAGATCGCGAACCAGTCACTGCGCCCCGCGCTCGCGGCCCTCGGGTACGCGGCAACCGAGTCTGACGCCATCGTCGATCATGTCATGGGACGACTGAGCCTCGATGTGCAGATGCCGTCCGAGGACGGTGCTCCCGATCCCGCAGCGCCCACGCTGCGGTCATTCCTCCTCGAGCGTGGCTTCACTCGCGACGAACTCGTCGTGATCGAGAACTCCCTGCCGATGGTCTTCGAGCTCGGCTTCGCGTTCACGGCGTGGTCCATCCCCGAGCGCGTGTTCGCGGCTCTCAATCTCACGAGCGATGCCGCGAGAGAGAACTCAAAGTTCAACGGACTTCGCACGCTCGGGCTCAGTCGAGCGCAGATCGAGACACTCAATCGAGTGATTTGCGGCACGCAGACCGTCGAGGGGTCACCTCACTTGAAAGCGGAACACCTGAGCGTGTTCGACTGTGCCAACCGCTGCGGCCCCACCGGCGAGCGATTCATCCGTCCCGAAGGGCACATCCACATGATGGCGGCGGCGCAACCGTTCATATCCGGTGCGATCTCCAAGACCATCAACCTCCCCAACGAGGCCACGGTCGAGGAAATCGGCGCGTGCTACCAGCTCTCGTGGGAACTGGGCCTCAAGGCAAACGCGCTCTACCGCGATGGCTGCAAGTTGAGTCAGCCGCTCTCGACAAAGTCTGATGCTGCCGACCACGCCGAACCTGAAGACACTGAGGGCCTCGACGCGGCCGCGTCGGTCCCGGCGACTCCTGTGGCCATCACCCGAGTGGAGACGCTCATCCGCACAGTGGAAGTCGAACGCATCGTTGAGCGCGTCATCGAGCGGCCGATGCGACGGCGACTCCAGGACACGCGCTCGTCCATCACCCACAAGTTCAATGTCGGCGGCCACGAGGGCTACCTCATCGTCGGCCTCTACGAGGACGGTCGCCCGGGTGAGCTGTTCATCACGATGGCCAAGGAAGGTTCAACCATCGGCGGTTTGATGGACTCGCTGGGCACCGCGATCAGCGTGGCACTCCAGTACGGCGTCCCGGTGCAGAGCCTTGTGAACAAGTTTGCCCACCAGCGCTTCGAGCCACAGGGGATGACCACCAACCCGGATATCCCATTCGCCAAGAGCCTTGTGGACTACATCTTCCGCTGGCTCGGCATGCAGTTTCTCAGCGGATACAGGGATGAGAATGCCCCAAAGCGCGTCGAGCCCATGAAGCCGAGTTCGGATGGCACCACCGACGGTGGGCGTTCCGCACCCTCGATCGTCGGATCCACTCGGTTCGCTCCAGCCGCAGCCGCGACCGACCTCGAGTCGAGCCTCGGCGGCGGTTCGCCGTCAGAGTCACCCGAGCTGACTTCGCAGTTCGGCCCAATCATCGCCGAGCGCGGCGAACTTCGGCTCGGTGGCGTCGTGATGCCCAGCGCACAGGATCAGGCGATGGCCCACATGATGGGTGATGCGCCAGCGTGCGATGTGTGTGGCGCGATCACCGTTCGCAATGGCACCTGCTACCGCTGCAACAACTGCGGCCACAGCATGGGGTGCAGCTGATGACGAAGCCTTGGCGTTCTTCCTCCCGCATCCACGGCATGGCAATCCTCCGACCGTGCCATGGGTGCACCAAGTATCGCAGTGGTTCAGGCCCTGAGTGAGCTGTACGGTTGGCGAGTGAATGGATCTTCCTTGCACTGGCTGGATACGCACGGAACGGGTGAATTCCAGCCCCCTGCCGGCGGGGAGAACCCGGCTGAACCAGGGTGACCGACCTCAGGCCTGGCCACTGCGATTGTTGACAGGATCCAGGACGGATCCTGAATCCGTGCCCCCGCCGTCGCGCATGCGCGCTTCGGCGGGGGCTTTGTTCTCGCTTGCTCTTGCGGCCGTTGTGCTCGCGGGTTGCGCCGCGAAAAGTTCCCCGACTGCGATTCACCATCTCCTGTTCATCGAACTCAAGGACCACGGCGAATCCACGAGTCTCAAGGACGACTGCGACAAGCTGCTCAAGCCGATCCCGGGCGTCATCGGATATTCGTGCGGCCGCCATGTTGACACCGGTCGCGCCGCGGTGGACTCGAACTACGACCTTGCCGTCGAGGTTGTCTTCGCGGACCGGTCCGCCTATCAGGCGTATCTCGTGCACGCGAACCACACGGCCCTCGTCGAACGATGGAAGTCCCGGTTCGCGTCGATGCGGCGATTTGACTTCGGCACCGAGTGACGAGCCGGCGCGCTAGAGGTGGCGCATCACGGCATCGACCTCGTCGGCACTCCCAAGAACGAGCGGCACGCGCTGATGCAGTTTGCGTGGGTTGACATCGAGCGTCGGGGTCGCGCCGCAGAAGGACTTGCCACCGGCCTGCTCCATGATCATCGCGATCGGATTCGCTTCGTAGAGAAGGCGCAGTTTGCCATCGGGGTGCGACACGGTCGGCGGATAAATAAAGACGCCCCCGTTGAGCAGAATGCGGTGCGTGTCGGCGACGAGGCTCCCGATGTACCGAGACGAATAGTTGTTCGCATGCGCCCACGCGAGGTAGTTCCGGTATCCCGCGGGGAACGACGAGGTGTACGCCTCATTCACCGAGTAGACCTTGCGCGCGCTGGGGACCCGAAGTGACCGCTTCACGAGAATGAATGACCCAATGAACGGGTCGAGCTCGAAGAGATCGACGCCCGCTCCCGTGGTGATGACGAATGCCGTCGAGGGACCATAGAGGATGTACCCCGCGGCGACCTGTCGCCGCCCCACCTGACAGACGGTGGCTTCGGCGCTTTCCACCAGTGGATCGTTTCTCAGGATCGAGAAGATCGTCCCGACCGCGCCGTTGGTGTCGAGCGTGCTCGAGCCATCCAAGGGATCGAAGAGGACGCAGTACTTGCCGCCATCGGTGCCCTTTCTGAGAATCGTTGGCTGATCGTCTTCTTCGCTGGCCACGACGGCGATCGATGCGCGTGAGCCGAGGCACCGCATGAGAATCGCGTTGGCGATCACATCCATCCGTTGCTGCGATTCCCCCTGCACATTGGTCGCGCCCTGTTCGCCCAAGACCCCCTCGAGCCTCGCGCGCCGCACTTGGTGAGCGATCGCCTTGCCGGCCAGCGAGATGGCGCTGACGATCCAGGTGAAGTCTCCCGCGGCACCGGGGTAGCGCGACTCCTCCGAGAGGATGTGGCTCTGCAGCGAGAGAAGGTTTCCCGTTGATGGCTCCGTCGTCGTCATGGCGGTTCTGCCGCATTGAACCACAAACGAACCCACGCGATAGGATCTCCCATCTTTCTCGCCAGAACCCAAAGGAGCGCCCCGTGCCCACCCCTGTCATCCTCTCGGCCCGCCGCACACCGATCGGCAAGTTCCAGGGATCTTTCGTGCGGGTGCCGAGCCCACAGATCGGCGCCTTCGCCATCAGTGCGGCACTCGATGCCGTCAACGGGTCGCGCGAACGGATCGATGAGTGTGTCATGGGATGCGTCCTTCAGGCAGGGCTTGGACAAAACCCAGCGCGCCAAGCGGGACTCAAGGCGGGCCTTCCCGCGTCGTTGAGTGCCGTCACCGTCAACAAGGTCTGCGGCTCGGGGCTGCACGCGGTCATGATGGCGTCGCAGTCCATCCGAGCGGGCGACAATCAAGTCGTCGTGGCCGGCGGCTTCGAGAACATGGATCTCGCGCCGCACTTGGCGAGCGTCAGAGCGGGCGTTCGCTTTGGCAAGTTTGAGGCGCTCGACCACATGGAACACGACGGATTGCGATGCGCGTTCGAGAACTGGGGAATGGGCTTCGCCGCTGAGCACATCGCGACGAAGTACGGGATCACCCGAGCGGCGCAGGATGCATTCAGCGCGCAGAGTCACCAGCGCGCCGCCCACGCAACCATGGAGGGCTGGTTCAAGGCCGAGATCGTGCCGCTTTCAGCCGAGCAACTCAAGCAGAAGACCCCGCTCGAGACGGACGAGGGGATCCGTGGGGATTCGACCGCGGAGGGTCTGGCGAAACTGAAGCCCGCGTTCAAGCCCGATGGTTCGGTCACGGCGGCGAATGCGAGCCAGATTTCTAGCGGCGCGGCGGCACTCGTCGTGGCCTCTGAGGAAGCGGCGCGAGCCATGGGTGCTGCGCCGATGGCGCGAATCGTCGGCTCCAACACGGTGGGTGTCGAACCGAAAGAGCTCTTCTTCGCGCCCGGGTTGGGCATCGAGAAGCTCCTCGCCGATCACAGACTCACGGTCGCCGACATTGACCTCTTCGAGATCAATGAAGCTTTCGCCGCGCAGGTGCTCTCGAACGCGAACTACCTCAAGGTTCCCGCCGAGAAACTCAATGTCGGCGGCGGCGGCGTGGCGCTCGGGCATCCCATCGGAGCCAGCGGCGCGCGCGTGCTCGTCACACTGGTGCATCACCTCCAACGCACGGGCGGACGGCGCGGCATCTGCAGCCTGTGCTTGGGCGGCGGCAACGCGGTCACGATGCTCATCGAACGGGCGTAGCCGCCCCGGCGCGGACTCCGGCCTCAGTCGAGCGAATCGCTCTCAATATTCGCGGCTTGGCCGGCAAGTTTCTTCTGCGCGTAGCGGCGCACCCAGGTCTCCCAACTCTTGCCCGCGGCGGTGTCCCTCCCGCTGAAGGTCAGCGACGCGATGGCCGAGTAGGCGACCGTGATCCGTTCTTCACTGGCCGCGGTCAGAATCCGAACCGATGACGCGTCCAATGACGCGCCGACCCGTCGATCAAAGATGTAGCCCTCGATGCTCCGTCCGTCACGAGTGACGATCGTCACATCGCCTCGATACGAGAACGCTTCATCAAGTGCGGCTTTCAGAGCCTCTGGATCGCGCGTGTCGAAGACGCTGCCGTGCGTGGGCCCCGTGGTCATCGGGTACCCGGCCGCCCCTCGATCTCGGCGATGAGACCGGCCAGTTCCTTGGCGGCCTTGGTGAGGCTGCTCATGCCGGTGACGGTCTCGATCGGATCGGATCGACCCTGCGCGGCGGCCTGTTCAGAGACTTCCTTTGCCCCGGCCAAGAGTTCACGCTCAAGGTCCCGCGCACAGGCCAGCAACTTCTCAGCCTGTGCCGCGGCACCCAGTGGAGCCGCGACGGTTGGTGCAGTCATGGGGACATTGTCGCCGAGAGCGGGTCCACTCGCAAGCCGCTTGGTGCAGTAGCCTCGCTCGATGCCGATTTCAGGCGAAAAACAGGTGCTCGTCACCGGTGGCGCCGGCTACATCGGCTCCCACATGGTGATGCAACTGCTCCGCGCGGGTCGGATGGTGTGCGTGATCGACGACCTCTCGACCGGTCACGCCGAGTCGATTGACCGACTGCAGCGGGAGTTCCCGCGCGAGCTCCTTCGCTTTGTTCGCGGCTCGATCCTCGACGGCGACCTCGTGACACGCGTCCTTCAAGACGGCGGGATCGACGAAGTCCTGCACTTCGCCGGACGCGCGCTCGTGGGCGAGTCGATGGAGCGCCCACTCGAGTACTGGCAAGTAAACCTTGGCGGCACGATCTCGCTCCTTCGGGCAATGCACAGTGCAGGCGCCACGCGGCTCGTGTTCTCGTCGACTTGCGCAACCTACGGCTCGCCCTCGGCGGACTCGATCCCCATCGGCGAATCATGCGACCAACGCCCGATCAACCCCTACGGCGCGTCCAAGCTCGCGTGCGAGCGAGCGATCCTCGACGACGCCGCCGCGCCGGGCTCGACGCTCGCCGTCGCCATTCTGCGCTACTTCAATGTGATTGGGTCAGACCCACGCGGGTTCGTCGGCGAAGATCACACGCCTGAGACGCACATCGTTCCCGCGTGCCTGCGCGCCGCGTCCGGTGCGGCCGACGAGTTTGTCATCATGGGAACCGACTACTCCAACCCCGACGGCACCTGTATTCGCGACTATGTGAATGTGAACGATCTCTGCGAGGCGCACATGGCCGCGCTCGGGGCAGTCGTGCGCGGCGCGCCACTGACGCTCAATGT
>SYGQ01000019.1 GCA_005799475.1 Planctomycetia bacterium | reverse complement strand
GTACTCGGTCCTGACAAGCGACCGCTCAAGACCAGAAGCGGTGAAAATGTGACGCTCGTTTCGCTCCTCGACGAGGCCACTTCGCGCGGTCGCGCTGAGGTCCGCGCGCGCGCGCAATCTCCCGACTCGCCGACGGCGAGCCTTCCCGCGAGCGAACTTGATGCGATCGGCCAGGCCGTTGGAATCGCCGCCATCAAGTACGCCGACCTCTCGGGCGAAGTCGGCCGCGACTATGTCTTCGACCTCGACCGAATGATTTCCTTCGAAGGCGATACCGGGCCGTACTTGCAGTATGCCTACGCACGCATTTCGGGGATCCTCGCGAAGGCGGGGCCATTCGATCAGAGCGCCTCGATCCGCATCACGGCTCCCGAGGAGAAGGCCCTTGCCCTCACGCTCCTTCGCTACGGCCGTGCGGTTGAGGGCGCGGCGTCAGCGCTCGCGCCGAGTCGACTCGCCGCC
Source organism: Planctomycetia bacterium (assembly GCA_005799475.1). GTDB lineage: Bacteria > Planctomycetota > Phycisphaerae > Phycisphaerales > SM1A02 > F1-60-MAGs104. The sequence continues at coordinate 6,785 of SYGQ01000019.1, read as the reverse complement.
TACGCCTACGAACTCGCCAATTCGTTCAATGGTTTCTACCAAGCGTGTCCGGTCCTCAAGGCGGAAGATGCGGCGCTTCGCCACTCGCGCCTGCGCCTGTGCGCGCTCTGCGCGCGCGTGATTCGCGATGCGCTTGCCACGCTCGGGATCGACGCGCCCGCGCGGATGTAGCCTGAGTCCATCGAGCACCATCATCCCAATCTGCATCTGATCGACCACCCGCTGGTCCATCACAAGATGGCGGAACTGCGCGCACGCACGACGCCGTCGCGGGAGTTCCGTCGCCTTCTCGGCGAGATTTCCGCGCTGATGGTCTACGAGGTCTGCCGGGGATTCGCCACCGAGTCATGCGAAGTCGAGACGCCCTTGGAGCGGACGCATGGCCGTCGCCTCGCGCGCCCTGTCACGGTGGTTCCAGTCCTTCGCGCCGGACTGGGCATGACCAGCGGCGTCCTCTCCATGCTCCCTGACGCGCGCATCGGACACATCGGCGTCAGGCGCGACGAGAACACGGCCACGCCCATCGCCTACTACACCCGACTCCCCGACGATGCGAGTGAGGGACCAGTGCTCCTTGTGGACCCCATGCTCGCCACCGGCGGATCTGCGGATCACGCGCTCGGGCTCCTCCATGCCGCCGGCTGCCGCGACACGCGCTTCATCTGCCTCCTCGCCGCACCCGAGGGCGTCGCGCGGATTCACACGAGCCATCCGCAGGTGCCCATCTACGCGGCGGCGCTCGACCGCGAACTCGACGATCGGAAGTACATCCACCCCGGCCTCGGCGACGCCGGCGACCGCTGCTTCGGAACCTAGTCCATCGCGCTACGCGTTCTTTCGCCACTCAACATCGGCGATGCCGCTCGACTTGTTCGCAAGCCGCGCCATGGCGAAGAGCAAATCGCTCACCCGGTTGAGCAGATGGATCGCCTCGGCACCAACGGTTTCGCCGCGTGCGAGCGCGATCACCAGCCGCTCCGCCCGTCTGCAGACCGTGCGCGCGACATGCAGCCGCGACGAGAGTTCGCACCCTCCCGGAAGCACGAACACGCGGATCGCGTCGTTCTGTCCGTCCACCTCGTCGATGAATCCTTCGGCCTCGGCGACATGCCGAGCCTCGATGCGAACACCACGACGCGCGGCCGTGTCCGCCGCGCCCGTCGGCGTCGCAAGATCTGCTCCCAAGTCAAAGAGCCGGGACTGCAGCGCGACGAGGATCTCGCGCATGCGGGCGTGTGCGGCCACTCGTGGATCACAGGCGGAGACGCACATCCCCATCGATGCATTGAGTTCGTCCACAGTGCCGTACGCCTCGATGCGCGGGTGATCCTTCGCGACTCGCGGACCGCCGAAGAGCCCGGTCGATCCGTCGTCGCCTGTCCTTGTGTAGAGCTTCATGGCTGACTCTCCTTTGGCCCCGGACGAAGCACGAACTCGGGTGCCTCAAGGTGGACACCCTCATCGTCGGCCACGACCATCGCGAATCCCGAGCGAATCGCTCCTGAACTTCGCGACCCCTCTCGTGCGACCACGATGAGGCCGACTTGGTGCTCGGGCTCGAGCGAGTAAGCGGCGTCAAGGCGCTCGAGCACTTCCTTTACCGCGCCAAGTGGCGAGGCCCCCCGTCGCATGGCTTCCACCGCGAGAAACGACCCGCAGATTCCCATGACGAGCTCACCGGTTCCTGTGGCGACGGCGCCGCCAACCTCGGGATCGACATAAAGGCCATGTCCAGGAATTGGCGAGTCACCGACGCGACCTGGCAACTTGTAGGCAAGTCCACTCGTCGAGCATGCGCCAGCCATGACGCCGAGCCCGTCGATGGCGAGAACGCCGATCGTGTCGTGCGGCTCGTGGCGCTCGCCCAATGACTTCGCCATCGCGGCCCGTGAGTCCAGCCCTGGGTCGACATGGAGAACCGACTTCTCGCCGCGGAGCCAGCCCTGCCACCTGGCTCGCGCAGTCTCCGAGAGCAGGTCACCGCGAGGCATCCCCTGTGCATCAGCGAACGAGTCCGCTCCGGCCCCTGCGAGGATCACATGTGGAGTCCGCTCCATGACCAGCCGCGCGAGGTCAATCGCGTCAGCATGCTCCCCTAGGGCACAAACCGCACCGCAGTTCCGGGGCGAGAGCATGACGCAGGCATCGAGCGAGACCCGCCCGGAAGCGTCTGGGGCCCCCCCGAACCCAACCGAGTCGATCGAGGGGTCCCGCTCGGCGTCGCGTGCAATCGCACAAGCCGCGTCGATGGCACTTCCCCCAGAAAACAACGGAACTCTTGCTCGATCGCACCCAGAAATCGAAAACGACCATGTCGCGCAGATCAACGGGATGGTGTCACCTTCAACGCCCGAGAATACGACCCAGCGATTCAGGATGCGCAAGATGGTGCAGCCACCGGGCAACGCTTCGCGTATGCTCAGGGGTCATTTCGCGTTCCGGGTCGTCTTTCTTCCTGATTCGGGTAGTTTTGTTGCCCGAGTCCGATCCCCCGTCACGCCCAACCCAATACCCACGCCATTCATGAAATCCACTCGCCGCGCATTCACCATCGTCGAGCTCCTGGTCGTTGTTGCGATCATCTCGCTCTTGATCGCCATCCTCCTTCCCGCCATCGGCAAGGCGAAGGATGGCGCGCTCGTCACGCAGTCGATCGCCAACCTGAACAATCTTGCCAAGGCCAACGCGACCTACGGCGGCGACTGGCAGGATCGCCAGTTCACGGCGTGCCCCGATGATGTCGGCAGCGTCGCCGGTGGTGCCTGCGCGACCTACATCGGCAGCGTCGCGTGCCCAGCGCAGCAGATCCTCGGTTGGGACGAGGGCGGCGGACTCTGGGGCTACTGGCTCGGCGGCGGACTGTGCCCTGGCAACTACCCCGGCAACTGCGGCAACTGGATCGTCCTTTGGCCCAATGAGTGGAACACCGCCAACGGCGTGTTCGGCGCATGGCGCATGCCCAATGTGAAGGCGTTCAACGACTACCTCAATGGCAGGTTCTACGACAATGTCTTTTGGGCACCCAAGGACAAGTACAACCTTGAGAAGATTGCGGAGCCGCTTTCCAAGCCCGGCGAGTTCTCTGTGCCGCCGAATCCACCCATCTACTCCACCTATTGCTGGAGCCCGGCAGCGATGTGGTCACCGGATGTTCTGAGTTCGACGACGCTCGACTGCCCCAACGCCGGCAAGCCCGGCCAGTGCGGCCCCGGCGCATGGCGCTCCCCAGCGGCGAGCGCGGCGAGCTACCCCGATCTCAAGACCCGAATGCTCGAGCACCAGTGGCTCCAGAACAAGGAAGGTGGCGACTTCAATCCCGGCTTCGGCGGATCCACCCCGTGGATCTGGAATCAGGGCTACAACTCAGCGCCCGCGACCCTCTACTTCGACGGCCATGTCACCCTCGCAGGTGTCTCTGACGCGATGGAAGCCGACGCCCGTGCGAAGGGACAGAACGCGGCCAACAGCAATATGTGCGCCCTAGCGAAGGGCCTCTGGCACCGCGGCACGACGCTCGGGACCACCGGGTACTACTCGAATCTCGGATACGACATGCTCGTGAGCACGAATTACCATGTTCTCACGACTGACGGCATCCAAGGCCGTGATGTGACGGGCGCGAAGTAACCAGATTCACCCAAAGGGCAGCTTTCAACCTCGGTGCGATGCACCGGGGTTTTTTTCTTGTCCAAGGCGCGACTCTGAGATTCTGCGTCCGCCGCGCTTGCGCGGGCGAATCCACGCTGCATACGCTTTCCCCATGCCCTCCATCCAGAGCCGGAAGTCGCGCGCATTCACCATCGTCGAACTGCTCGTTGTTGTCGCGATCATCTCACTCCTCATTGCGATCCTCCTGCCCGCCATCGGCAAGGCGAAGGACGGGGCGCTCGTCACACAGAGCGTGGCCAACCTCAACAACCTCGGGAAGGCAAACGCCACCTACGGCAGCGACTGGCAGGACCGACAGTTCACCGCGATCCCGGATGACTTCGGTTCTCCACCGGCGAATGGGAACTGCGCGACCTATCAATCACAGGTCGCGTGCTTGCCCCAACAGATCGCGGGGTGGGATGCCACCGGCGCACTCTGGGGATTTTGGATCGCCGGCCCGCTGTGCCCTGCCGCGTTCCCAGGCAACTGCGGCAACATCCCCGTGTACATCGCCAACGAGTGGGGCTACACCAATGGCTGCTTCGGCTCGTGGCGGCTCTGCAACTACAAGGCGTTCAACGACTACTTGAATGGCCGCTACTACGACAGAGTCTTCTGGGCCCCGAAGGACAAGTACAACCTCGACGACGCGACACCCGCTCTCGCGTACGCGGGGGAATTCTGCCCGCCCAACGACACGGGCGGCGCATCGATCCGCTCGACCTATGTGTGGAGCCCAGCGGCAATGTGGTCACCCGATGTCCTCTCGTCAACGATCGCCGACGCTCCCAATGCCGGCAAGCCGAATCAGTGTGGACCCGGCGCGTACCGCTCTCCCGCAGCGAGCATGGCCTCGTATCCCGACCTCAAGACCCGGATGATCGAACGGATCTGGCTCCAAAACACTGAAGGCGGATCACTCAACTCGGCATTTTCTCCACCGGCGCCGTGGCTGTTCAACCAGGGCTACAACTCCGCGCCGGTGTGCCTCTACTTCGATGGTCATGTCACGCTCACCGGCGTGACCGACGCGATGGAGGCCGACGCCCGCGCGAAAGGCCAGAACCAAGGCAATGGAAACATGCATGCCACCGCCAAGGGGCTCTGGCATCGCGGAACCCCGCTCGGCGGCGACGGCACCGCGTACTACTCGGCGCAGGCGTACGACATGCTCGTGAACTCGGCGTTCCATATCCTGACGACCGACGGTATTCAAGGGCGCGATGTGACAGGCGCAAAGTAGGCGGCGGACCGAAGGTGGGTCAGTCCGTCACGGCTGCCCGCCAAGCGGAGGTACGGTTGGACCTTGGACTGGCGGCGCCGGGGGCGGGCGTTTCCCTCCGAGCGGTTTCGCCTCGAGACCGCGCGGCGACGCGACCGGATCGGAGATTCTCCGCCCCGTTGGTGCGGTCTCAAGGCCGTGGCCTTCGCCCGAAGGCGGCGCTTCCGGCGCGGCGTCGGGGGCTTGCTCGGGCGCTGTCGGCTGACTGCGGGCCTCGAACAGGACTGCCGCGCTCACACGCGACTCGCCACTCCCAAGAACTGTCGTCGCGATGTCGATCGCGCCGGCATCATCGGGGATGATGGGAGTCGCGGTTGCATCGGGCGCCACGCACTTCCAGTCGGCGAGTGCACCGGTCGAGCGTGCGCGCCAGAGAGGACCGCCCGCATCACCGGCACCCCAGAACTCGACGCTCGCTGCGTCGGCCAAGGCGCATCCACCGCGCCAATACCCTGGGGTGGCGAGTCTCACGGCGGCCTTGTGTTCGAACGCTGCGTCCGACGACGGGCGAGCCGCGTGACGGAGCCCCGGCTCACCCTTGACGGCGAAGAATGCGTGCGTCGCCTTGCCCTGCGACACGCACGAGAGGTCGATGACCTCAAGCACGCCGAGGTCGAGGCGCGACGAACTAACGGTCCAAGTGGCCCCTTGGTCGGTCGAACGGGCGCTCATCAGGAGTGTGTGTGGCAGGTCGGCGTCCGCGGTCCGACCGAGGAAACAGAGCGTCATCTCAGCACCATCTCCCTTCGCGACCGAGGGATGGAGCGGTCCCTCGATGTTCGCTGGCATCTGGTCGAGGATGACGGCACGAGGGTGCGTCCAATTCGTCGCGCCGTCAGTGCCAAGTGAAAACACCAGGCGCGCAAACTCGCCCGGGTCGTCGACGGGGTACTGAACGAAGAAGCAGAGGCACGAGTCGGCGAGCGTGACCACCGACGGTGACGACGCCCCGCCGAAGTGCACGACTGGCGTGAGCGCTGTGGTCGGCGACGAGAGATACAACTGAATGCCCTCGTTCCAAGGGCCGTCTTGGCCTTCTTTCGCGCGCTCGAGTCTGGCGAGGCGCGCGGCATCACCGAGCGCCGCACTCGACTCGCGCACCGCGTCTGGCGCAGCGGCTGGTTTTGCAGCGGGGTCGGCATCGGCTGGCGCCGCCTTTGGCGCTGGAGCACTCGGTGGGATCTTCCAGCTTGCGCCACCCTTCTTCTTGCCTGCGTCGCCGCTTGACTGCGCGGGAGCCACTGAAGTGGCACCCACGGCCACAGTAATCGCCATCGCGACAATCCACGCTGACCGGGGCGCGCAGGGATTCATGCGCGTCATGGTAGGACGGCGGCGCCATGAAAACGAAAAGGCCCCGGCTCGGGAGAGCCAGGGCCTTGCTTCGAACTCTGGAAGGCGGGAAGACGCACCCGTTCCAGCTCGCTCGTTGGTCAGGATCAGTAGTCCATGTCCTCGTCGCCGCCGGCAGGCGCGGCCTTGGCCTTCTTCTCCTTGATGTCCGTGATGGCGCAATCGGTTGTGAGCAGGAGCCCGGCGATGCTCGCGGCGTTCTGCAACGCCACACGCTCCACCTTGGTCGGCACGATGACGCCGGCCTTGACGAGATCCTGATACACGCCCGTTGAGGCGTTGTAACCGAAGTTGGCATCAGTGGCCTCCTCGACCTTCTGCGCGACGATCGATCCGTCGAGTCCGCAGTTGATCGCGATCTGCTTGATCGGCGACGAGAGCGCGCGCTGCACGATCTCGACGCCCACCACCTCGTCGCCCGTGAGCGACTTCTTGACCTTGTCGAGCGCCTTGCGAGTGCGCAGCACGGCCACACCGCCGCCGGGAAGGATGCCTTCCT
>SYGQ01000149.1 GCA_005799475.1 Planctomycetia bacterium | reverse complement strand
GCGGCGTGGATCGAGCGAGGCAGACCAGCTGAGACCAAGCACACTGATGCGCTGTTGATGATTGGGACGCAGAGGAGTCCCAACCATCTATGAGGGATCTTGCGATGCTCTTCGGGAACTCGAAGGAGCGCACGCCGGATGTAGGGGAGTGCCCAGATGTGTTCGGTAAACAGCGCCGCCGCCGCCAGCCCGACAACCACCATACCAACGATCCCGACGCCAGCCGGGGCACTCGCGGGGTCAGGTACGGAAATCTCCATTGCGGAATCTCCTAGTGAACACGCCGGACTCTGAGACAGTTGCACGAGTTTATGAGAGTTCCTTCCCGCGCGACTACTTCGCCAACAACTTCTTGGACGCCGCTGAACTCTGCACGATGAAAATCACAAGCAGCACGACCGACCCGAAGCCGAGCCATCCCCCGGCCGGGGAGAGCCCGCTCTCCTGAAATCTCCCGCGAACACCCAATGCGGCGGCAAGCGCCCAACTGATCGCCCACGCCAAACCGACACCCCTGCCGCAATCGCCGCCTTCGCTGCTGCCCTGTGCATCGAGCCCCGCGCGGATCGATGCTGGCACGCGCACCGCGAGTATGAAGGCCCACACGAGATTGACCATGGGGACAAACAAGAGCCAGACCAAACTGGGGGAAGTCTGCCGATACTGTCGCGGGACCCGCAAGAGAGTGCGCCTGATGAGCCAGCAGGCGACGAGCACGACGGCGGCGAGCGCAACGAGCCCGGCGACGAGAGCTGTGGTTTTCGCGAAGTCAGAGGCGAGTGGGTTCAAGGCAGAAACTCCTTGTCAATCCCGCGAAATGGAGGCCGTTGCAGGAGCGTAAACGAATCCGCCCCCGCGCGGGCGGCTCCTGGGACGCTCGCGCGGGGGCGGTCGAGTCGGGGCGGCCGGATTTGAACCGACGACTTCCTGCTCCCCAAGCAGGCGCTCTAGCCAAGCTGAGCTACGCCCCGCTGCCGAAGGAGTGTAGCGGCACGCTCGTTCCACGCACGAACGGGACCCGCGCGACCCGTTACTCTCCTGCCCCGTGACTTCCGTCGGCGCCTACCTCCCCGTCGTCCTGATCATCTTGATGGCGGTGGGTTTCGCCGCCGTCAATGTGATCGCTAGCAGCCTCCTTGGACCGCGCGTCGCGACGGCCGTCAAGGGACTCGCCTACGAGTCGGGAATGGACGCCATCGGAAGTCCGCGCAAGCGATTCAATGTGCGCTTCTACATCCTCGCGATGATCTTTCTCGTGTTCGATGTCGAGATCGTCTTCCTCTATCCGTGGGCGGTGACCTTCGCCAACCTTGAGCCGCGTAGCCCTGACGCCGCCCTGTTCTTCGGGCGAATCGCCTTCTTCGTCGGCACGAGTGTGATCGCGTACATCTACGCGTGGCGCAAGGGCGTCTTCCGCTGGGATTGACGGGCGCGCCAACTCACGGCGCAAGTTTCGACGGCGTCAACACGACTGTGCCCGCGGCGCCCGCGCGACGAAGCAGCAGCGAACCGCTCGCCTCACGAACAATCTCGCATGGAGCTCCGCCTGCGAGTCGCGCTTCCGGAAGCGCCTCGCTCGCTGGCCACGAAATGCGAAGCGGCTCGTCGCCGGGGGACCGAAGCGTGGTCATGACGAGCCGACCCTCTGACCACATCACATCCACCTCGACCCCGCCGCGCGCGCGAAGTCCGCGCAGTGCGCCGCGTGGCCATGCCCTGGGAAGCGCCGGCAAGAGGTCAATGACATGGCCTCGCGGGCTCTCCCCCTCCGCAGCGACTTCGCGGTGCGACTGCAGGATCATCTCAGCCATCCCTGCCGCACCACCGAAGTTGCCGTCGATCTGAAAGGGCGGATGGGTGTCGAACAGATTCGGGAGCGTGCACTTTCCGAGGAGCGCCTGGAGGTGCGACCACGCCGCTTCGCCATCTCGCATTCTCGCGAACATGCACACGAGCCATGCGCGGCTCCACCCCGTGTGGCCCCCGCCGTGACGGAGCCGAAACTCAAGTGACTTTCGCGCCGCCGCCATGAGCGCCGGCGTCCCCTCGAAGGTCACCTGTCGTCCCGGGTGAACGCCGAACAGGTGGCTCATGTGGCGATGTCCGGGTTCGGCCTCCTCCCACGGCTCGGCCCATTCCATGATCCGTCCGTCGGCGCCGATCGGGGGCGCCTTGAGGCGCGGCATCGCCGCGCGCACGCGAGCGACGACAGGATCATCTCGCGCGGTGCCTCCGAGAGCGTCGGCCTCTTCGAGCAGGTTGGCGAAGAGGTCGTACACCACCATCTGATCGTGCGTGTTGCCCATCCCGGTGTCGCCCGTTGTGCCGTCAGGCAACTTGAACGAGTTCTCCGGCGACGAACTCGGACCGCCCACGAGCATGCCCGAGTCGGGATCCTCAGTCAGATAGTCAAGGTAGAACTCCGCCGCCCCGCGAAGGAGCGGAAACGCGCGAGTGCGCAGGAACGATGCGTCGCGGCCGAAGTCCCAATGATCGTGGATGGTCTCGGCCATCCATCCGCCGCCGTGGGGCCAAAGAGCCCATACGGTCGCGCCGCCGTCGGGGGCCGTCCAGCCCCACGCGCTCGTGCAGTGGTGCGCCATCCAACCGGGCGCTCCGTACATGCGCGTCGCGGTCGCGCGACCGTCGATCGCGAGTCGTTCGATGAACTCCGTCACCGGCACCACCGTCGGCGCGAGATTGAGCACCTCAGCGGGCCAATAGTTCATCTGCAAGTTGATGTTGATGTGATAGTCCGCGTTCCACGGCGCTCGGTAATGCTCACACCAGATCCCTTGCAGGTTGGCTGGAAGTCCACCCTCCACGCTCGAACTCATCAGGAGAGCGCGCGCGAACTGCAAGTACAGCGCGGCGAGCCCAGGGTCAGATTCGCCCGATGCCTCGCGCCGCACGCGCTCGTCGGTTGGGAGTTGCTCGCACTCCACACACGGGGGTCCAAGTTCGATGTCGAAGCGGTCAAATCGCTCGCGCCAGGCTCGTTCGTGATCGGCGAGCCGTTCCGACGCGCTCACGGGGACGGAGGCCCGTGCCGCCACGAGGAGGGCTTCGAGGTCAGGGCGCGGCAGGCTCGCTCCCGTTGCGAGTGCCGCGATCGCCTTCTGTCGCTCGCGGCCCACGAACGGGAAATCGGTGGCCGCCACCACCACGATGTCCACCGCGTTCGCGGCGCGGACAACGACCGCTCCCTCCTCGATCCGCAACGACCCGCCATCATGGCGCACAATGACATCGGCGCCGTACTTCACGCCCTCGCCCGGTGCCACCTCGGTGGCGCCGCGCATGGAGATCACCCCGTCGTTGCCGGCGGGGCTGGCCGTGATCACGAGGGGGCATCCCTCGCAGGACGGTGCCCGCGCGAGCGCGATCTTGAGGAAGACGCCTTCGATCTCGCTGCTCTCGTGCCGAATGATGATCGCGTTTGTTGCGTGCGACGCATACACGGTGCGCACGATGCGGCTTTCCCGGTCTTCCCACGACGCGACCGTGACGCCCGTCGAGAGGTCGAGGCCGCGCCGATAGTCGGTGGCATCGACGGGAAGCGGCGACTCGATCGTGAGTTCGCCGAGCGTCTGGTACGAGTCCGCGCAATCGCCGATGAGCATGCTCGTGCGCGCGAGTGCTTCGGCGTCGGCGTACTTCCCTCGGAAGATCAACTTCCGAACTCGGTCCACGGCGTCTGCGCACTCGGGAGCCACGCGCTCGCCCAGCGATCCTTCCCAGAGCGAGCCTTCATTGAGTTGGATTCGTTCGCGTCGCACGCCACCGAACACCATCGCGCCGACGCGACCGTTGCCGACAGGAAGCGCCTGCGTCCACTCGGTCGCTGGAGAGCGGTACCAGAGGACCGAACCCGAGGGCGCCGGCTCGTCGCTCGCGACAATCGTGCATCGCGGAGGTTCAGCCGTCGTCGATTGCGAAAGGCCGAGCACCGCGGCCACAAAGAGGGAGGCGCCAGACACGCAGCGCCTACTCGGTCTTGGGGGCGCGGAGCTTCACTTCGACAACCAGTTCGGCCCCGTCGCGCTTCAGCTTGACCTTGACGACATCGCCGGGCGAGTGCTCGCGCAGTCGCTCCATCATGTCCGCGGGCCCCGTGAGCAGCGTCTCATTCCATCCCACAAGGAGGTCGCCCGCTTGAATCCCCGCATCGGACGCGGCCGTCTCGGCGCTCACGCCATCGACCTTCACCCCCTCGGTCCCGTCATTCCCGTAGCCGGGCATGACGCCGAACCGAACCTTCGCGCCCGTCTTACGACCTGCCGTGGTCTGGCCATCGGTCGAAGTGAACTCGAGCTTGCTCGGGAGCGTGCCGAGGAGTTTCGCGAGCGACTCCGTCAGCGACACGACCTTCGCAGCCCCCTGCGGGTTGACCGTGTGGCCCCGATCAGTGGGC
>SYGQ01000148.1 GCA_005799475.1 Planctomycetia bacterium | reverse complement strand
GTCCACGCCGCCGCGGAGAAGATCGCCGCGGTCGAGGGTGTGCACCGCCTGTCGTGGACGGCCCAGAGCAACGGGCTCGATTCGCTTCTGACCATCGCGCGCGCGAGCGACCTTCACGCCCTCTTGGACACGATGTGCGCCTCATGCGGTGCCATTGAACACCGCTCTTCCCACACGGTGCTCGCCATGCTTCAGGGGCACGACACCGATGTGAAGCCGGCACCGACTCCGATGGCGCTGATGTTGCGGGATTCGACCCGACAGCGATACACCGACCTGCGGCTCGTCAAACTGTTGCAGGGCGACTTCCGGATGACCTTTACTTCCATCGCGGACCGTCTGAGCACTTCGATCACGCTCGCGGGCGAGCACACCAAGCGCATTGTGAATTCGGGCGCGATCCGAACGATCGGCGTCTACGACCACGGCAGCCTCGGTCGCCCACTGACGATCAATGTCCACATCTCGTTCGCGAAAAACCCGCTCCAGCACGCTGCATCGCTGCGGTCCAAGCTCCGGTGCAATCTCGTGTTTGTGACCGCAGACCCCGAACAAGTCGTGGCGGAAGTGTCCGTCGAGAACGAGGCAGCGGCGGTTGCGTGGGTCGAGAAAGCTCGACACCTCGGCGATGTGCGGTCCGTCCGATGGGATCCGTTGCTGACGATCTACAAACAGACCTACGACTGGGCTGTGCCTGGCGAAACTCCCAAGACCGGCGAGCCGTAGCCGCGCCCCTATCCTCCGCCGCGTGCTTGAGTACGCCGCATGCCGTAGTGACTTCGAGGCCGCGGCAGCGCGCATTGCCCCGTGGGCGCATCGCACCCCTGTGCTGCGCTCCTCGTGGATGGACTCGCAGGCCGGTCGCGAGCTCCACTTCAAATGCGAGATCTTTCAGCGCACGGGGTCATTCAAGTTCCGTGGCGCGACGAATGCCGTCATGAAGTTGTCGCCCGAAGCGGCTGCCCGCGGCGTGGTCACGCACTCCTCGGGAAACCACGCACAGGCACTGGCGCTCGCGGCGAAGCTCCGCGGGATCCCCGCGCATGTCGTCATGCCGGAAGACTCGGCGAAGACGAAGATCGCCGCGGTGGAGGGTTACGGTGGGCGGGTCATCCGATGTCGCGCGACGCTCTCGGATCGTGAGCGCGTCGCGAGCGAGGTCCTGCGTGAGACTGGCGGTGTGCTCATTCCCCCGTACGACCATCCCGATGTCATCGCAGGCCAAGGGACAATCGCGATTGAACTCGTCGAGCAGGTACCCGCACTCGATGCCGTCGTCGCGCCAGTAGGCGGCGGAGGCATGCTGGCGGGGATCGCCCTCGCCACGCAGTGCGTTTCGCCGCGCACGCGCGTCATCGGCGCCGAGCCCGAGCGCGTTGGCGACGCGGCACTCTCGAAGCGGCTTGGTGTGAGGCAGCCACCCACGGGCGCCGTCACCATCGCCGACGGACTCAGGACCTCGCTGGGTGAGCTGACATGGCCGGTCGTGCGAGATGTCGTCGACTCGATCGCGACCATCCGCGAGGAGGAGATTCGCGACGCCATGCGTCTCGTCTACGAACGGATGAAACTCGTCATTGAGCCCAGCGCCGCCGTCGGCATCGCCGCGCTTCTTGGCCCCCTGAAGGGACGGACTGACTTCGGATCCTGCGGCGTGATTCTCTGCGGTGGAAATGTTGACCTCGCCACGCTGTCGGCCACGCTCTCACCATGACCGAACCCAACGCCTCCACACCTCGAGTCGGCCTCTTCTCTCCAGTCAATGTGGCGATCGCGGTCGCCGCGCTCGGCTATTTCGTTGATGTGTACGACCTCATCCTCTTCAATGTGGTGCGCTGGGAGAGCCTGAAGGAACTCGGGCTCTCACAAGAGGAGCAGGCGACGACTGGTGTCTGGCTCCTCAATCTTCAACTCATTGGGATGCTCATTGGTGGCATTGTGTGGGGCGTTCTGGGCGACCTGCGCGGGCGGCTCTCGGTGCTCTTCGGGTCGATCATCCTGTACTCCGTCGCGAACCTCCTCAACGCCGGCGTCGGCGCCACGGAAGGCTGGCTGTCGTTCATGGGGCGCGCTGACCCGGTCACGGCCTATGCGATTCTCCGGTTCCTCGCAGGCGTCGGCCTCGCCGGCGAACTCGGCGCGGGAGTGACGCTCGTCGCGGAAATCACATCGAGGCATCGACGAGGCATCGCCGTCACGGTCATCGGTGCCGTCGGTGTGGTCGGCGCGGTGGCGGCGGGCATCGTGGGCGAGGCCGTCGGCTGGAGACATGCCTATCTCATTGGCGGCTGCATGGGGCTCGCACTTCTCGTCTTGCGTGTGGGCGTCGTCGAAAGCGGGCTCTACGCCGCGATGGGCAAGGCCGAGTCTGCTGTGTCTCGAGGCTTCATACCGCTCATGGCGTCGCGACAACTGCTTGGACGACTTCTCTTGCTTGTGATGGCGGGAATGCCGATCTGGTTCACGCTCGCGGTCATCGTGGGACTCGCGCCGCGCGTCGCCAAAGCCATGGGTCTCGACCCCCCGCCATCACCGGGCCAGCTCGTCGCGCTCTACTACACAGGCGCAATCTTCGGCGACCTCGCGAGCGGACTCCTTTCGCAATTCCTGCGGTCACGCACGAAGGCGATCGCGGTGTTCATGTCGGGAACCGCGCTCGGCTGCGCGCTCGTGATGTGGATGGGCCCGCGTGGCGCCACTTGGTACGGAGCGGCGACGATCGTGATGGGGTTCTTCAGCGGATACTGGATCGTGATCATCACGACAGCGAGCGAGTCGTTTGGCACCAATGTCCGCGCCACGGTCACGACGATGACCCCGAACCTGATCCGCGTGAGCGCCGTGCCGGTGACGATGCTCTTCACGCAGATTGCGCAGTCCGAGGGTCCCGTTGCGGGGGTGTGGTGGACGGGCGCGGCGTGCTTCGTGATTGCCGGACTCGCGCTCTCGTTCATCAAGGATCCCTTCGGCAGGGATCTGGACTTCATCGAGCCGTAGGCGCGCCCTTGCCCTGTGCGATCATCTCATCGATGCGGCGCAGGCGCTCCGCATGGCGCTCGCGCGTGGGCTCAAGCAGCACGAGCGCGGCAATGTGCAGCCGAGCGAGGTCGAGCCGTCCTGCTTCGATCGCGCACGCGGCGGCGAGTTCTCGTGTCGCGGGGTCGTAGGGATCGATGCGCGCGGCGCGTTCGGCGGCCTCGAGGGCGCGCGCCGGGTCCCTCGCCGCGCGACGGGCGCGGGCGAGTTCGATGGCGAAGGCTGGATCTGAATCGGCGCGCGCATCGAGGAACTCAAGGTGCGGCGCGGCCGCCGCGCGATCGCCGATTTCGAGCGCGCGAGCCGCGAGCCGCTGGTGGGGCCAGGGATCAAGGGCGCGGACTGCGGCGTACTGTTCGAGCGCCCTGAGCGCGTTTTCATCGAGCCCAGCAGGAATCGGCTTCTCGCGCGGCATGCCTTCGGAGAGCGCGACCGCTCGGCGCGCGGCAATCTCGAGGAGGTCGGCGTGCTGGGGGTGTTTGGACACGAGCGCTCGCACCATGTCATCGCCGAGTGGTTCCCCCTCCGGCAGTGAGGCATCTCGACGCGCGGTGGTGATGAGTTCGTCGATGGGCGGTTCTTCGGCAAGTCGCCACGACGCGACCTGCGCGCGAGCCCATGCGGTGAAGTCCGTCATGAACTGCTCGCGCGTCATGCCGAGCACCTTTTTGAAGGCGACGGCCTCGGTATCGCCTCGCGCGTAGCGGTCAAGGAGGCCGACAATGGCCTGGGAGCCGTAGGCCTCGCGCATGAACTCAACCATCCAGTGCCCCTGCGCATAGGCCTGTGCTCGGTCGCTTGGCTTTCGCGGGCGGACGAAGGACCACTTGATCGCGTCGAGGTCGAAGAGTTCGTCCGCCTCGAGCGCGTGCGCAAGGAGTTCGTAGGTCGCCCAGTCGCGCCGCTTGTGTTCAAGGTCGACGGCGGCCGCCTCGGTGAACCAATGTGGGATCCGATTCAGCGTGCGGTCCAGCGTCACGGTGTGGACGAACTCGTGGCGAAGCGTGTCGAGCCAGTCGAAGCGGCCGATGGAACGGCCACGACCAATCTCCTTCGGCGGCTCGAGCGCGATGACCGGACCTGTGCTGGCAGCGACCGTGTGGATCTGTGGCATGCCGGTGATGCGCACGGCGAAGTGGGCGTGGTCTGGCATGAGCTCGATCGTGGTCTTCTCTTTGGGCTCATGCGCGAATCGCGTGGTGACTTCTTCGTACATCGCCTCGAGTTCCGCTGGCATCGCCGCCGCCAGCGCTTCGTCCACCCCGGGCTTGCATCGCACGCGAAAGTGATCACTCTCGAACACCTTCCAAGTAAGGAGTTCCTCGATGAGCCGCTTACTGAAAGCGACCCGCTTATCGAACGGATCCAGCCGCACGGCCTCGGTGAGCGCCGCGAGCGCGGGCTCATCGTGTCCGGCCTGCATTTCGAGCAGGCCGAGCTCGTTGCGCGGAACGCTCCAGTTGGGTTCGCGCGACTGTGCCTCGAGAAGGAGGTCGCGCGCGTCCGCGTACTGGCGCGCGAGCGCGAGGTACCGGGCAACCTGCCAGGTGGCGCGCGCCGAGCGCGGTGCAAGCGCGTCGGCGAGAGCGAGTGATCGTCGCATGGCCTCGAAGTCGTACTCCAGGGCGTGCGCTGCCGCCTCAAGCGCGATCGCCGGAATGAGCGTGGGCATGGCTGAACGCGCGGGAGCGAGCGCGGCGATGGCCTCGCCGGCGTCGAAGCGCGCGCAGGCGGACTCCGCATCAAGAAGGGCAGCGAATGCGCAGACCGCGGAAGTGTCGACCGTCGCGGCAGCAGCACGAATCGCCGCTGCGGCACGCGACACGCCGTCAAAGTCGAAGCCCATGAGCGCCACCCGACCCAGCAAGAACCACGCTTCAGCCGAGCGCGGATTGAGCCGAAGCGCCTCGCGGAGCGCAGCGACCGCCTCTTCGAGGTTGTGCTTCTCGATGAGGAATCGCCCCTCGGTGACTCTGGCGCGCCAGTCGAGGCGATCAAGTTCGCGCGCCTTCGCAAGCGTCGCCATGATCCGCTCGCACGCGGCGACATCAGCGCCCTTGGTGCGCGCCATCACCATCATCGCGCGCGCCGCACGAACGAGATCCGCGCCACCATTGGCTTTCTCCAGATCAAGATCACGCACGGCTTCTTCACCGGCCTGCGCCGCCTCGCGGGACTGGCCCATGCACTCGAAGGCCTCGGCGCGCAGCGCGGCAGCGGCGATCCCCGGTAAGTCGGTGAGAGCGGCGATGGCGTCGCCGCACCGACCCTGCGCGATGAGCGCCTCGGCGAGCAGCGGGGCGTCGACGCCAACAGCCTCCGACACCACCCCGGGCACGCCGGCGTCGATGGCCGCACGCGCACGGCCAGCCTGATCGGAAAGATCCTCGAGCGTCCAAAGCCCGTGCTCCACGCGCGCGTTTCGCTGCTCGTCCTTTGAGAGCCACTCGGCGCTCGCGGCCGAGACGACGCCGGGCGCTGGTTCGACTGACTTGGGGACGGCGGAACCCTGCCGCGCGTGTGCGGCGACTGGTGTCACCAACACGAGCACCAGCGCCGCGCCGGCGCTGATGGCGTGGTCACGACAGCGGCCGAACATCCGTCTTCCAATCGGTGGTGTCCGGTGAGGTCAGAAGTTCGCGGAAGGCCGGGTCGAGCCCCGCGTCAATCTTCGCACCCCGAAAGACCACCGCCGTCCGATCGCCATTGACCTGTTCAACAACGACCGCAGCGGGCGCGAGCGTCTCTCGTTCCAGGACGAGCAAGAGGGCACCTGTTTCGCGTGCCATCGGCGTGCCCGCGCGCGGCACAAGCCGAAGCGTGACGAGCGAGTCGGCCCGTGCGGCGAGCGACTTCAGAAACGCCGCGTCAGGCAGCGGAGCCATCGTGACCGAGAACTCCTTCACAACTTCGGCCTTCGGCTGTCCAAGCGGTACCGGGAATGGCCCGTCACCCACTCGCAGCGGGTCAACGGCTTCACCTTCGCGGGCAATCTGCCGGCGGATGCACTGCTTCATCGTCGCGTCGAACTCGCAGAGCCACCCCTCCGCGAAAACGAAGCGTCGCCCGTCGGGCGATCCCCTGCCGGTGGCGTCGATCACTTCGTCAACGACCACACCGATACGACGGGCCGGTCCGACTGCGCCTTCGACCGCGACTCGTCCGCGGCGGATCTCGCGCTCCTCGGTGAGGGCTTCGAACTTCTCGACCGTGACGCTTGCGGCGAAGTCCGTCATCGACTTCCCCTGCGCCTCCATGCGATCGAGTACCGCGCCTGCTTCAGCAGCGGGTGTGACCGGCAGTGGGTCCGTTGACGGCGCCGTGCTCGGCACCGACTGACACGCCATCAGGGCCACGATGGCGGGACACACCATCCGCGTCGTCGTGTTCATGTGATCGACACCTGTTCAACGGCCTCGATGCCGAATCCCTGGAGCCTCGGCAGCTCGCGCGCGTGGTCTGAGAGAATGCGAATACGCCTCACGCCAAGGTCACGGAGGATCTGGCTCCCGATCCCGAACTCCCTCTCGCGTGCTGGGTGCGTTCGAGAGGCGATGCCATTGCGCGAGGTGAGATCCGGCGCGTTCACATCCTCGACGGCCACTCGTCGCACTTGGTGGATCATGTCCGAGAGCGCGTCGCCATCGTGTTCCGTGCGCAGGTAGACGAGCACCCCCTTGCCCGCCCTATGGATCGCGCGCATCGACGCATGAATCGTCTCGTGCCCGCTGCATCCACCGTCGACACGCGTCGCGGAAAATATGTCGCTGAGCACATCGCGACGGTGGACGCGAACAAGCACGGCGTCGTCATGCACGATCGGCCGACCCGACGCATCGAGGTCGCCGATGCCCCCAAGGGCGAGCGCGAGATGCGGCTGTGCATCGATCGCGCTATGCCAAGCGAAGAGTCGGAACGGCCCCTCGGGAGTGTCGATCGCGACCCCATCGCGCGGCGCAACGCGATGTACGAGTGCTTCGCGCTTGAGCCGGTGCTGGATGACCTGCTCCACGGAGCACATCTTGAGCGAGTGCTGCCTACAGACCTGCGCGAGGTCATCCATGCGCGCCATCTCGCCGTCTTCGCGGACCACTTCAATGATGCACGCCGCCGGGGCGAGGCCCGCGAGTCGACAGAGATCGACGGATCCTTCGGTCTGTCCGGTCCTGACGAGGACGCCGCCTTCGCGCGCGCGCAGCGGATTGATATGACCAGGCCGCACGAAGTCGTCGACGCGACTCTTTGGGTTCGCGAGGAGGCGGATCGTTGCCGCGCGGTCTTTTGCACTGATACCGGTGCCGACGCCGTGTCGCGGATGGCCGTCGACGGAGACTGTGAACGCCGTCCCACGGAGGCTTGAATTGACCCCCGCCTGCGGCGAGAGTTCGAGTCGCTCGCATGTCCGCGCATCCATCGCCACGCACAGATATCCCGCGGCCACGCGCGTCATGAAGTTCACGAGTTCCGGGGTCACACGCTCGGCCGCACACACGAAGTCCCCCTCATTCTCGCGGCGCTCATCGTCAACGAGGACGACGACGCGCCCCGCACGCAGATCCTCGAGAATGTCCTCAATGGGCGACAGCATGCGTGGGCTCGGACGGTTCACTTTATCCTTGCCTCATGGCTCACGCGAACCTCCCGAACACACGCCAGCGCCGCGAGGAAACTTGGCTCTTGGAACTGACGAGCACACCCACCGCCGCCGGCCGCGAAGAACGAGTCATGGCGTGGATCGACGGGTGGCTCCGCGCACGAGCCAAACGCGTGCGCGTCACCCGTGACGACGCCGGGAACTACCTCATCGTGCGCAGGGACGCGCGTCCGGGGGCGACGCCTCTCCTCATCACGGCGCACCTTGACCATCCCGCGTTCGTCGTCCTCGAAGCGACAACGCCACGAGCGCCTCGCGGCAGCGTCTGGCTTGAGTTCCGCGGCGGCGTCCACAATCCATACTTCGTGGGGTCCGCCGTCGAAATCGTCGACTGCACCGGAACCCGCCACGGCGCGACGATTTCTCGGCTCGATGCCGCGGCAACCCCATTCAAGCGCGCACTGGCGAGGCTCGACTCACCCAAGATCGCGCAGGCGATCGCACCTGGCGACATCGGTCGCTGGCGATTGCCGCCCCCGAGAATCACGAACGGCATTCTCGAGACGCATGCCTGCGACGACCTTGCCGCGGTCGCGGCCGCATGCGCAGCGTTCGACCGGCTCCTCGGCACCAGGCGCGCGCGCCCTGTCGGGCTGCTGTTCACCGTCGCCGAAGAAGTTGGGTTCATCGGAGCCATCCACGCGGCCAAGGGTGGCCTGATCCCGCAAGGCGCTCGGCTGCTCTGCCTCGAGAACTCACGCAGTTTCCCGCATGACTCCCCCATCGGGGCCGGCGCGATCCTTCGCGTCGGCGACCGAATCAGCGTCTTCACACCGAGACTCACCAACGCGATCAGTGATCTCCTCGTGGCCCATGCGAAGGCGAATCCACACTTCCGCTGGCAGCGCAAGCTCATGCCAGGCGGCGCGTGCGAGGCGACAGCATTCGCGGCGTTTGGCTACGAGTCCACTTGCCTGTGCCTGCCGCTTGGCAACTACCACAACATGGTGGCGATCGACGAAACGGCTGCCGCGGCCGCGAAGAACCCTCGTGCACGCGGGACGGTGGGGCCGGAGTTCATCGCCGTCGCCGACTTTCACTCGCTCGTGGAGATGCTGGTCGTCGCCACGCACGGACTCTGCGCCGGGCGCGCACAACCTCGCGCCTCGCACGGACACCGTGCCCTCATGGATCGCATCTATAAGAAGGGATCCGTCGTCCTCGCGGGCTAGCGGCGTACCTTCTCGCCCATGTCGACTGAGCCAGAAGCCCACGCCGCCGATATCGCCCTTGCCCTCGAGCGCGAACTCAGGGCGGCCATTGCCACGGCGCTGCCAGAGGCCGGCGAGGCCGTCGATCCGCAACTCAAGCTTTCCGCGAACCCGTCATTCGGCGACTTTCAAGCCAATTTTGCGATGGCCCTCGCGAAGAAGCTCTCCAAGAACCCGCGTGAAGTCGCGCAGGCTGCGGCCGCCGCGCTCGCACGCACACCGACCGCGCTCATCGAGAAGGCCGAGGTCGCAGGACCGGGGTTTATCAATCTCACGATCGCGACCGCCGCGCTCGCGCGCGCACTTGAGGCGATGGACACCCCCGCACTCGGCGTGCCCGATGACGCAGGATCCCACACGATTGCCGTCGACCTATGCGGCGTCAATGTCGCCAAGCAAATGCATGTCGGGCACCTTCGCGCGACCATCATCGGCGACACGATTGCCCGGCTCCACGAACGACTTGGCTGGCGCGTGTATCGCCAGAATCACCTTGGAGACTGGGGACTTCCGATCGCCATGACGCTCGCGTCGATGATGCGTGCGGGCACCGATCTCTCGCGCGCGAATCTCGACGACCTCAATCGAGCCTACCGACACGCGCAGAACGAAGGTCGCAACGACGAAGCAGGGCTCGCCGCCGCGCGAACGACGGGCGCGGGGCCGCATCGCCTTGCGGAACTCGCGGCGCAGAATGACGGCGCGGCCGAGGCACTCGGCCACGCCCACGAAACGCTTCGCAAACTTCAAAGCGGCGACCACGCCACAGTCGCCGAATGGGAGACGCTCATCGAGATCACGATGCGCGAGGTGTTCTCGACTGCGAAGATCCTCGGGGTGATCCTCACCGACGAGCACAGCCGCGGCGAGAGTTTCTTCCGTGACCGACTCGGTCCCACCGTGCAGGCCTTCGTCGATGCAGGCCTCGCCGAGCGCGACGCCGGCGCGATCGTGGTTCGATTCGCTGGCCGCGAGCGGCCGCTGCTCATTCAGAAGTCTGACGGCACCGCGCTCTACGCCACGACCGACCTCGCCGCCGTGCGCTACCGCGTGCAGGATCTCGGTGCGGACCTCGTCGTCTACTGTGTCGATGCTCGGCAGCGCGATCACTTCAAGGATGTCTTCGACGCCGCCGCCCTGATCGGCTGGACGAAGCGCCTCGGTCGCCCCGACGCGCGACTCGTGCATGTGCCATTCGGCGCGGTACTCGGTCCTGACAAGCGACCGCTCAAGACCAGAAGCGGTGAAAATGTGACGCTCGTTTCGCTCCTCGACGAGGCCACTTCGCGCGGTCGCGCTGAGGTCCGCGCGCGCGCGCAATCTCCCGACTCGCCGACGGCGAGC